>NZ_JBBDGN010000028.1:0-3172 GCF_037204145.1 Microbacterium istanbulense
CCGGATCCACCGATGGGGATGGGGTTTTGTCGGGTTGTACGCGGGTCGGAGCATGAGAAATCCCTTGTGATGCAGGAGAATTAAAGTTCTTCACGCTCTCGTTCGACCTGATCACAAGGGACATCTCGTAGGTGCAACTCTCTCACACCCCGGCAGCGACGACGGCGGTCTTCGATGACCCGAACCTGATCGGCTCGGCGGGCCTGGTGCCGGTGCTGCGCTTGGCGGAGAAGGCGGGCCTGTCAGCGCTGGCGGATGAGCATCTGAGCGTGCCGGGCGACAAGGGCGCCAACGCCGGCGCGAAGGTGAGCGCGCTGGTGGCGGGGATGGTCGCCGGCGCGGACAGCATCGACGACATGGCGATCCTGCGCCACGGTGGGATGGGTCGGGTCTTCGACCGCTGCTACGCGCCCTCGACGTTGGGTTCGTTCCTGCGCAGCCACACGTTCGGGCACGTGCGCCAGCTCGACGGGGTCGCCTCGAGGTTCCTGACCGCCCTGGCCGCGGACACCCCGGTGGTGGCCGGGATCGGGCAGCTGGCGGTGGTCGACATCGACGACACCATCATCGAGGTCCACGGCTACACCAAGCAGGGCGCCGGGTTCGGCTACACGGGAGTGCGCGGCCTGAACGCCCTGATCGCCACCGTCTCCACCGACACCTCCGCGCCGGTGATCGTGGCCCAACGCCTGCGGAAAGGGTCGGCGAACTCCGCCCGCGGCGCCCAACGGCTAGTCCGTGACGCCCTCAAGACGGTGCGCACCCTGCGCCGCGGAGAAGGTGCCGATCCTTCCGGCGGGACGGGTCGGGTGCTGCTACGCGCCGACTCCGCGTACTACGGGCACGCCGTCATCGGTGCCGCGGTCAAGACCGGTGCGGAGGTCTCGGTCACCGTCCGCCTCGACAAGCGCGTCAAGGCCGCCATCAGCAGCATCGCCGTGGACGCCTGGACCACCATCGAGTACCCCAACGCGATCTTCGACGAAGAGTCCGGCACCTGGATCTCCTCAGCGCAGGTCGCCGAGGTGCCCTACACGGCGTTCACCTCGAAGAAGAAGAGCGAGCAGGTCACCGGCCGGCTCGTGGTGCGCCGCATCCCTGACGCCAACGCCGAGAAGAAGAAGCGTGCCGGACAGCACGGCCTGTTCGAGGTGTGGAGACACCACGCGTTCTTCACCACCACCGATGCCGAGACCGCTGACACCGTCACCGCCGACAAGGTCCACCGCGCCCACGCCATCATCGAACAGGTCCACGCCGACCTGAAGAACTCAGCCCTGGCGCACCTACCTTCGAAATCCTTCGCGGCCAACAGCGCCTGGCTCGTCCTAGCCGTCATGGCCTTCAACCTCACCCGCGCCGCCGCCACCCTCACCGGTCAGCGGTGCTTGGCCAGGGCGACCACCCCGACCGTGCGGCGCGCACTGATCCACATCCCGGCCCGGGTCGCGACCTCCGCCCGACGGCTCACCCTGCACCTACCCCGGGCCTGGCCCTGGCAGCACGCCTGGACCGCCCTCTTCGAACGCGTCCACGCGCCACCGGCCACAGCAACGACCTGACCACCCAGCCGCCCCCGGCGGCGCAACCCAGGAACCTCAGTGGAACCCCCCGGCAGCGAGGCCGGGCACTCACCCCTACCCCGACACCGTCAACCGAGACTCAACGTCACGGCGTCCACATCGAAAACGTGATCGGTGGATTCTCAATGACTTTGTCAAGCCGTTCTCAATGACTTTGTCAAGCCGTTCGAGCCATCGGTTCTCGAGTAGGTGGAGCGATTTCGAAGAGCCGGTTGTCGCGAAGCAGAGCCCAGAGGACGTCGACGCGTCGGCGGGATAGCGCGATGAGCGCTTGGACGTGTCCGTGGCCCTGTCCGCGCTTCTTGAGGTAGTAGTCGCGGTTGGGTCCCTCGCGCATCATGGCGGCTGAGGCGGAGAGGTAGAACACCCTGCGCAGCTTGCGTGAGTAGCGCTGCGGGCGGTGCAGGTTCCCGGTGCGCCGTCCGGAGTCTCGCGGGACCGGCACCAGCCCGGCGGCTGAGGCGAGCCGGCCGGCGTTCGCGTAGCCGTTGAGGTCGCCTGCTGCGGCGATGAGCTCGGCGCCCAGGATCGGGCCCATGCCTGGCAGGGACTCGATGATCTCGGCTTGGGGGTGCGCCCGGAAGGTGCTGGTGATCCGGGCGTCCAGCTCGGAGATCCGCGAACCGATCGCCAGGAGCTGGGTGGCGAGGTCGGCCACGATGCTGGCCGCGACGTCCTGCCCGGGCACGACGGTCTGCTGGGCCTTGGCCGCGACCAGTGCGGCTGCTGCGATCTGGTCGGCGCTGCGGACCTTCCGCTTGACCAGCCATGCCCGCAGCCGCGACGCACCGGTCCGGCGGATCGCCTGCGGTGTCTGGTAGCCGGTCAGCAGGGTCAGCGCGCCGCGGCTGTGGGCGTAGTCGAACGACCGCTCCAGTGCAGGGAAGTAGCCGCTGAGCACGTCACGGAGCCGGTTGACCATCCGGACCCGGTCACCGACCAGGTCGGTGCGATGAGTCACCAGCAGCCGCAGTTCGGTCACCAACGAGGTGGAGACCTCCACCTCCTGAAGATCGCCGCGGTGCCGCAGCGTTTCGGCTATGACGTAGGCGTCGCGGGCGTCGGTCTTGGCTTCACCGCGGTATGCGACCGACATCTGGTTCACCGTCCGGCCGGGCACGTACCTCACTCGCTGACCGTGCGCCGCCAACAACGCGAGCAGCAGCCCGGACATGGTCCCGGTGACGTCGACTCCCCAGACGACCTCGTCGGCGCGGGCGAGCACGCTGCTGACCGCGTCGAGGATCGCTGCCTCGTCGTTCACCGCCTTCGCCGACCAGACCGTGGTGCCGGTCTCGTCGATGAGGCAGATCCAGTGATGACCTTTGCCGACATCGATGCCCGCCCAGCCGAGCGGGATCTGTTCCTTCATCAAGTTCCTCCTTCGAGCATGCGAGCAATGTCGTGGCCCGAAGGAACACCCCGCCGACAGATCCGTAAACAGCGACCAGGACGCGCATCTCAATCAGCAGTCAAGGCGTCCCAGGAGGAGCCGGGCGGCCAATCCATCGGAGCCATCAGGGGCGATCAAGGCTCAGCCACACCCAGCCCTCCCGGGCCACCCAAGAACTTACGGATCCGGGCTTATC
>NZ_JBBDGN010000029.1:0-1464 GCF_037204145.1 Microbacterium istanbulense
GGCGGGTTCTAACGGTCGTCGCAACACCCCGAGTTTGGGAGGTTGCGACGACCGTGTCGTTTTCGGAGGAGAGGGCGCAGCTGCGGGCTGAGTTCGTGGCGTTGCTGGGGTCGCTGGGGAGCGTGATGCTTGCTGCGCGGGAGTTGGGGTTGAATGTCAATACCGCGCGTTCGTGGGCTCGGGAGATCGGGTTCCGTGTGAAGGTTTATCCGTCACGTCCGCATCCGGGGCGTGCTGAGTTCGCGCGTTTGCGTGCCGAGGGCGTCTCGCGTCGGGAAGCTGCGATGCGTGTCGGGATCCATCCACGGACCGCAACGGACTGGGATAACGGGGTGCGGGAGTCGCGTGATTCGCGGTTCTATCCGGACGGTCGGCGAGTGAATTACGCGACTGGCGAGGTCACGATGGAGAGTATGTCGAGTCAGCCGTCACCGGTGTCAGATGTTGTGGGGAGCCGGTTGTTGTCGCTGCTTGAGCGGGAGAAGATCGCCGACCTGCGCCGGGCGGGGTTCTCGTTGCGGGCGATCGGGCGGGAGATGGGCCGGCCGGCGTCGACGATCATGCGTGAGCTGGACGCTCACACGGTCGATGGTCGGTATCTGCCGTATGCCGCGCATCGCGCGTCAGCAGCAGCACGCGCGCGTCCGAAACCGGCGAAGCTCGCCCAGCCGGGCAGGTTGCGGGATTACGTCACGGACGGGCTTTCGCGAAGATGGTCTCCGGAGCAGATCCGCAACCGGATCCGCGAAGAGCATCCAGACGATGAGGGTATGCGGGTGAGCACCGAGACGATCTACCAGGCCCTCTATTTCCAAGCTCGCGGCGGTCTGCGACGCGAGGTCGCTCAGGCATTGCGCAGCGGCCGGGCCCGTCGCGTCCCGCAGAAGTCGGCGGAGCGCCGCACCAGCCGGTTCGTCGATCCGATGATCATGATCATTGACCGGCCTGCCGAGATCGAGGATCGCGCTGTCCCCGGACATTGGGAAGGGGATCTGATCACCGGGGAGAAGAACAAGACCGCGATCATCACGCTCGTCGAGCGGACCACCCGATACGTGATGCTCGGACACCTGCCCGGAGACCATTCCGCATCCGCCGTCCGCGATGTCCTTCAGAACCTGATCGGGACGCTGCCGGAGCATCTGCGGGGGTCGTTGACCTGGGACCAGGGAGCCGAGATGGCCGAGCACAAGGCGTTCAAGATCACCACCGGCGTCCCGGTCTACTTCTGCGACCCCGCATCGCCATGGCAAAGAGGATCGAACGAGAACACCAACGGACTGCTACGCCAATACTTCCCGAAGGGCACTGACCTGTCGGTCTTCGGCCCCGCAGACCTCGAGCACGTCGCCCAGCAACTCAACGGCCGCCCACGCAAAACGCTCGGCTGGAAAACTCCAGCCGAGCGCCTGCTAGAACTTGTCTAGTTCGTTTCGGTGTTGCGACGACCCCTTGAAACCGCCC
>NZ_JBBDGN010000003.1:0-201607 GCF_037204145.1 Microbacterium istanbulense
ACTAGACCGCGCGCGTGCCCGCGCGACGCTTGTCGTCCGCCTCGTCTTACACTCGCTTCGTGACCGATCACACACAGCAGTCTCGCCTCGCAGACCACGCGTTTGAGGCTGACTCCGTTCGCAGCGGTGCGGTCGTCGGCGCGGGGGAGGGTGGCCGGGGTCTTGTCGACGCCATCCACGATCTGTTGCGCGCGGACGCCACAGCGGCCGAGTCCGCGCCGAGCGTGTGGCTGGGAGGTGCCTACCCGATGCTCGCGCGCGGTAAAGCTTGGATCGTGCCGCTCGCCTGGCTGCCATCGCCCGCGGACGGCGATGCTGGTGCTCTCGACACCCGCCGGCATCAGGCCAGCAAACTCTGGCTAGACATCCGCGGCGCCGGCAACTACCACCATGGCAACTATTTCGCGGTGGATCTTGCCGGGGCAGAGGGGCAACTCCGACCGTACGCCGATGAACTCGTGCGCACGGGCGTCCGTCGCGCAGACTGGTGGACCGAGGGTGCCTACGCGATCGTGCTCGTGGTGTACGGCGATCCGCTGCCGGCACCGCACCGAGGCACCGCGGTACATATCGTGCCGAGAGACTGGGTCTGGGACAACTGGGGGAGCGAGACGATGGGTGGCATGCCGCCCACCGATCTGCAGTGGTCGTGGGAGGACGTCGTCGCGTTCGCCCAGCAGAATCCGTCCACGCGCACTGCCGATGCCGCCGGCTGAACGTGTGACGCCCAGCAGCACAGACTACGCTGGATGCCGACCCACGATCGCTGACCGAGGAGCCGTGCGCCCATGACCGAGACCCAGATCTTCGAGCCCGAAGGCCGCGCGATCCCCTTTGTCGACGAGGGGGAAGGGCCCGTCAAGCTCGTGCTGATTCAGGAGCGCGGTCTCGAAGGCGATGTGTTGGGTGTCGTCGGCCACTACCTGGCAGAGGAAGCCGGCTTCCACGTGCTGCGCATCGGTTACCGCGCCGGCGACAGCGAGCTCTCGCTGGACGAGCAGGTTGCCGACGCGCTCGCGGTCATCGACCATGCGGGCCTCGAGCACACCTGGGTGGGCGGCCACGGTTACGGCGGAACCATCGCCCGAGCGCTCACTGCCGCGCACCCCGATCGCGCCAACGGTCTGCTCATGCTCGGTGTCGAAGACGTCGACCTGCCCGTCGCACCGGCGATCCCGGTGCTGATCGTTCAGGGCACCGACGACACGGTGACGACGGCGGCGACCGCCGAGGCGCTGCAGTCCTCGATCCCCGAGCGGGCCAGCATCAAGACGGTCGCCGGTGATCACCTGTTCCCGATGCATCAGCCGATCGAGACCGCGGTGATCATCGAGGAGTACCTCGACTGGGACTGACCCATGTCACCTGCCTCGCCCGCACGGCGACAGATCAGGGTGTTCCCCGAGTACGGGCGCGCCTGGCCGTTGTGGGAGGACTCCACTCCGACGTGGGATGTCGGGTACGCGACAACCCCGGAGATGTACGGTCTCTCGGCCGCTCTGACGCGCGATCTTGCCGCGTGGAACGAGCTGTGGAACACCCACTTCGATCCTGTCTTGGGCTGGACGGATGCCCACAGCCGCAGGCAGTGGGCCGCTGACGGCGACGCCGTTGTCGCCCGGCTTCGCACGGAAGTGCACGCGTTCGCAGACGTGGTCTACGAGCCGTGGCCTGTGAGTGGCCTGACCCCCTAGACGGCGGCGGCGCGCTCGGTACATTTGTCGGGTGACATCGCGGGGTGGGGCAAAGACCGGTGGGGGTCGGCACGATGGCGCGGCGCGCGGTGCGGTCCGGTGGCATCCGTTCGCGGGCCTCACGCGTCACAACGCGCTGCGCGAGGTCATGGCCGGGATCACGCTGCTGGCGATCGCCGTGCCGCTCAACATCGGCTACGCGCAGATTGCCGGCCTGCCGCCCACAGCGGGCCTGTACGCCCTCATCGTCCCCGTCGTCCTCTACGCACTGCTCGTTTCGTCACGGCAGCTCGTCGCCTCGCCGGATGCCGCAGCGGCTGCCCTCGTCGCCTCGTCCGTCGGCGGGCTTGCGATCGCCGGCAGCGCTGACTACGTCGCCATGGCGATGGCCCAGGCCATCCTCTCCGGGCTGTTCTTCATCGCGGCATCCGTCTTCCGCCTCGGGTATCTGGCCAGCTTCCTCTCGACCCCGATCCTGATCGGCTTCGTGGGCGGTCTCGCCCTCGACATCCTCGTCTCGCAGGTGGCGAAGATGCTGGGCGTGAAGATCGACTCCGGCGGGTCATTCACCGAGAAGATCTTCGACCTCATCTCCGGTCTCGGCACCGCATCGCTCGCGGCGACCGGCATCTCGGTCGTCGGGGTCGCCGTGCTGCTGATCGGGCGACGCCTGGCGCGAGCCGTGCCGTGGGCGCTCATCGTGCTCGTCGGCGCGACCGTCCTCGTCGCGAGTACCGGGCTCGCCGACGCCGGGGTCGCCGTGCTCGGCCCGGTCGAGGCGGGTTTGCCGGCGCCCCGCTGGCCGATGCTCGATCTCGCGACCTGGATCGCCCTCGTGCCGACCGCGCTGGCGCTGACGCTCGTGACCACCGCCGAGGGGCTCCTTGTCGCCCGCGCCTATGCCGAGAAACAGGGCGTGGAGCACCGGCCCGACCAAGACCTGTTCGCCTTCGGGATCGCCAACATCGCCTCGGGCGCCTCCGGCAGTTTCGCCGTCGGATCCTCCACCTCCCGCACCGCCGCGATGGACCAGGCCGGGTCGCGCACACAGCTGCCGACGATCGTGATGGCCGCCGGCGTGCTGCTGCTCCTGCTGTTCGGAACCGCACTGCTCGAAGACATCCCGATGCCGGCGATCGGCGCCGTCGTCGCTGTCGCGATCGTGCCGCTGCTCGGCTTGCCCGAGTTCGGATCGCTCTGGCGCCGCGACCGGTTCGAGTTCGTCATCGGCGCGGTCTGCTTCATCGTCACCCTGTTCGTCGGCGCCATCTCGGGAATCTTCGTCTCGTTCGTGCTGGCCCTGATCAACGTGGCCAGGCGCGCCGCGCGCCCCGCGGTGGACATCCTGATCGATGACGGCGCCGAGGGCAGCACCCAGCGGGCGCCTTTCGCTCCCACGGTGCAGTCGGCACCCGGCATCCTGTTGGTGCGCGTGGCAGGGCCTTTGTTCTTCGCCAACAGTGCGGTCGTGGTCGACAACCTCAAACGGCTGGTCACGACGAGAGCTCAGCCGGTGCGCTGGCTCATCCTCGACCTCGAGGCCATCAGCGACATCGACATCACCGCCGCCGATGCGCTGAGTGCTCTGCGGGACTGGTTGGCCGAGCGTGACGTGCAGTTCCGGTGCAGCCGCGGACACGGACGCGTCGTCGACCGGATGCGGCGCTGGGGTGTGCTCGACGGCGACGCCGTCTACCCCACGAACCGAGCCGCGCTCGCCGCCGCACGCGAAGAGTGACGCCCGTCAGCTGTGCGCGGCCCACGCCTCTCGGGTGACCGCGAAGTCGAGGTGCGGCATCGTCACGCCGCGGTAGTGCTTCACGAAGCGTCCCCGCACGGTCATCCCCAGGCGGATCGCGACGTTCATCGACGCGAGGTTGATGTCGCGGATCTGCGCGTGCACGGCAGCGGTATCCAGCGTCGCGAACGCGTGGGCGACCGCTCCCGACGCCGCCTCGGTCGCGTAGCCGCGGTGCCAGACGTCGGGGCGGAACAGATACCCCACCTCGACCACCTCTTCGCCGGAGCCGGACTGCAGGGTGAGCCCGCACTGTCCGATCATCTCGTCCGTCTCGCGCGAGACGGCAGCCCACAACCCGAAGCCGTCGGCCGCATACCGCTGCTGCTGGCGTTCGAGCCAGCCGTGCACCTCGGCATCCGACATCGGCCCCTCATACGCCACCATCGCCTGCGGATTCTGCAGAATGGCGCGCAGCGCCGGCAGATCCGCCTCGGTGAGCTCGCGCAGCCGCAGGCGCGGGGTTTCGAGGGTCATCCGCCCATTCTGCCTCGCCGCGAGAGAGCAGTCGCCCACTCCGCCTGGGGGAGCGGAGTGGGCGACGGTGAGCGGCGTCAGGCGCTCTGCGGCAGCAGCGTGAACGAGACGCCACCCTGTGCGTCGACGTCGGCGTCGAGCACCTTGTCGCTGAGGGCGGTCGACGCGTCGTGTTCGAGGAACACGCGGCATCCGACACCCTCCACGACGTCGTCACCGGGTTGGGGTGCGGGGGCCACGGTGACGGCGAAGCGCGGCTGCTCGGGGGCATCCGCGCTGGAGGCCTGGATGCGAAGACCCGCGGTGGGGTCATCGCTCTGCTGGGCGACGATGGTCGTCGCGATGGTGTCTGCGTTCTCGGTGAGGGTGAGCATGCGCTCTCCTTCCGGTTGCGTCCACCGCGCCGGGCGACGCGATGTCCGGGCCACGTTTCCGCACCTCGACTCGAGGATCAACCTGACAGCGATTCTCGGAGGGGTTTCACACCGGACGGATGGGCCGCGCATAACGACCCCCACACCCTGCGGCAGGCGTAGCATCGAGGAATGACCGAATCACAGACACCCCAGACCACGGATGCCCTCGCCGCCGTGCCGGGGCTGCAGCTGCTCGGTGCCGATGCGCAGGCCGGCATGTGCGTGGGCGGCTTCTGCGTGATGCCCGGCCAGTCATCCACTGGTTCCGCGCCAGAGAAGGACGCCTCCGAGGACTGAACGAGAACGGCGCCCCACCGCTGTCGCGGGAGGCGCCGTTTCGTCTGTCTGGACGTCAGTGGCCGGCGTGTGCCGGCGCCTCGGCCGAGTCATCGACGGGCTTGCGGATGAAGAACGCCCCCACGACCGTGATCGAGGCGATCACGGCGCCGATGAGGAACGCCACGCGTGAACCCGACGCCACAGCCGTGGGCACCTCGGTGCCACCGGACGCGGCCACGATGGCCGTGAAGACCGCCATCATCACCGCGATGCCTGCGGCTCCCGCCACCTGCTGCACGGTACCGATGACCGCGCTGCCGTAGGAGTAGAACTTCGGCGTCAGCGAGGCGAGCGCCGCCGTGAACAGCGGCGTGAACGACAGGGCAAGACCGATCGACAGCAGGGTCTGCGCGATCACGATCAGCCAGATCGGCGTGTTCACCGTCACGGTGGAGAACACCCACAGCATGGATGCCGCGAGAATCGCGCCAGGCACGAGCAGCACGCGTGTGCCGTGCGAGTCGTAGATGCGCCCGATCACCGGGCCGAGCAGTCCCATCGCAAGCGCGCCGGGCAGCACGATCAGACCGGCCTCCGCTGACGGCAAACCGAGTGCCTTCTGCAGGTACAGGGGCACGACCGTGAGGGTGCCGAAGAACGCCAGCGACAGCAGGAACATCTGCACCATCGACAGCGAGAAGTCCCGCGACCGGAAGATCCGCAGATCGAGCAGCGCGTCGTCCTCGCGCTGCAGCACGACCTGGCGGGCGAGGAACAGCGCGAGAGCGACCACACCGACCGCGAGCGAGACGAACAGGGGAGTGGTCGATCCGCCCGATTCGGCGATCGAGCCGATCTGGCTGAGCCCGAACACGAGGCCGCCGAAACCGAACGCCGACAGGATCACCGAGAGGATGTCGATCGGAGCGTGCGTGGTCTCGCCCACGTTGGTCAGTCGGCGCCAGCCGATGACCAGCGCGACCAGCGCGATCGGCAGCACGACGACGAAGATCGAACGCCAGTTGAAGTGGTCCAGCAGGAAGCCCGACAGCGTCGGACCGATCGCGGGGGCCAGCGAGATCACGATGCTGACCCGGCCCATCATGCGCCCGCGAGCGGCAGGCGGCACGAGGTTCATGATCGTCGTCATGAGCAGCGGCATGAGAATCGCGGTGCCGGAGGCCTGCACGACGCGGGCGACCAGCAGCATCGGGAAGCCGGACGCGAGGATCGCCAACAGGGTGCCGGCGGAGAACAGGGTCATTGCCCCCAGGAACATCTGCCGCGTGGTGAAGCGCCGCAGCAGGAAGCCGGTGGTGGGGATGACCACCGCCATGGTGAGCATGAACGCGCTCGTCACCCACTGGGCGGCGAGCGCATCGATTCCGAGATCGTCGATGAGGTGCGGGATCGCCATGCCCATCGTCGTCTCGTTCAGGATCGCGACGAAGGCCGCGATGAGCAGCACCCAGATCACCGCCATGTCCTTACGGGGGATCAGGGGTGCGGGGGATGCCTGGGGCACCGAGCCGGTGTCGGCAGTGGGCATTCTTCTCCTCGGAGGAAAGGGGGCCGGCGTACGGTCGCGCACGCAGCGTTACAGAGTAACCGGTGGGGCGGGTACTTCATTCCGCTCCCGGAGAACTCGTGCCCGGTAGCATCCTCGGGTGACCCCTCCGTCTGTGCACGCGCTGCTGCGCCCACGCACCGTGATCTCCATCGTGGTCGGCGTCGCCGTCGGCATCCTCGTCGCCCCGGCCCTCACGGTGACCGCAGGCATCCTCGCCGGTTGGGGCGCCTTCGCGCTCGTCAACGTCGTCTGGCTGCTGCTGCTGATCTGGCCGATGGATGCTGCTGCCACCCGCGCCCACGCGACACTCGAGGCGCCCGGTCGCCAGGCGGCGCGCCTGATCTCGATCGCGGGCAGCCTGGTGAGCCTCGGCGCCGTGCTCGCGGTGATCTTCGAGGCCCAGCGCGCCCCCGATCCGCAGAAGTACGTGCTCGCCGGCATCGCCGTGCTCAGCGTCGCCGCGTCGTGGGTGCTCATCCAGCTCGAGTACGTGCTGCGCTACGCCCGCATCTTCTACGCCGAGCCGCTGGGCGGCATCGACTTCAACCAGCACGAAGACCCCGAGTACACCGACTTCGTCTACGTCTCGGTCGGCCTGGGCATGACCTATCAGATCTCCGACACGAACCTCACCGGCAACGGCATCCGCCGCGTGGTGATCGCGCAGACGACCCTCGGCTACCTGTTCGGCACGGTGATCCTCGCCTCGATCATCAATCTCGTCGTCGGGCTGGGCTGAGCGCGGCCCGACGTCTGGTCCGCGCAGTAGCCTGGCGGGATGAGCATGGGCGGACGACCGGCATTCCGAGGAGTGGACGAACGCGCGCAGCGCCGTCAGAACGCCGAGGCGCCGCGGGTCGAGGGCCTCGGTCGCCGCGTGGTCGCGCTGTTCCGCCCGTACCGAGCACGGCTCGTGCTCACGGTCGTGCTGGTGATCCTCGGCGCCGGCATCGCCGTCATCCCCCCGCTGCTCGTGCAGCGCATCTTCGACGACGCCCTGTTCCCCACCGATGGCGGGTCGCCCCAGCTGGGCCTGCTCGTGCAGCTGGTCGCGGCGATGATCGGGCTGTTCCTGTTGTCGGCCGCGCTCGGGGTCGCGCAGACCTGGCTCACCTCCACGGTGGGGAACAGTGTCACCGGTGACCTGCGGGTGCGGCTGTTCGAGCACCTGCAGGCGATGGAGCTGGGCTTCTTCACGCGCACCAAGACCGGTGTCATCCAGTCGCGGCTGCAGAACGACGTCGGCGGTGTCTCCGGTGTGCTGACCAACACCGTCACCAGCATCCTGGGCAACATCGTCACGGTCATCGCCTCGCTCGTGGCGATGATCCTCATCGACTGGCGACTCACGCTCATCGCCGTGTTCATGATGCCGGTGCTCGTGATCGTGCAGCGTCGCGTCGGGCAGGTGCGTGCACGCATCGCGGGGGAGACGCAGGAGTCGCTGTCTGAGCTCACCTCGATCACGCAAGAGACGCTCAGCGTCTCGGGAATGCTGTTGTCGAAGTCGTTCAACCGGCAGCGCACCGAATCGGAGCGCTACCAGCAGGAGAACCGCAACCAGGTGCGCCTGCAGGTGCGCCGGGCGATGAGCGGTCAGGGATTCTTCGCCGTCGTGCAGGTGATGATGTCGTCGGTGCCGGCGATCATCTACCTCGTGGCGGGGTTCCTCATCACTGGTTCCGCCGATGCGCTCACCGCCGGAACCGTTGTCGCCTTCACCACCGTGCAAGCACGACTGCTCATGCCGCTCATGGGCCTGATGCGGGTGGCGCTCGACCTGCAGACCTCGGCGGCCCTGTTCGCCCGCATCTTCGAGTACCTCGACCTCGTTCCCGAGATCACCGACGCCCCCGACCCCATCACCGTCGCGCAGGCCCCAGGGCCGCGCGGGCGGATCGAGTTCCGCGACGTCGTGTTCCGCTACCCGGATGCCGCACCCGATGCCCGCCCCACGCTCGACGGCGTCTCGTTCGACGCCGAGCCCGGGCAGCACGTCGCGTTCGTCGGGCCGTCGGGTGCCGGCAAGACCACCGTGCTCTATCTCGCGCCGCGCCTGTACGAGGTGTCGGGCGGCGCCGTCCTGTTCGCCGGGGCCGATGTGCGCTCGCTCACCCAGGAGTCGATCATCGACGACATCGGCATCGTGTCGCAGGAGACCTACCTGTTCCATGCCACGATCCGCGAGAACCTGCTGTACGCCAAACCCGACGCCACCGACGACGAACTGATCGCGGCCTGCACCGCGGCCAACATCCACCACATCATCGCGGGCTTTGAGCGAGGCTACGACACGGTCGTCGGCGAGCGCGGCTACCGCCTCTCTGGCGGCGAGAAGCAGCGCATCGCGATCGCGCGCGTGCTGCTGAAGGATCCGCCGGTGCTGCTGCTCGACGAGGCGACGTCGGCGTTGGACACGGTGTCAGAGCGCGTGGTGCAAGAGGCGCTCGATGAGGCAGCCCGCGGCCGTACCGTGCTCTCGATCGCACACCGCCTGTCGACGGTGATGGGCGCCGACATGATCCACGTGCTCGATGCCGGTCGGATCATCGAATCCGGCACCCACGCCGAATTGCTCGCCGCCGACGGCCTCTACGCCGAACTCGCCGCCCAGCAGGTCGCTGCCTCACGCATCGCCGGAACCGAAGCGGCGCTCGCCCCGGCCGGGGCACCCGCCGCATTCGCCGCGCGCCGGGCGGACCAGGCACCGGGGGGCGCTGCCGGAGCGGATGCGGTCGCCGCGCTCACCGCGCCGATTCCGCTGCTCGAGACCCGCGCTGCCGGGGCCCCGTCGGACGACTGACGCGTCGTCAGTGCACGGACAGTCCGCCGTCGATGAACAGTGACTGCCCGGTGACGTAACCCGAACCGGGCCCGGCGAGGAACACCGCCGCGGCAGCGAAGTCATCCGGCAGCCCGTTGCGGCCGATCATGGTGCGCGCGGCGAGCGCCTCGACGGCTGCGGTGTCCTGCTGCAGCCGGGCGTTCAGCGGCGTGAGCACGAAACCCGGCACGAGGGCGTTGCTGGTCACGCCGGTGCCGCCCCAGGCCTCGGCCTCCGAGCGCATGAGCGATTGCACGGCGCCCTTGGACGCACCGTAGACGCCGCTGCCGACGAAGGCGCGGTGCGCCTGCTGGGAGCTGATGTGGATCAGCCGACCGAACCCGCGCTCTGCCATCCCTGCCGCGTAGTGCTGGCCCAGCAGGAACGGCGCGAGCGCGTTGACGGTCATCGTGGCATCCCAGTCGGCCTCGGTGATCTCGGCGAACGGTGGACGGATGTTGATGCCGGCCGAGTTCACCAGGATGTCGGGTTCGCCGAAGGGGAGCGTCGCGTCATCCGCCACCTGATGGATGCCGGCGCGGCTGCCCAGGTCGCCGATGACGCCCGCGGCGCGGCATCCGGCATCGGTGAGTTCGCGCACGGTCGCCGTCACACGCTCCTCCCCGCGGGCGACGATCACCACCGATGCCCCCGCGTGCGCGAGCGCGTGAGCGATGCCTTTGCCGATGCCCGACGAGCCGCCGGTGACGACGGCGGTGCGCCCAGTAAGCGAGAAGAGGGTGTCGAGGTAGTCGGTCATGCGGTCACCATCCGAGTGCAGCGGCGAGTGCGGGGTCGGGGCGGGCATCGGCGAACTCGGGCAGGGCCCGCAACTCGCCGAGGAAGTCGTCGAGCGCTGCGCGATAGGCCGGATCCGGATGCTCCGCCGCGATCCGCTCCAGCGGTGGCACATCCATCGACAGGATGAGGTCGAGGCGGGCGACGACCGCGGCGTGCGCCTCGGCTCGGCGCAACACGTCGATACCGCCGCGCAGCGCAGACAGGTAGTCGTGCAACACCGGAAGCTGGGCCTTGCTCTGTGTGATCGAGGTCCCATCGGCCCGGAGGCGCCAGCGCACGAGCACATCGGGGATGAGGTCGAAGGCACGCGCCTGGGTGTACATCTCCTGCGCGAGGATCTGATCCTCATAGGCGACACCCTCCGGGAAGCGCCGCCGTTGCCAGAAGTCGCTGCGGCTGACCTTCGACCAGGCGACGACATTCGCCGATGCCGGCGGATGCTCGTGAATCGTCGTGCGCAGCTGCTCCGGGTCGGTCGCTGCCGACACCCACGGCTGCACACGCCCCGGCCGGTACCCGGCGCCGTCCCAACGTGAGCGCACGTAGGCGCCGGCGACGAAGTCGCTGCCCGTGCGCTGCAGGGTCTGGGTGGTGCGCGCGAGCGCGAACGGGGTGAACTCGTCGTCGCCGTCGAGGAACGCGACGAACGGGGTGTCGACCCGAGCGAGGCCGACGTTGCGCGCCGCGCCGAGGCCGAGCGGCTCCGGGTTGTGCACGACGGTGAACCGGGGGTCGTCGCGGGCGGCGGCATCGAAGATCGCGCCCGTGTCGTCGGTCGAGCCGTCATCGAGCAGGAGCGCGCGCCAGCGCGGTTCGGACTGCGCCTGCAGTGAGGCGATCGCGGCGTGCGCGAACGCGGCGACGTCGCGCCCTGGCACGACGACGGTGACGAGGGGAGCGGGCACGAGGCGAGTCTACGGGTGCGGTCAGGGAGTGCCGGCCGCCGAGACCGATGCGGCCACGACGGCGGCCAGGCGCTCCGGCGCGTCGCCCGGCAGAGGATGCCGCCCGAAGGTGAACCGCACCGCGCTCTGGGCGATGTCCGGCGCGATGCCGCAGGCCAGCAGCACGTGCGAGGGCTCATCGCTGCCGGCCGCGCACGCCGAGCCACTCGAGGAGATCACGCCGCGGCGCTCGAGTTCGAGCAGGACGGCCTCACCGCTGATCCCCGCGAAGGTGAAGCTGGCCGTTCCCGGCAGCCGCTGCCCGGGCGCGCCGGTGAGCTGCGCGGTGGGGATGTCGTGCAGCACCGAGGCGATGAACCGTGAGGTCGCAGCCCCCACCGTCCCGGCGAGCGTCTCGCGTTCGGCCTCGGCGAGTTCGAGGGCGACGGCCAGCGCCACCGCCCCCGCGACGTTCTCGGTGCCCGAGCGGCGGCCGCGCTCCTGCCCGCCGCCGTGCAGCAGCGGCTCCAGCGGCACGCGGCCGCGCACGGCCAGCGCCCCGATGCCCTTGGGCGCGCCGAGCTTGTGACCAGCGATCGACAGCGCGTCGGCCCCCAGCCCCGCCAGCGGCAGCCAACCCGCTGACTGGACGGCATCCAGGTGCAGGGGAACACCCTGGGCGCGGGTCACCGCGCGCAGGCCCGCGGCATCCTGCACGGTGCCGATCTCGTTATTCGCGTGACCGATCGTGACCAGCGCCGTGTCCGGGCGCAGGGCGGCGGCGACGCGGTCGGGGCTGACGCGGCCCACGTCGTCCACGGGCACCAGCGTCACCTCGATCCCGTGGAATCGCTGTAGGAAGGCGGCGGACTCCAGAATCGACTCGTGCTCGATCGGCGTGGTGATCAGGTGCCGTCGGCCATCGCCGAGCGCGGCAAGCATGATGCCCTTCACCGCCAGGTTGTTCGCCTCGGTGCCGCCCGCGGTGAAGAGCACGTCGCCCGTGCGCATCCCGAGCACACGAGCGACCCTGGCGCGGGCGTCGGAGAGAGCCGCTGCGGCCGCCTCGCCCGCCGTGTGGTGACTGGAGGGGTTGCCGAACACGCCGGTGAGATACGGTTGCATCGCCTCGAGCACCTCCGGGCGCACCGGCGAGGTGGCAGCGTGGTCGAGGTAGAGCATGTCAGTCGATCCGCACGTCCAGCCCGAGATCGAGGGCGCGCGCCGAGTGGGTGAGTGCCCCCACCGAGATGACGTCGACGCCCGTCTCGGCGATCGCCCGCACCGTGTCGAGGTTCACGCCGCCGGAGGCCTCCGCGGTCGCGCGGGACCCGATGAGCGCGACCGCGGTGCGCAGGTCGGCGATCGCGAAGTTGTCGAGCAGCACCGTGTGCGCACCGCCGTCGAGCACCGCGGGGATCTGGTCGAGACGATCGACCTCGACGACGACGTGCGTCGTGTGCGGCAACCGGGAGAACGCCGCACGCAGCGACGTCGCCAGGTCGGCGCCGCTGGCGCGCAGCACCGCCAGGTGGTTGTCCTTGGCCATGACGGCATCCGACAGGGAGTACCGGTGATTGCTGCCGCCGCCCGACACCACGGCGTGCCGCTCGAAGGCACGCAGGCCGGGCGTGGTCTTTCTGGTGTCGGCGATGCGCACCCCGGTGCCGGCCACGGCCGCAACGTAGGCCGCCGTCAGGGTGGCGATGCCGCTCAGCCGCTGGGCGAAGTTCAACGCGACGCGCTCGGCGGTCAGCACGCTGCGCGCGGACCCCGTGACCGAGGCGAGCACATCGCCGGGCTCGAAGGTATCCCCGTCGCCGACGTGCAGGTCGACCGTCACCTGCGGATCGGTGAGCGTGAATGCGGCCGCGAACACCTCGCCGCCGCTGAACACGCCCGCCTCGCGCGCGACGAGGTCTGCCGTGGCACGGGCCTCTTCCGGCAGCAGTGTGGTGCTGGTGAGGTCGCCCCACGGGGCATCCTCCTCCAAAGCCGCCGCGACAGTGCGGGTGAGCGTAGCGGGGGTGAGCATCAGGCTCCGATCAGGGCAGGTGCGGCGGCGGGTTCGCGGTGGTGCGCCCCGACCGAGGTGGTGCGGGCGAGGGCGGCGGATGCGGTGGCGCGGGCGACCAGCAGCAGATTCGCGTCTTCATACTCGGTACGGGTGCGCGCGGTGTCGGCGGATGCGGCATCCGCGGTCCATCGGGCGAGCTGGGCCACGGCATCTCGCAGCCCGGCATCGTCGCGCAGCAACCCGACCTTGTCCCACATGAGCTGCTGCAGGTCGGCGCGGCGCACGGGAAGCACGGCCGCGGTGAGGGGAGGCGCCGCGGCGACGGGGGGCATCGCCGCGGGCCAGTCGGTGAGGGGCGCGTCGAGCGCCGCGGCAGCCCGCGCACCGAAGACAGCACCCTCCAGCAGGGAGTTGGATGCCAACCGATTCGCGCCGTGCACACCCGTGCGGGCGGTCTCGCCGACGGCGAAGAGGCCGGGCAGTGTCGTGCGGCCGTCGAGGTCGGTCACCACGCCACCCATCAGGTAGTGCGCGGCCGGCGTGACGGGCAGGGTCTCCTTCGCCCAGTCGAACCCGCGCGCCCGGGTGACGCGGTCGATCGTGGGGAACCGGGATGCCAGGCGCGCGGCGCCGAGCATGGTGGCATCCAGTCGCACGGGCGCGCCCTGCTCGGCCGCGCGACGGGCGATCGCCCGGGCCACGACGTCGCGCGGGGCGAGCTCCCCGTCGGGATGCGCGTCGAAGCAGAACCGGCGCCCCTCGGCGTCGCGCAGCACCGCGCCCTCGCCGCGGACGGCCTCGGAGACGAGGAACGGCGCGCCACCGGCGGGATCGGCGAGCACGGTCGGGTGGAACTGCATGAACTCCAGATCGGCCACGGCCGCACCGGCACGGATCGCGGCGGCGATGCCATCGCCGGTGGTGCCCGGGGCGTTGGTGGTGTGTGCGTAGAGCATGCCGGCGCCGCCGGTCGCCAGGATCACGGCATCCGCCCGGAGCGTCTCGGGCTCCTCATGCCGCAGCACACGGATGCCGCGCACGGCACCGTGCTCGACCACCAGGTCGATGAGGAAGGCGTGCTCGATCACCTCCGCTCCGCTCGCGCGGGTCTGTGCACTGAGGGCCGCGGCGATCGCTGCGCCGGTGGCGTCGCCGCCCGCGTGCACGATGCGAGGATGGCTGTGTGCGGCTTCGCGGCCGAGCATCAGGGAACCGTCGGGACGGCGGTCGAACGCGGTGCCGCGGGCGATGAGCTCGGCGATGCGGGCCGCGCCGTCGGTCACGAGCGCGTCGACGGCGGCCGGGTCAGACAGGCCAGCGCCGGCGGTCAGGGTGTCCTCGGCGTGCAGACGGGGCGAGTCGCCGGGGCCGTAGACGCCGGCGACCCCGCCCTGGGCGAGCGGGGTGCACCCGTCGCCCAGGGCATCCTTGGTGACCACGCGCACGCGGTGCCCTGCGGCGTCGGCATGCAGGGCGGCGGTCAGGCCGGCGATGCCGCTGCCGACGACGATGACGTCCATCAGTTCGCCGCCGGGGGCTTGGCGGCGAGCATCCGCTCCAGCGCCACGCGGGCGGGCGCGGCGACGTCGTCGCTGACGGTGATGCGATTGGGTGTGCGGCCGGCGACGAGTTCTTCGAGCACCCAGGCGAGGTACCCGGGGTGGATGCGGTACATCGTCGAGCAGGGGCACACCACCGGGTCGAGGCAGAAGATCTCGTGCTGCGGGTACTGGGCCGCCAGGCGCCGCACGAGGTTGATCTCTGTGCCGATCGCGAAGGTCGTGGGCTCGGTCGCGGCGTCGATGGCGCGGCGGATGTAGTCGGTGGATCCGGCCTCGTCGGCAGCATCCACGACCTCCATCGGGCACTCGGGGTGCACGATCACCCGTACGCCGGGGTGCTCGGCCCGCGCCTGGTCGATCTGCGCGACCGTGAACCGGCGGTGCACCGAGCAGAAGCCGTGCCAGAGGATGACCTGGGCGTCGGCCAGCTCTTCCGCGGTGGATCCGCCCAACGGCTTGCGGGGGTTCCACATCGGCATCCGTTCGAGCGGCACCCCCATGGCCTTGGCGGTGTTGCGGCCCAGGTGCTGATCGGGGAAGAAGAGCACGCGGCGGCCGCGGGCGAATGCCCACTCCAGCACCGTCTCCGCGTTCGACGACGTGCACACGATGCCGCCGTGGCGGCCGACGAAGCCCTTGATCGCGGCGGAGGAGTTCATGTACGTGACGGGGATCACCGGGACGCGGCCGTCGGCGTCTTGTGCGTCGAGGTCGCCGAGCACGTCGGCGAGCTGCTCCCAGCACTCCTCGACCTGGTCGATGTCGGCCATGTCGGCCATCGAGCATCCGGCGGCGAGGTTGGGCAGGATCACTGCCTGGTCGGGGCTGGAGAGCAGATCGGCGGTCTCGGCCATGAAGTGCACGCCGCAGAACACGATCGCCTCGGCGTCGGTGCGTCCCTTGGCCGCAGTGGCGAGCTGGAACGAGTCGCCCACGTAGTCGGCGTGCGTGACCACCTCATCGCGCTGGTAGAAGTGGCCGAGGATGACGACACGGTCGCCGAGGGTCTGCTTGGCGGCGCGGATGCGTGCGTGCAGTTCAGCCTCGTCGGCCTCGCGATACGCGGCGGGGAGCTCGCCCTGGCGCGGTGCGCCGGTGGGGATCACGTCGCCCATCGACGAGCCGGGGCCGTACCCCGGGCGGATGTCGAAGTCCCAGGGGCCGGCCGCGAGGTCGGTGCTGCACGTGGCGTCCGTCGAGGCGCCGGCCACGATCGCCTGGATCGCGTGGTCGACCGACGGGTCGACCGTCGGGAACGGGAGAGTGGACGTGGGCATCGGGCGCCGCCTTCTGGTCACTTCGACACTTAGTGTGCGGGATCAGATTATGTCGATCTGACCAGAAGTGCAAGATGCCCTTCGACAGGCTCAGGGACCTTCGACAGGCTCAGGGCCCTTCGACAGGCTCAGGGACCCAACGGGTGCTCAGGGTCCTTCGACAGGCTCAGGGACCCAACGGGTGCTCAGGGCCCTTCGTCTCGGGCGCCTGCGGCGGCCTCGCTCAGGGACCGACGAGCGTGCGGGGGTCAGGCGTCGGCGTTGTAGCGGTAGAGCCGGGCGGGCCGGTGCTTGCCGGTGCGGAACGAGTCCGTTGGCACGAGTTCGTCCGAGCCCTCCAGCAGACGGCGGAAGTTCGACGGGTCCAGTCGCCGCCCGAGTACCGCCTCGTACACCTCGCGCAGCTCGGTCAGGGTGAAGGCGTCGGGCAGCAGGCCCGCGGCGATCCGGCTGTATCCGACCTTGTTGCGCAGACGCCACAACGCGTACTCGGCGATCCGGCGGTGGTCGAAGGCGAGCTCGGGGAGGGCATCCACGTCGAACCATTCGACGTTCTCCGGCGCATCGGCGACCGCCCGCTGGGCGTCCACGAGGTCGGACCGCAACAGCGCCCAGTACACGATCGAGATCGTTCGGCTGGGCGCGCGGTCCACGTCGCCGAAGGTATACAGCTGTTCGAGGTAGCTGGGCGCGAGGGCAGTGGTCTCCGCGAGGGTGCGCGCGGCTGCATCATCGAGGTTCTCGGCCACGTCCAGCCACCCGCCAGGCAGGGCCCACATGCCCAAATGCGGTTCGCGTGTGCGCCGCACGAGGGGCAGCATCAGCCGGTCGCCGTCCGCCGCCGAGCGGAGCGAGAAAATCACGGTCGACACCGCCACGCGGATCGCATCCTGTTCGCCCTGGCTGCCTTTCACACCGACGAGCCTAGGGGGTCGGCGCGTGCCGCTATGCTGGAGGCCTAACCGAACACAGGCCAAACGAGCCTCGCGGGAGAGCTCCGGTGAATGCAGCCGGGCACCGAAGGAGCAAGCCTCCCCGCCAATCTCTCAGGTACGCGTACCGCGAAGCTCAGGCCACTCTGAAAAGTGATGCTCCGGCATCCGCCGACGGTGAAAGCACCCGGCGTCAGCGACTCCTCGAGTCGGTCGACGTGGGAGCGAAACTCTCAGGCCCATGACAGAGGGGGAGTTCCAGGGAACGGCACCGCCGCCGCCCCGCCCGATCCGACCGGGAGAACTCCGTGACCGAAGACCGCTACACCCCGCTCCGCGAGCGCCACGAGGCGCTCGGCGCATCCTTCACCGATTTCGGTGGCTGGCAGATGCCGGTGCGCTACACGTCCGACCTCGCCGAGCACCACGCGGTGCGTGAGGCCGCGGGCATCTTCGACATCTCGCACATGGCCGAGTTCACGGTGCGCGGCGCCGACGCCGCCGCCTACCTCGACTACGCGCTGGCCGGCCGCCTCTCGGCGATGACCGTCGGCAAGGCGAAGTACTCGCTCCTGCTCACCGAAGACGGCGGCATCGTCGACGACGTCATCGTGTACCGGATGCAGGACGACGACTACTTGATCATCTCGAACGCCGGCAACCGCGACGCGGTGCGCGAGGCGCTCGCCGCCCGCACCGACGGCTTCGCGGTCACCGTCGTCGACGTCTCCGACGACTATGCGCTCATCGCCGTGCAGGGCCCCGCCGCTGAGGCCATCCTCGCGGCCACCGCGGGCATCGACGAGGTCAGCATCCCGTGGTCCGAGCAGAAGTACTACGCCTGGGCATCCGCACGTTTCCAGGGCGAGCCGCTGCTGCTGGCCCGCACGGGGTACACCGGCGAGGACGGCTTCGAGCTGCTCGTCCGGGCCGCCGACGCGACCGCCCTGTGGGACGCCGTCAGCGCCGCCGGCACCGCGCACGGTCTCGTACCCGCCGGGCTCGCCGCTCGCGACACGCTGCGCCTCGAGGCCGGCATGCCGCTCTACGGCCACGAGCTGTCGCTCGAGACCAAGCCGGCCCAGGCGGGTCTCGGTCGCGTCGTGGTGACCGACAAGGAGCGTTTCGTCGGCCAGGGGGCGACGGATGCCGCCGCCGACGCGCCGGTGCTCGTCGGCCTCGTCGCCGAGGGGCGCCGCGCGGGCCGCGCCGGCTACGCCGTGGTCGCCGAAGACGGCACCGCCCTCGGTGAGATCACCAGCGGCGCTCTGAGCCCGACGCTTGGCCACCCGATCGCGATGGCCTTCGTCGATCCCTCTTCTGCTGACGAGGGAACCGCAGTATTCCTGGATGTGCGGGGGACGAAGATCCCCGCGACCGTGACCGCCCTGCCCTTCTACCGGAGGAAGAAATGACCGATCTCACCGCCCTGCGCTACACCGAAGAGCACGAATGGATCGCCGGCGACGGCGGAGTCGTGACCGTCGGCATCACCGACTACGCCGCCGAGAAGCTCGGTGACGTCGTCTTCGTCGAGCTGCCCGCCGTCGGCACCGAGATCGCCGCCGGCGCCGTCGTCGGCGAGATCGAGTCGACGAAGTCGGTCGGCGAGCTCTACGCGCCCGTCGCCGGCGTCGTCGTCGAGATCAACGAGGATGTCGTCGCCGACCCCGCTCTCGTCAACGCCGCACCGTTCGCGGACGGCTGGCTGATCAAGGTCGAGGTCGCCGAGGGCGCCCTCGACGGACTGTTGGACCGCGACGGCTACGTCGCACTCACGGAGGGCTGATCCCGCAGTGGTCTCTTTCGCCGATCGTCACATCGGAATCACCTCCTCCGACCAGGACCGGATGCTGTCCGCGCTGGGCGCTTCGACAGGCTCAGCGACCCAGGAGGACGGTTCATCGACCCAGGACGCGCTGGAATCGCTGATGCGTCAGGCTGTGCCTGGTTCGATCTACACCGACCCGTCGGCGAATGAGGACTCGGTCATCCCGGTCGCGGCCTCTGAGGCCGAGGCGCTGGCCGAGCTGCGTGCGCTCGCCGCATGCAACACCGTGAACACCCCGATGATCGGCCTGGGCTACTACGGCACGATCACCCCCAGCGTGATCCAGCGCAACGTGCTCGAGAACCCGTCCTGGTACACGGCGTACACGCCCTATCAGCCCGAGATCTCGCAGGGGCGCCTGGAAGCGCTGATCAACTTCCAGACGATGGTGGCCGACCTCACCGGCCTGAGCACGGCGAACGCGTCGATGCTCGACGAGTCCACCGCCGTGGCCGAGGGAATGCTGCTCGCCCGCCGGGCATCCCGCGCCACGACCAACGTGTTCGTCGTGGATGCCGGGGCCTTCCCGCAGACCAAGGCGCTGCTGCACACCCGTGCCGAGGCGCTGGGCATCGAGCTCCTCGAACGTGACCTTGCCGGCGGCGCGGAGCTGCCGGCCGAGCTGTTCGGCGTGTTCGTGCAGTACCCGGCAGCCTCCGGTCGCATCTGGGACCCGAGTGCGGTGATCGAAGCGGCGCACCTCGCCGGTGGCCTGGCGATCGTCGCCGCCGACCTGCTCGCGCTCACCCTGATCGCCTCGCCGGGGTCGCTCGGTGCCGACGTCGCCGTGGGCACCACGCAGCGCTTCGGCGTGCCGATGGGCTTCGGCGGCCCGCACGCCGGGTACATGGCCGTGCGCTCGGGCCTGGAGCGTCAGCTGCCCGGTCGCCTTGTCGGTGTCTCGGTGGATGCCGACGGCAAGCCCGCCTACCGGCTGTCGCTGCAGACGCGCGAACAGCACATCCGCCGCGAGAAGGCCACCTCGAACATCTGCACCGCTCAGGTGCTGCTGGCCGTGATGGCCGCGATGTACGCGGTCTACCACGGCCCGGATGGACTGCGCGCGATCGCCTCCGGCGTCGCGCAGCGCGCGGCGCTGCTGCGCGACTGGCTGGTCGAGGCCGGCGTCGAGGTCGCCCACGAGGCGTTCTTCGACACGATCGAGGTGCGCGTGCCCGGCCGCGCCGCCGAGATCGTGGGCCGCGCGCACGATGACGCAGGCATCCTGCTGCGCCAGGTCGACGCCGACACCATCGGCATCTCGGTCGACGAGACCACCGACATCACCACGCTGCACCGCGTCGCCGTGCTCTTCGGCGGCCAGCAGGAGCGCGTCTTCGGTCTCTTCGGCGCGGGTTCCACCGGGGCGCTCCCGGAGGGGCTGCTGCGACAGGACGAGTACCTGACGCACCCGGTGTTCCACGTGCACCGCTCCGAGACGGCCATGATGCGGTACCTGAAGTGCCTCGCCGACCGCGACTACGCGCTCGACCGCGGCATGATCCCACTCGGCTCGTGCACCATGAAGCTCAACGCCGCCACCGAGATGGCGGCCATCACCTGGCCCGAGTTCGCAGGCATCCACCCCTTCGCCCCCGCGAGCGACGTGGGCGGCTACCTGCAGCTCATCGACCAGCTCGAGGCGTGGCTGGCCGAGGTGACCGGGTACGACGCCGTCTCACTGCAGCCGAACGCCGGCTCCCAGGGTGAGCTGGCCGGGCTGCTCGCGATCCGTGGCTACCACCTGGCCAACGGCGACGAGCAGCGTACCGTGTGCCTGATCCCGTCGTCGGCGCACGGCACCAATGCCGCCTCGGCGGTGCTGGCCGGCATGAAGGTCGTCGTCGTCGCCTGCGATGACCTGGGCAACGTCGACCTCGACGACCTGCGCGCGAAGATCGCGGCGAACGCCGACGAGCTTGCGGCGCTGATGATCACCTACCCGTCGACCCACGGCGTGTACGAGCAGGACGTCGTCGAGATCACCTCGGCCGTGCACGAGGCCGGCGGCCAGGTGTACGTCGACGGCGCGAACCTCAACGCGCTGCTCGGCTTCGCGCGCTTCGGTGACCTCGGCGGTGATGTCTCGCACCTCAACCTGCACAAGACCTTCGCCATCCCGCACGGTGGTGGTGGTCCCGGTGTGGGTCCCGTGGCGGCCAAGGCGCACCTCGCACCGCACCTGCCCTCGCACCCGCTCGCGCAGAGCGACGTGCACGCCGGCGGCTTCACGTTCGCCGGGGGACCGGTGTCGGCGGCACCGTACGGCTCCGCCGGCATCCTGCCGATCTCGTGGGCGTACGTGCGCATGATGGGCGCGGCCGGCCTGCGCGACGCGACCGCTGCCGCAGTGCTCTCCGCCAACTACATCGCCGAGCGTCTGCGTGGGCACTACCCCGTGCTGTACACCGGTGAGAACGGCCGGGTGGCGCACGAGTGCATCCTCGACCTCCGCCCGCTCAAGGAGGCCACCGGCATCTCGGTCGACGACGTCGCCAAGCGACTGATCGACTTCGGATTCCACGCACCGACCATGTCGTTCCCGGTCGCGGGCACGCTCATGGTCGAACCCACCGAATCCGAGGACCTCGGCGAGATCGAGCGGTTCATCGAAGCGATGATCATGATCAAGGCCGAGGCGGATGCCACCGCCGAGGGCCGCTGGCCCGCCGACGACAACCCGCTCGTGAACGCGCCGCACACCGCGGTGTCGCTCATCGCAGGGGAGTGGACCCACCCGTACACCCGGGAAGAGGCCGCCTATCCCGTGCACGCGCTCATCGCCGGCAAGTACTGGCCCCCGGTGCGCCGGATCGACCAGGCCTACGGTGACCGCAACCTCGTGTGCGCCTGCCCTCCGGTGGAAGCATTCGCCTGAGCTGAATCGCGCTGACCCGAAGGCGCCCGTCTGAGTGAGTTCAGACGGGCGCCTTCTGTCGCATTCAGGACTCGACTCAGTAACGGTTCATTAACGGGATGCCCCATCTACCCGTGTGGCGATTAGCCTCGACACATTGACAGTGCGTTCGACGACGAGCGCCTGCCACCTTGTTCCCACAGGAGGAAACACAGTGAAGCGAAACAAGATCACCCTCGCGGGTGTCGGCCTGTTCGCAATCGGCGCGCTCGCGCTCGCCGGCTGCACGAGCGGCGGCGGCAACACCGGTGACACCGGAGATGCAGCTGCAGCCGATCCCGATGCGATCATCACCACGAACGGCAGCGAGCCCGAGAACCCGCTGATCCCGACCAACACCAACGAGGTCGGCGGCGGCAAGATCCTCGACAACATCTTCGCCGGCCTGATCTACTACGACGGCGACGGCGCTCCGGTCAACGACATGGCCGAGGAGATCATCACCGACGACCCGCAGCACCTCACGGTCAAGCTGAAGAAGGGCCAGACCTTCACCAACGGTGAAGAGGTCACGGCAGACAACTTCACCAAGGCGTGGAACGAGGGCGCCAAGCTCTCCAACGCTCAGCTGTCGAGCTACTTCTTCGAGGACATCGAGGGCTTCAGCTGGGAAGAGGACTCGGAGCTCACCGGTCTTGAGGTCGTCGACGACTACACCTTCACGATCGCGCTGAACAAGCCCGCCTCGGACTTCGCTCTGCGCCTGGGCTACTCGGCCTTCTACCCGCTCCCGGACGTCGCGTTCGAGGACATGGAGGCCTTCGGTCAGAACCCGATCGGCAACGGCCCGTACATGATCGACGGTGCCGACGCCTGGCAGCACGACGTGCAGATCGACCTGGTCCGCAACGACGACTACCAGGGCGACCGCAAGCCGGCCAACGGTGGTCTGACCATCAAGTTCTACGCCACGCAGGAGGCCGCATACGCCGACCTGCAGTCGAACGAGGTCGACGTCATCGACGCCATCCCGACCAACGCGCTGGCCACCTTCGAGGACGAGCTCGGCGACCGCGCTGTCAACCAGCCGGCGGCCGTGTTCCAGTCGTACACGATCGGTCAGTTCCTCCCGCACTTCGACGGCGAAGAGGGCAAGCTGCGTCGCCAGGCGCTGTCGATGGCCATCAACCGTGAAGAGATCACCGAGACGATCTTCTCCGGCACCCGCACCCCGGCATCCGACTTCACCTCGCCGGTGATCGACGGTTGGTCGGACTCCATCCCGGGCAACGAGGTCCTGCAGTACGACCCCGAGAAGGCCAAGGAACTGTGGGCCGAGGCCGACGCCATCTCCCCGTGGGAGGGCGAGTTCAAGATCGCTTACAACGCCGACGGTGGGCACGACGCCTGGGTCGACGCGGTGACCAACCAGATCAAGAACACGCTCGGCATCGAGGCATCGGGCGATCCGTACCCGACCTTCCAGGACCTGCGTACCAAGGTGAACGACCGCACCATCACCACCGCGGCTCGCTCCGGCTGGCAGGCAGACTACCCGGGTCTGTACAACTTCCTCGGACCGCTCTACGCGACCGGTGCCGGCTCGAACGACGGTGACTACTCCAGCGCCGAGTTCGACGACCTCATCTCGGCCGGTATCAGCAACCCGGACGCTGCCGCGCAGCTCGAGGACTTCACGAAGGCTCAGGAGGTTCTCTTCAAGGACCTGCCCGCCATCCCGCTGTGGTACTCGAACGTGACCGGTGGCTTCAGCGAGAACGTCGACAACGTGACGTTCGGCTGGAACTCTGTGCCGCTGTTCCACGAGATCACGAAGGCCGCTGAGTAAAGAGCGACCTGAACTCACCCCTGAGGCGGTGACGGTAACCCCGTCACCGCCTCAGGGCTGTGTCTGTCACGCTTTCTCAGCCACCCGACGAAGGGACAGCGGATGCTCGGTTACATCCTGAGACGTCTTCTGCAGGTGATTCCGGTCTTCTTCGGAGCCACCCTGCTCATCTACTTCCTGGTGTTCGCCATGCCTGGCGACCCCCTCCTCGCGCTGTTCGGCGAGCGCACCCCCAACCCCGCCGTGCTCGAGCAGCTGCGTCAGCAGTACCACCTCGACCAGCCGTTCCTCGTGCAGTACTGGTACTACATCACCGGTGTGCTGCAGGGTGATCTCGGCACCACCTACTCCGGCCGTTCGGTCGCCGACGTGCTCGGTGCGACGCTGCCCGTCACCGGGCGACTGGCCGTCATGGCGATCGGCATCGAGTTCACACTGGCGATCATCATCGGCACCATCTCGGCGCTGCGCAAGGGCAAGCTCTTCGACAACGTGTCGTTGATCATCGCGCTCATCGCGATCGCCATCCCGATCTTTGTCGTCGCGTTCCTCGCCCAGTACTTCCTCGCCATCCAGTGGGGCTGGTTCAAGCCCACGGTCGGTGCGGACAACGGGTGGGGAGGCCTGTGGCTTCCTGCCATCGTGCTCGGCTTCAGCCTGTACGCCGTGAGCATGCGGCTCATGCGCAGCTCGGTGATCGACACGCTCAACCAGGACTGGGTGCGTACCGCCTACAGCAAGGGGCTGCCGCGTCGCCGCGTCATCCCCGTGCACGTGCTGCGCAACTCGCTCATCCCGGTCATCACCAACTCGGCCACCAACTTCGGTGTGCTGCTGGTCGGCGCCACCGTCACCGAGGGAATCTTCAACGTGCCCGGTGTCGGCAACACGCTGTTCGAGGCGATCCGTCGCGGTGAGGGACCGACAGTGGTGTCGTTCGTCACCGTGTTCGTGATCCTCTACGTGCTGGTGAACCTGCTCATCGACCTGCTCTACGGTCTGCTCGATCCAAGGATTCGTTATGTCTGATCCCTCGACTCAAAAGCACTTCGTCGCTCCCGTCGAGACCCAGTCCATCGCGGTCGACGCCGTCCGTGTCGCCGAGAAGCCCAGCAACCTGTGGCGTGACGCGTGGAACGACCTGCGCCGCCGCCCCATGTTCTGGTTCTCGGTCGTCCTGGCGCTGTTCTTCCTCGTCATGGCACTGTGGCCCACGCTGTTCACCCAGGTGGCGCCGAACGACGGCTGTGAGCTGGCCAACAGCAACGGCGGCCCGACCGACGGTCACCCGCTCGGCTTCACGTTCCAGGGCTGCGACATCTATGCCCGGATCGTGTGGGGTGCCCGCACCTCGCTCGCGGTTGGCCTCATCGCCACGGCGATCTCGTCGATCCTCGGCCTCATCATGGGCGCCCTGGCCGGCTTCTACGGCGGCTGGCTCGACTCGGTGCTCTCCCGCGTGGGCGACATCTTCTTCGCGATCCCGTACATCCTCGCCGCCGTGGTGGTGATGACCGTGTTCCGTGAGTACCGCACGGTGTGGGTGCTCGCGCTCGCGATCGGTGGCTTCGCCTGGGCATCCACGGCACGTGTCGTGCGCGCCGAGATCCTGCGTGTGCGGCAGGCCGACTACGTCATGGCCTCCCGCGCCCTGGGTCGCTCGAAGTTCGGCACGCTGATCACGCACGTCATCCCCAACGCGATCGCCCCGCTGCTCGTGGTCACCACGCTGAGCCTTGCGGCATCGATCGTGGCGGAGGCGACGTTGTCGTTCCTCGGTGTCGGACTCCCCGGTGACGTCATGTCGTGGGGTCTGGACATCAGCAAGGCGCAGAGCTCGCTCCGCGTCGCGCCGATGGCTCTGATCTATCCGTCGATCGCCCTGACCCTCGCGGTGCTGGCGTTCGTGACCCTCGGCGAGCTCATCCGAGACGCCATCGACCCGAAGGCGAGGGCCCGCCGATGAGCGACACCACTCGTAACCCCGGCGAGGCGCCGGTCCTCAGCGTCCGTGACCTCAAGGTCGCCTTCCGCGGCGAGAAGGGTCTGAACGAGGTGCTGCACGGCGTCACGTTCGACCTGTACGCCGGGGAGACCCTGGCGATCGTGGGCGAGTCGGGCTCGGGCAAGTCGACGACGGCCACCGCCATCGTCAACCTGCTTCCCGGCACCGGCACGATCACGAACGGGTCCGTCACGCTGGATGGACGTGAGCTGACCACGCTCAGCCGCCACGAGATCGAGAAGGTGCGCGGCCGTGACATCGGCTTCGTGCCGCAGGATCCGATGTCGAGCCTCAACCCGGTGTGGAGCATCGGCTTCCAGGTGAAGGAAGCCGTGCGCGCCAACGGCATCGCCAAGGGGCGGGCAGCCGTCACCGAGCGAGCCGTGGAGGTGCTCAAGCAGGCCGGTCTCGCCGATGCCGAGAAGCGTCTGCACCAGTACCCGCATCAGTTCTCCGGCGGTATGCGTCAGCGCGCGTTGATCGGTATCGGCCTCGCCGCCGATCCGAAACTGCTCATCGCCGACGAGCCGACCTCGGCGCTCGACGTGACCGTGCAGCGGGTGATCCTCGACCACATGGCGAGCCTCACCCGTGAGCGCGGCACTGCCGTGCTGCTCATCACGCACGACCTCGGCCTCGCCGCTGAGCGCGCCGAGAAGATCATCGTGATGAACGGCGGCAACATCGTCGAGGCCGGTCCCAGCCGGCAGATCCTCGAGGACCCGCAGCATCCGTACACGAAGCGTCTGGTCGCCGCGGCGCCCAGCCTCGCCTCGCAGCGGATCCAGGCGGTCGTCGAGGAGCGCGGTGTGGAGACCATCGAGGATCTCGCCGACATTCCGCCGACGGTGCGCGTGACCGACCTGGTCAAGGAATACAAGATCCGCCAGGGCAACTTCCGCAGCGAGCCGTTCCGCGCGGTCGACAACGTCTCGTTTGAGATCCCTCGGGGCAAGACGCTGGCGCTCGTCGGCGAGTCCGGCTCGGGCAAGTCCACGGTGGCGAAGATGGTGCTCAAGCTCGAAGACCCCACCTCGGGGTCGATCGAGATCGACGGCACGAACATCTCGCGGCTGTCGAACGCGCAGGCGTTCGGGATGCGGCGGCGGATGCAGCCGGTGTTCCAGGACCCGTACGGCTCGCTGGACCCGCTGCGCAATATCGGCAACACGATCGCCGAGCCGCTGCAGATCCACAAGGTCGGCGATGCCAAGGCGCAGCGCGAACGGGTCGGCGAGCTGCTCGACCAGGTCTCGCTGCCGCGCGCGCTGATGACCCGGTACCCGAACGAGCTGTCCGGTGGACAGCGGCAGCGCGTGGCGATCGCCCGTGCGCTGGCGCTCAAGCCCGACATCGTCGTGCTCGACGAGGCGGTCTCGGCTCTCGACGTGCTGGTGCAGGACCAGATCCTGCAGCTGCTCGCCGATCTGCAGTCCGATCTCGGCCTGACCTACCTGTTCATCACGCACGACCTCGCCGTCGTGCGCGTATCGAGCGACCTCGTCTGCGTGATGGAGAAGGGGCGCGTCGTCGAGCAGGGCACGGTCGACGAGATCTTCGCCAACCCGCAGCAGGAGTACACCGAGCGGCTGCTCGCAGCCATCCCCGGTGCCTCCATCGAACTGGGAGGCCGCGGCGCGTGAGCGACGCCTCCACCGACGCGCCCCGGGGCCGGACCTACCGTCCGGTCTCGGGGCGCGTGGTGCTCGTCCTGGTCGTCATCATGGCGATCGTGATGCTCGTCGACGCCCTCGTGCGCGCGGGCATCGTGCAGACCCTGCTGATCGCCCCCTGGGTGCTGCTGGCGGTGTGGATCGTCTATGAGCTCAGTTATGTCTCCTCGGTGGTGGTCGATGCCCGCGGTGCGCGGGTGACGAACCTGCTGCGCGTGACGTCGTTCGGGTGGGATCGCGTGCGCGACATCGACCTGAAGTGGCAGCTCGTGTTCACCCTCATGGACGGCACCGATGTGACCGCCATGGGCGGCCCCGCCCGCTCGCGCCCGGCGCGCGCGCCGCGTGGCGACGAGGATGCGGGAGCATCCGTCCCTCGTGGCATCCGTGTGCTGGACGAGATCCGGGAGCGCTGGCAGGCGGCGCCCGATGACGCCGACGCCCCGATCAGCCGCAGCTGGGACTGGCCGGCGCTGGCAGCACTCGCGATCATCGTGATCTGGGCGATCACGGCGATCCTCATCACCCGCTGAACCGGGTTCTCGCGCTGTCTGTTCAGCCGGGCAGGCCGAACAGGGCGGGCCAGGTCGCCGCCGCCCACGGGTAACCGACGAACGCGGTCGCGTCGATGACGAAGTGCGCGACGAGGAACGGCAGTAGTCGCCCGGAGCGCGCGTACAACCAGCCGAACAGCAGGCCCATCGCGAGGTTGCCGATGAACGCGCCAGGGCCCTGATACAGGTGGTAGCTGGCCCGCAGGATCGACGTGGCGATGATGATCGGCCAGGGCCCCCAGCCGAGCAGGCGCAGCCGCGCGAACAGGTAGCCGAGCACGATGACCTCCTCGACGAGCGAGGCGCGTGCCGCCGATAGCAGCAGGATCGGCACCGTCCACCAGTGCGCGTCGAGCCCGCCGGGGTTCACCGCGACGAACAGGCCCAGGGCGCGTCCGGCCAGGTACAGTCCGAGGCCGGGGATGCCGATGGCGAGCACGAGCAGCACGCCCGAGCCGATGTCGCGACCGGGCTTCGTGCCGTCGAGTCCCAGTGCGCCCAGGTGCGGGCGGGAGGAACGCCACAGCAGGAAGCACACCAGCAGCACCGGCACCAGCGCGAAGCCGATCGAGAGCACCTGATAGATGAGGTCGAACAGCTCGCGGTCGCTTCGCGAGGGGTTCAGCGTCGTGGTCTGCTCGGCCAGCGGTGTCGTGTCGGTGAGCCGGTAGGCGAGCTGCACGATGGAGTAGACGGCGGACTGTCCGAGGCTCAGTGCCAGGACGATCGCGATCTCCCACCACAGCCGTGTCGGGCTGGGGGAGCGGCTATCCAGCGGGTCGGATGCCGGGGCGGGTCGACTGGTCACGTTCCCGATCGTACGACGGGTGCTCAGGAACCTGCTCTGACCGTGCGTTATCCTGGAACGTCGGCATCCCGGCGCATCCCACACCCTGCTTAGGACTTCGTACATGGCGCACGCCCTCCGCTCTGACCTCCGCAACGTCGCAATCGTCGCGCACGTCGACCACGGCAAGACCACGCTCGTGGACGCCATGCTTCGCCAGACCGGCTCCTTCGGTGAGCACGCTCACGTCGATGAGCGCGCCATGGACTCCAACGACCTCGAGCGCGAGAAGGGCATCACGATCCTCGCCAAGAACACGGCGATCACGTACAACGGTGCCCACACCGACGTGCCGGTCACGATCAACGTGATCGACACCCCCGGCCACGCCGATTTCGGCGGTGAGGTCGAGCGCGGCCTGTCGATGGTCGACGGCGTCGTGCTGCTCGTCGACGCGTCCGAGGGCCCGCTGCCGCAGACCCGCTTCGTGCTGCGCAAGGCGCTGGAGGCGAAGCTTCCGGTCATCCTGCTGGTCAACAAGACCGACCGCCCCGACGCCCGCATCGCCGAGGTGGAGGAAGAGGCGCACGACCTGCTGCTGGGCCTGGCATCCGACCTCGTCGACGACGTGCCCGACCTTGACGTCGACGCCCTGCTCGACGTGCCTGTCGTCTACGCCTCTGGCCGTGCCGGCGCAGCATCCCGCACCCGTCCCGCCGACGGTGCCCTGCCCGACAACGACGACCTCGAGCCGCTGTTCGAGGCGATCCTCGAGCACGTGCCCGCCCCCTCGTACGACGATGAGGCGCCGCTGCAGGCCTGGGTCACCAACCTCGACTCGAGCCCCTTCCTCGGCCGCCTCGCACTCCTGCGTGTCTTCAACGGCACGCTGAAGAAGGGCCAGACCGTCGCGTGGGTGCGTTCGGACGGCACGACGAGCAACGCCCGCATCACCGAGCTGCTGAAGACCCGCGCCCTCGAGCGCTACCCGGCCGAGTCCGCCGGCCCCGGTGACATCGTCGCCATCGCCGGTTTCGAAGACATCACCATCGGTGAGACCATCGCCGACCCCGAGGATGTGCGCCCGCTGCCGGCCATCACGGTCGACGACCCCGCCATCTCGATGACGATCGGCACGAACACCTCGCCGCTGGTCGGCAAGGTCAAGGGGCACAAGCTCACCGCCCGCATGGTGAAGGACCGCCTCGACCGTGAGCTGATCGGTAACGTCTCGCTCAAGGTCGTCGACATCGGACGCCCGGATGCCTGGGAGGTGCAGGGCCGCGGCGAGCTCGCTCTGGCCATCCTCGTCGAGAACATGCGTCGCGAGGGCTTCGAGCTGACTGTCGGCAAGCCGCAGGTGGTCACGAAGAAGATCGACGGCAAGACCTACGAGCCGTTCGAGCACCTTACCGTGGACGCCCCGGAGGAATACCTCGGGGCGATCACGCAGCTGCTGGCGAACCGCAAGGGCCGCATGGACAACATGATCAACCACGGCACCGGCTGGGTGCGCATGGAGTTCATCGTTCCCTCGCGCGGTCTGATCGGCTTCCGCACCGAGTTCCTCACCACCACGCGCGGCACCGGCATCGCGAACGCGATCTCGCACGGCTACGAGCCGTGGGCGGGTCACATCGTCACGCGTCAGAACGGCTCGATCGTCGCCGACCGCTCCGGTGTGGTCACCCCGTTCGCGATCATCGCCCTGCAGGAGCGGATGAGCTTCTTCGTGCAGCCCACGCAGGAGGTCTACGAGGGCATGGTCATCGGCGAGAACTCGCGCAGCGATGACATGGATGTGAACATCACCAAGGAGAAGAAGCTCACCAACATGCGCTCCTCCACGGCCGACACGTTCGAGTCGATGACGCCGCCGCGTCAGCTCTCGCTGGAGGAGAGCCTGGAGTTCGCCCGCGACGACGAATGCGTCGAGGTGACGCCGGAGCAGGTGCGCATCCGCAAGGTGATCCTGGATGCCACCACGCGTGGCCGTGAGGCATCGCGCCTGAAGCGTCAGGACGCCAACGCCTGACCCCACCTCGGCCCCGCCGAGACCCCGTTTTATCGTCGAGACCCCGCCCTGCAGTCATCCGCAGGGCGGGGTCTCGACGCGTACCCGGGGTCTCGGCGATGGCGAGAGATCTGGGTGCGCTCGCATGAAACATCCAGGTGGCGGGAAGATTTCGCTCAGGGTCGTGGCGCAGACTCGATGACTTGCGCCGAGGAGCCGCTCCCGATGGGCCTCCCACCCGACGGCGTACGACGACCCGAAAGTCGAACCCCATGCATTCGAACACCCGCGCACTTCGGCGTGCCTCCGACGCTGCCTCCGGCCGTCGTCCCCTCGCGGTCCTGACCGCTGTCGCCGGCGCTGTACTCGCCCTGACCCTCACCGGCGGAATCGCCTCGACCGCGGCTGCCGCTGCCGCCACCGAACCGCTCGGCCGCTACAGCGATCGCGCCGCGCTGACCATCGCCGAGGGCACCGACGCGCTGGAGACGGCCGAGGCGCTCGGTGCAGACGTCGCCGAGGCCGATCTCGACCTGGGCGAGACGCCGACCACGGTCGACACCGCGGAGGTGAAGGCGAACCTGGATGCGCTCGAGGAGCGTATGCGGATGCCCGACATCGTCGTGGCCGCTCTGGCCGTCGACACCGAGGCTGAGATCGCCGCTGTCCAGGATGAGACCGCGGCGCTGAAGAAGGCTTTCACCGTGGCCAAGGAGAAGAAGGCCGCCGCAGAGGCCAAACGTGCCGCCGAGGAGAAGGCGGCGAAGGAGAGGGCCGCTGCCGCCGCGGCTGCGCTGGCAGAGGGAAACACCGTCGCCGGGGCGAAGGCGACCGCCCAGCGCCTGGCCTCAAGCCAGTACGGCTGGGGCTCCGGCGAGTTCTCCTGCCTCGTGTCGCTGTGGAACAAGGAGTCCGGCTGGAACTACCAGGCGTTCAACCCCTCCGGCGCGACGGGAATCCCGCAGGCGCTGCCCGGCAGCAAGATGGCCTCGGCAGGCAGCGACTGGGCGACCAACGCCACGACGCAGATCGTCTGGGGCCTGGGCTACATCTCTTCGGTGTACGGCTCGCCGTGCGCGGCGTGGTCGCACTCGCAGGCCGTGAACTGGTACTGAGCGACGCCCAGCCCCGGCGCGGCGATCAGCGCAGTTCGGTGATCAGCACAGCCGACGTGCCGGGTGCGAGAGCCTCGAAGATGTGCGGTGCATCGCCGCGGTAGCTGAGGTAGTCGCCGGGGGAGAGCACCTCCGGCGCGTCTGCCGGACCGATCCGTGCCTCACCAGACAACAGCACCACATGCTCGGTCGTGCCCTGGTGGTGCGGCGTCGATCGACGTGGCTCGCCCGGCTCGGCGCGGATGACGTAGAGATCTCGGCGGGCCCCCGGAGGGCTAGCCGAGAGCAGGGTGGCGCTGTACGGCGCGTCGGCGGACGGCACCTGCGGTGCTCCGGCCGCGAGATCGGCGGCCCGGATGAGGGTGGGCCCGTCGGCGGGTCGGTCGACGAGGGTCGCGAACGGCACGCCGAGGGCGTCGCCCAGCGCCCACAGCGTCTCGACGCTGGGGTTGCCCGCGCCGCTCTCGAGCTGCGAGACCGTCGCCTTCGACACACCTGCCCGCCGGGCGAGCTCGGAGACCGAGATGCCGTGGGCCTCACGTTCGCGGCGCAGGGATCGGGCGATGCGTTCGCGGAGATCATCCATGGTGTTCAGTATTCCAAACGATCGTTCGACTTGACGGCCATCCCACCCGTTGTTCAGAATGATAGACGTGCGTTCAGAGAATCGAACGGTGGATGACGCCGACATCGACGCCCACGCGCGCCGCGAGGTCTGGCGCGAGGGGCTCGGCGTCGCCGTCGCCACCAGCGCCTACGGCATCAGCTTCGGGGCGCTCGCGGTGGCCGCTGGCCTTGATGTCTGGCAGGCCTGTGTGCTGAGCCTGCTGATGTTCACCGGTGGCTCGCAGTTCGCCTTCGTGGGTGTCTTCGCCGCCGGGGGTGTGGCCGCGCTCCCTGCGGCTGTCGCTTCGGCGGCTTTGCTGGGTGTGCGCAATCTCGCGTATGGCATGCGGATGTCGCCGATCATCGGTCGGGGCTTTCGGCGCCGTGCGCTCGCCGCGCACTTCACGATCGACGAATCCACGGCAGTCGCGATCTCACAGGACGACCCCCGGCTGCGCCTGCTCGGCTTCTGGGTCACCGGCGTCGGCATCTTCCTCGGGTGGAACGCCACCACCCTGATCGGCGCGCTCCTCGGCGACGTGCTCGGTGACCCCAAGCAGTGGGGCCTGGATGCTGCGGCGGCAGCCGCCTTCCTCGCTCTGCTGTGGCCGCGGCTCAAGCAACGGCAGGCGATCGTCGTCGGTGTCGCCGCCGCCGTCGTCGCCGCCTCCCTGACCCCGGTGCTCATGCCCGGCATGCCCGTGCTGGTGGCAGCTCTCGTGGCCGTCATCGTGGGCTGGTTCAACTGGTTCGGCACTGCCCGCACCGGGCAGGAGAAGATCTGATGACCGTGTGGACCGCCGTCCTGCTCGCCGCCTGCATCTGTGTGGCGTGGAAGGCCTTCGGCTATCTCGTGCCCGCTTCCGTCATGGAGGCGCCCCGCCCCGCGCGGATCTCCGACCTGCTCACCGTCGCGCTGCTGTCGGCGCTCGTGGCCGTGCAGTCGCTCGGCGACGGCCAGGCGATCATCGTGGATGCCCGTGTGCCGGCCGTCCTCGTCGCGGGCGGCCTGTTGTGGCTGCGGCAGTCGTTCCTCGTGGTCGTGATCGCCGCCGCAGTCGTCGCCGCGGTGCTGCGCCTGCTCGGCTGGGCCGTCTGAAGGTCGCTGCGACCGGGCCGGTAGGCTGAGCAGCGTGAAAGCAGCGCTCTCTCGTGGTGTCTCCTGGCTCGCCGCCGCCGTGATCGGTGGCGTGTATGGCGTGGCCGCCACGATCGCGCACGCGTACACCTGGGGAGTGATCCCCGTCGGGCTCATCCTCGGCGCGATCGCCTGTGCCGCGCTGCTGGTGGCACTCCGCGCGCTCACCGGTGATCGCTGGGCTGCGCTCGCCGCCGGCGTGGGCATGGTGGCGCTCGTGCTGATCATCTCGCAGCGAGGGCCGGGCGGCTCGATCGTGGTGCCGAACACCGCGCTCGGCAACATCTGGACGTACCTCATCGGCGGCATCGTGGTGCTCGTCGTCGCCTGGCCTGACTTCTCGCGCCTGCGTAGCCTGTCGGCGCAGTCGGCGGCGTCGACGTCGTCTGCGCAGGGTGCGTCAGGTCCGCATGCGCACGAGGGGTCGTAGACTGACACTGTGACGTATGTGATCGCTCTTCCCTGCGTCGATGTCAAGGACCGCGCCTGCATCGACGAATGTCCCGTGGACTGCATCTACGAGGGCGAGCGTTCGCTCTATATCCACCCCGACGAGTGCGTGGACTGCGGCGCCTGCGAACCGGTCTGCCCCGTCGAGGCCATCTACTACGAAGACGACCTCCCCGAGGAGTGGGCCGACTACTACAAGGCCAACGTCGAGTTCTTCGAAGAGATCGGCTCGCCGGGTGGCGCAGCCAAGGTCGGCGTGTACTCCTTCGACCACCCGATCGTCGCCGCGCTCCCGCCCCAGGGCGAGTAAGTGGGCGTCCGCGACCTCGACGACTACCCGTGGGACGCGGTCGTTCCCTACCGCGAACGGGCAGCGCAGCATCCTGACGGCATCGTCGACCTGTCGATCGGTTCGCCCGTCGATCCCACACCTGAGGTGATCCGGCGCGCGCTCGCCGAGGCGACCGACGCGCACGCCTACCCGCAGACCGTCGGCACCCCCGCGCTGCGTGAGGCGATCGTCGACTGGTATGCGCGTCGTCGTGGCGTGCCCGACCTGAGCACCGCGAACGTCCTGCCGACCGTCGGATCCAAAGAACTCGTCGCGCTGCTGCCGACGCTCCTCGGCCTCGGTCCGGGCGACATCGTCGTGCACCCGAGCGTCGCCTACCCGACCTACGAGGTCGGTGCGAAGGTCGCCGGTGCCACGCCGGTCGCCATGGACGATCCCGCCGCATGGCCGGAGGGCACCAAGCTCATCTGGATCAACACCCCCGGCAACCCCGATGGCCGCACCTGGACGACCGCCGAACTCGCCGCGGCCGTCACGCGCGCCCGCGAACTGGGTGCCGTGCTCGCCAGCGACGAGTGCTACGCCGAACTCGGCTGGGACGGGCCGTGGGCGCACGAGCCGGTGCCGTCGGTGCTCGACCCGCGGGTCACGGGTGGCAGGCGGGCGAACCTGCTCAGTGTCTACTCGCTGAGCAAGCAGTCCAACCTCGCCGGGTACCGGGCGGCGTTCGTCGCCGGATGCAAGAGCGTCATCGCGGAGCTGTTGACCGCGCGCAAGCACCTGGGGCTCATGCCTCCCGCACCGGTGCAGCACGCCATGGCGGTCGCGCTCGGCGACGACGAGCATGTCGCCGCGCAGAAGGCGCTGTATCGCGAGCGGCGCGAGCTGCTGCGCCCGGCTCTCGAGGCCGCCGGGTTCCGCATCGACGGCTCCGAGGCGGGGCTGTACCTGTGGGCCACCGAGGGCAAGGATGCGTGGGAGTCGCTCGGCGTCCTGGCCGACCTCGGCATCCTGGCCGGCCCCGGCCACTTCTACGGCCAGAGCTCTGGCGAACACATCCGGCTGTCGCTGACCGCGCCGACCGATCGCATCCGCGCGGCCGCGGAGCGACTGAACGCGCACGCCCTGTAGCATTCCTCCTTCGAAGTCGCTGATCTCTTGGCGATTGTGACAGTAGGTCACCCCGCGCACTAGGCTGTAAAAGCGATGTGGCCTGCGGGCCACGGCGCGCCTGCGCCGAACATCGCCCCCGACATCGACCCAGCAGGAGGCTTCGCGTGAGCGCAGGACAGCCGGAGAAGGCGACTCTCACGATCGGTGAGACGAAGGCGGAGTTCCCCGTGCTGCGCGCGACGAGCGGCAACGACAGCATCGACTTCTCGACGCTGACGCGGCAGACCGGCTTCACCGGCCTGGACTACGGGTTCGTGAACACCGCCTCCACGAAGTCGGAGATCACCTTCATCGACGGCGACAAGGGCATCCTTCGCTATCGCGGGTATCCGATCGAGCAGATCGCGAAGAACTGCAGCTACCTCGAGGTCGCCTGGCTGCTCATCTACGGTGAGCTGCCGACTCCCGACCAGCTCGCCGACTTCGATGAGCGCATCCGTCGCCACACACTGCTGCATGAAGACCTGAAGCACTTCTTCTCGGCGCTGCCGCACACCGCGCACCCGATGTCGGTGCTGTCATCTGCCGTCGCGGCGCTGTCGACCTACTACGAGGGCCAGACCGACCCGCACAACCCCGAGCATGTCGAACTGAACATGGTGCGCATGCTGGCCAAGCTCCCGGTGATCGCGGCCTACGCGCACAAGAAGAGCGTCGGGCAGGCATTCCTGTACCCGGATAACTCGCTGAGCTTCGTCGACAACTTCCTCAAGCTGAACTTCGGTGTGCACTCGGAGCCCTACGAGGTCAACCCGGTCATGTCGAAGGCGCTCGAGCTGCTGCTCATCCTGCATGAGGACCACGAGCAGAACGCCTCCACGTCGACCGTGCGTCTGGTCGGCTCCACCGGAGCGAACCAGTTCGCCTCGATCTCTGCCGGCATCCAGGCCCTGTCGGGCCCGCTGCACGGTGGTGCCAACGAGGCCGTGCTCACCATGCTCGGGCAGATCCGTGAGTCGGGTCAGAGCGTGCAGCGCTTCGTCGAGCGGGTGAAGAACAAGGAAGACGGCGTCAAGCTGATGGGCTTCGGCCACCGGGTCTACAAGAACTACGACCCGCGCGCCAAGCTCGTCAAGGAGGCCGCAGACGAGGTGCTCGCCTCGCTGGGCGTGAGCGACCCGCTGCTGGATCTCGCCAAGGAGCTCGAGGAGATCGCGCTCGCCGACGACTACTTCCGTGAGCGTCGTCTGTACCCGAACGTCGACTTCTACACCGGCGTCATCTACAAGGCCATGGGCTTCCCGACGCGCATGTTCACCGTGCTGTTCGCGATCGGCCGCCTGCCCGGCTGGCTGGCGCAGTGGCGTGAGCTGCAGCTCGACCCGCAGACCAAGATCGGGCGCCCGCAGCAGCTGTACGTGGGCTCGGCTGAGCGGGACTTCCCGACGCGCTGAGCGTCGCCCGATACCGCGAAGGCCGGCACCGTCCGAGGACGGGGCCGGCCTTCTGCGTGAGCGGCGGGGTGCCCGTGTCAGTGGCCCTGCGGGCGGCTGGCGCGACGCGAGCCCTGACGGCGCGGCTCGTGGTGCGCGGGACGCGGCGACTCGTGCGCGGCACGGGCGTGCCCGGCCGGAGACTGCGAGCCGCGGCCGGTGGTGCTCTGCGCGCCACCACGCGGGGTGTGCGCGCCGCGCGGCGCCGGCTGCGCCTCACGGGATGCCTGCTGGGCACGTCCCTGCGTGCCCTGCGCGCCGGTCTGCGCGCCCTTGCCGCGGCCGCCGCGACGTCGACGCGAACCGCCCGCGCGGGTGGCGCCCTCGGAGGCATCCACGGCGCCGCTGCGGCCGCCAGCATTTCCGCCCTGCTTCTGCGCGGCGGGGCGCGCGGCCGGGGCCGGCTTCACCTTCGCGGCGCGCTCGCCGACCAGTCCGGCGACGATCTCGTCGGTGACCGGCTCGAGGGCGGCGGTGATCTGCGCCTTGCGCAGCAGGTCCTTCACGTCGCGGCGCTGTTCGGGCATCACCACGGTGACGACGGTGCCGGCGGCACCGGCGCGCGCGGTGCGGCCGGAGCGGTGCAGGTACGCCTTGTGCTCGACGGGCGGGTCGACGTGCACGACGAGTTCGACCTCGTCGACGTGCACGCCACGGGCGGCGACGTCGGTCGCCACGAGCACCCGCACGCCACCATCCGCCGGGTCAGCGGAGAAGGCGGCGAGGTTGCGCTCACGCGCGTTCTGGCCGAGGTTGCCGTGCAGGTCGACCGAGGGGATGCCCGCCGCGGTCAGCTGCTTGGCGAGCTTCTTGGCCTGGTGCTTGGTGCGGGTGAAGAGGATGCGACGTCCGGTGCCGGACGCGAGATCCTGCACGAGGGTCTTCTTGCTCTCGGCGTCGGCCGCGAGCAGCACGCGGTGGGTCATCTCACCCACGGGCACGCTGGCCTCGTCGACCTCGTGGCTGACCGCGTTCGAGAGGAAGCGGCGAGCGAGGGTGTCGATGCCGCGGTCGAGGGTGGCGCTGAAGAGCAGGCGCTGGCCGTCGGCGGGCGTTGCGCTGAGGATGCGGGTGACGCCGGGCAGGAAGCCGAGATCGGCCATGTGGTCGGCCTCATCGAGCACGGTCACCTCGACGGCATCGAGGGAGACGACCTTCTGCTTCATGAGGTCTTCGAGGCGTCCGGGGCAGGCGACGACGATGTCGACGCCGGCACGCAGCGCCTGCTCCTGGGGGCGCTGGCTGACGCCGCCGAACACGGTGGTCACGCGCAGGCCGGCCGCCTTGGCGAGGGGTGCCACGGTCGCGGCGATCTGCGTGGCCAGCTCGCGGGTCGGCGCGAGCACGAGCCCGCGGGGGTGGCCAGGACGGGTGGTGCGGGTGGATGCCGCCAGGCGTGCCACGAGCGGCAGCGCGAACGCGATGGTCTTGCCGCTGCCGGTGCGGCCACGGCCGAGCAGGTCGCGGCCGGCGAGGGAGTCGGGGAGCGTGTCGCGCTGGATCGCGAACGCCTCGGTCTTGCCGTCAGCGGCCAGTACAGAGGCGAGGGCGGCGGGCACGCCGAGTTCAAGGAAGGTGGGCATAGGAATACTCCAATGGTGCACGACGTCGGTCGTGCGGAAGGTCGAGGATGGCGACGGCGCAGGAATGCGCATCGGTTCGCCGTGCGAAAGGCCGGTCAGGTGCCGGTAGGGAGCTGGTGCTCGCTGCAGTCTTCGCAGACTCCGTGTCGACGACGCATTGCCCGCAGGGCGGACAACTGCATCAGTCTACCAGGGGGAGCCTGAGTAGTCCGCTCAGCGCTAGTTGGGGGCATCACAGCCAGCCGCGGCGCACCGCGGCCACGCCGAGCTGCAGACGGGTCTCCACGTCAGCGCGATCCATGAGTTCGCGCACCCGACGTTGGACGGTGCGCACCGAGGTGCCCATGCGCTGGCCGATGGCGCGGTCGGTGAGGCCGGCATCCATGAGCACGAGGACCTCGCGCTCCTCGACATCAAGGTCGACCTCGTCGACACCGCTCACCTCGCCGGCTACGAGGTGTGCAGCCGACTGCCATGTGCGCTCGAAGAGCGAGAGCGCGAGTCCGATAAGGCCGCCGGCGTGCAACAGCAGAGCGCCGGTCGACTGATCCTCGCCGTCAGCTGCCGCTGGCACCATGGCGATGGTGCGGTCGACGACGATCATCCGTGTCGGCAGCTCGCCCGCGACGCGCACCTCAAGCCCGCCCTGGATCGCGCCGCGCACTGCTTCGAGCATGCCGGGCGCCTCGAGTCGCGATCGCTCGAGCACGTAGCGGTAGCGGATGCCCCGCTGGCGTGCCAGTTCCTCCTCGACGTTCTCGTCGCGGTCGATCGCCACGATGTCGCCTTTGACGAACATGAGCACCTCGCTGCGGGCACTGCGCTGCAGCTGGTTGAACCGGTGGCCCACCGCCTCGCGTCCGCGCACGATGTCCACGACGTCCGCTTCGCCCGTGCCGGCGTCGCGATAGAGCTGCTCCAGCGCGAGCATCTCGGTCTCGGCCTGCCGCAGCCGGTCTTCGTGATCGAGGATGAGCGCGCCCAGGGCGACATCGGGGGGTGCGGCGACGAGATGGCCGCGGTCGGTGCCCTCCCTCGCCACGAGACCGCGATTGCTGAGCGCGGCGACCGCGGCGGCAACCTGAGATGGCCGCAGACTGAGGTCGGCGCAGATGTCATCGGCCGTGCGCGAGCGGTGTCGCACGAGGTACTCGTACACGCGGTGCTCGACGATCCCGAGCCCCAGCACATCCAGTCCCATCACACTCTCCACTCTGCCGCGCGCGCCGTGCACCGTCTGAGGGAACGGGCGTCGACAAGTAGCCATGGCGCGTATACGACACCATACGCCAACGACGCGGTGGCACAGTTATGCCAGGAACCCATTCACTCCCACGAGAAGGTCACCCACATGTCTCCCCATCCCCGCCGCACCGCGTTCGGCGTCACCGTCGCGGTGACCGCGATGCTCGGCACACTGCTCGTGCCGGCATCCGCGTTCGCCACCGCCCTGCCCGACGCCTCTGAGGTGCTCGCCTCCACCACCGCAGCAGAGCGTCGCGCGCTCGCCGCTGCGACCTCCCTCGCCGCGCCGGATGAGATCCACGTCGCTGACGGGGTCGACCTGTCATCCGACACGGTTGCCGAGTACGTGGTACTGCTTCGGCAGCCGGTGCCGGCGACTGCCCGCGCTCTGGCGGCTCTCGACGGCGAGAGCCTCTCGCAGAAGGACGCCGAGAAGGCGGTCGCAGCCTCGCAGAAGCGTTTGCAGGCGGCGGCGAAGAAGCAGGGCCTCAAGGTGATGCAGCGCTACGAGGATGCCCTCAATGCCGTCGTCGTGCGGGCCAAGGGCTCCGAGTTGGCCGGGCTGCTTGCGGCACCAGACGTGGCGTCGATCTGGCCGAATGAGACCATCGCGGTCAGCTTGCCCGCGGGCGACGCGGAAACCGGGCTCACCGGGGGCGGCGCCACCTATGACGAGGTCGCCGCACTGCATGCCGACGGCGTCGACGGCAGGGGAGTCAAGGTGGGCGTGCTGGACACCGGCATCGACTACAACCACCCGGCGCTGAAGGACGCCTACCGGGGCGGCTACGACGCCGTTGACGGCGACGACGACCCGATGGAGAGCACGTACGCCGACTGGAAGGCGTCCGGGCGGCCCGAGAAAGTACGCGGCGCGACCTACTACACAAGTCACGGCACGCACGTGGCCGGCATCATCGCGGGACAGGACGACACCTTCGGCGGACGCTCCGCGTACGGGATCGCGCCCGGAGCGGACATCTACGGCTATCGCGTGCTTGGCCCCTATGGCGGCGGCAGCACGGAAGACATCCTCGAGGGCATGGAACGTGCGCTGGCGGACGGCATGGATGTCGTGAACATGTCGCTGGGCGGCTCGTACAACGACCACCGTTCACCCCTCAGCGTCGCCGCCGACAACCTCACCCTCGCGGGGGTGATCACCGTGATCGCCGCGGGCAACGACGGCGAGGCCGGCGCCGCCACCCTCGGGTCACCCGGCACCTCTGCCCTGGCGATCACCGTCGGCGCGAATGACAGCCCCCTGACCCTGGCGACCGTGCGGGCGAGCGTTGCGCACGCTGCTGCTGAGCTGCGGCTGATCGCTCAGAAGCGCGACGACGCCTCGATCACGTCCCTCGCGGGTCAGACGTTCGACCTCGTCGATGTCGGGGACGGCACCGCGACCGGCTACAAAGGCAAGGTCGTCACCGGCAAGTTCGTACTGATCCAGCGCGGCACGGCGACGTTCACCGATATGGTCGCCGGCGCGCGGAACCGCGGTGCGGCCGGGGCCATCGTGGTGAACAACCGCGAGGAGGGCCCCATCGACGTCTTCCTCGGTGAGAGCGATTCGTATGTGCCGATGTTCGGTACCACCGCATCCGACGGCGCTGCCCTTCGAGCGGCCCTCACCGAGGGTAGCGGCGAAGTGACCTTCGGCGCACTGGACAGCATCGTCACCGATGCAGACCGGCTGGCCGGATTCAGCTCGCGCGGCCCGGCGAACGGTACGACTGACATCAAACCCGAGATCACTGCACCCGGGGTGTCGGTGATGTCGAGCGTGCCAACCTGGGATGTCGACCCGAAGGCGGAGATTCCCTATAGCGAGGCCTATGGTCGCAAGTCGGGCACCTCGATGGCGACGCCCTTCGTCTCCGGGCTGGTGGCACTCATGGTCCAGGAGGAACCCGGACTGGCGCCGGCCGACGTGAAGACCCGACTGATGAACACCGCCGACGATCTCCGCGACGACAGCGGCGTCTTCGAGTCAGGCGCCGGGCAGGTCGATCCCCGCCAGGCGATCGCTGGCACGGTTGACGCGCAGGTCATCGACGAGCTGTGGATGCCCGCGCAGCGCGGCAGTGCGGCGATGGACGACATCACCGGTGCCTTGTCCTTGGGCATGCTGCCCAGCCGGTCGTCGAGCACGGTGAGCCGCACGATCGAGGTCACCAACCGTGGATCCGCCAGCCAGACGTACGCGCTGACATATGACACCGAACACGGTGCGGGCACCGGAGACATCGCGGAATCCGGCATCCGAGTCGACCTTCCTTCTCAGGTGAAGGTCGGAGCGGGCAAGACGAAGAAGGTCACCGTGACCGTCACCGTGCCCGAGGGCGTGGCAGACGGCACGTACGGCGCTTTCGTGGCCGTCGCGGTACCGGGTGAGAAGGAGCCGCTGCGGCTGCCGCTGGGGCTGCGCATCGACGACGCTGAGATCTCGGACTTCACCACGATCAAGCCCGTGATGACCACCTCGACCGACTCGTTCGACCCTGCCCTGAAGTTCTCGGTCGGCGTCGCGACCCCCACCCGCACGCTCGACCTGTTCCTGGCCGATGCCGAGACAGGGGAGGACATCGGGTACCTCGGCGGCATCGATCCGCTGCTGATGCGAGATGGCCTGCGCTACGGCCCGTTTGCCTGGTACGGCGACTACCTGCCGCTCACGGGCGACAAGAACTTCCCGATCGGGCACAAGACGGTCACCGTGGCGCCGGGGGCACACATCCTGCACCTGGTGGGCACCGATGACAGCGGCACCGAGTTCAGCCGCACCGTCGACTTCTACGTCGACACCACCGCACCGACGTTCACGACGGCGTTCGACGAATCGACGGTGAACGAGTTCCGACAGGGACAGTCAGGGTTCACGCTGACCGGATCGCTGGTCGATCCGGACGTGGAAGCGATCCGTGCCGCCGGCATCGACATCGACCAGTCCGACAACCTCGTGCAGCTGTTCTCGGCGAACATCATGCCGTACAAGGCCGTGCACCCCGCAACCGACGGGACGGTCTCCACCGACATCACGCTGCTGCCCAGCGCCGTGCAGTCGCACCGGTTCCTCGGCACCGACGCCGCAGGCAACATCGGCCGCCGTGTGGAGTCGATGTGGTTCCGTGAGTCGCAGCCGTACGTGCTCGGCGCCACCGACGCCCGCGTCGCCGCGCCCGGCGAACAGGTGACGATGTCGTTCACGACGCGCAACGCCGACAGATTCGGGCAGATGCGGGTCGAGGCCTACTTCAATCCGCGTGACACCCGGGTCGTGAAAGCTGTTGCCCAGGACGCCTTCGCCGAGTATGGCCGCATCTCCGGCGACATGACGATCACAAAGACGAGCGCATCGGTGAGCAAACTCAGCGTGCCCGTGGTGTTCGACGGTCCGAAGGAGTACACCGGTGACGACCTGCCTCTGATCGACCTCGTCTTCGAGGTGCCGGATACGATCGCCGCCGCGACCACGGGCTTCGCGACCGTGAGCACCTATGTCACGCGCACGGACGGCTCGACTCCGCAGATGCAGCGATACTTCGATACGGTCGAGGCGCTTGCGCCCACGTCGCGGGTGACCGGCGGCATGTACGCGCAGGGACTCCTTGGCCCCGACGGCGCCTTGAACCCGGACATCGACCTCACAGCGGCCGACGTTGACGCCACGGTGACCGCGGCAGACGGCACGACGGCCGAGCTGCATGTCTCTGCCGACGGCGCGCTCGATGTGGGCGGACTTCCGGTTCGGGAGGAGCCCTGGCGCCTGAAGATCACTGTGCCCGGGCATCTCACCTGGAATCAGCCGCTGGATCTCGCCGCCACCGCCGCGGACGGTCGATCGACCGGCACGACCGTGTCGATCCTGCCGATGCTCACCGCCGGAGACGTCAACAATGATGACGTGGTCGACATCCTGGACGCGATTGCCGTGCGTGATGCACGGGGCAGCGCGAACCGTTCCGCCGACATCGATCTCAGCGGAACGGTCGACTCCGCCGACCTGGCGTTCATCGAGCGTAACTTCCTGGTGCGCAATCCGACGGCCGATGAGGTGCCGACCCCGCGGATGAGCCACCGCGGCGTGACCCTCGACGAGGTGCTGGCCGCCTTCGGAGGCTGAGGCGATCTCTCAACGCAACGCCGCCGTGGCGAGAGCCCGGCGGCGTTGCGTTGTCATGTGTGGAATGCCGCTGTCAGGCGTGCAGCGCCTCGTTCAGGGTGACGCCCACGCCGGCCCGGGACTTCGCCTCGACGGCGCCGGTGACCGAGTTGCGGCGGAACAGCAGGCCGTTTCGGCCGGAGAGCTCCGCGGCCTTGACGGTGGGGCGGCTGCCGTCGGCGGTGGGGGCCGCGTCGACCAGCACCACCTTCGTGCCGGCGGTCACATACAGTCCCGCCTCGACGATGCAATCGTCACCGAGCGAGATGCCGATACCGGCGTTCGCGCCGAGCAGGGTGCGCGCGCCGATCGAGACGCGGTGCTGACCGCCGCCCGAGAGCGTGCCCATGATGGATGCGCCGCCGCCGATGTCGCTGCCGTCGCCGACCACGACGCCCTGCGAGATGCGCCCCTCGACCATCGAGGCCCCGAGCGTGCCGGCGTTGAAGTTCACGAAGCCCTCGTGCATGACCGTCGTCCCAGGAGCCAGGTGTGCGCCCAGGCGCACCCGGGAGGCGTCGGCGATGCGCACACCCGCAGGCTGGACGTAGTCCGTCAGCCGCGGGAACTTGTCCAGCCCCTGCACCTGGATACCCTCGCGGCGCAGCGCCGGCTGCAGGCGGTCGGCGTCGGCGGGAAGCATCGGCCCGGCGTTGGTCCAAGCCACGGTGGGCAGGTGTCCGAAGATGTCGTCGAGGCTGAGCTCGTTGGGGCGCACTAACAGGCGCGACAGCAGCTGCAGCCGCAGGTACGCGTCGGCCGTCGAGGACACGGGGGAGTCCAGGTCGATCACCAGCTGCACGGGCTGCACGGTGACGGCCCGGCGCGGGTCAGCCCCGGACTGCGCGGTGAGGCTGTCGACGGCGGCATCCGCGTCTTCTGGGTCCTGCGTACCGAGCCCCAGCTCCGGGAACCAGGCGTCAAGGATGGTCCCGTCGTCGGCGGTCGTGGTCAGGCCGGTGCCCCAGGCAATGCGCGCAGTGCTCATGCCCTCCACGCTAGCCGACGATACGGCGTCGTTACGTGGGGCGGACGAACCGGACGCGCGTCTAGGCTGGGGCCATGGTGCTCGATCTGACCGTGTCCTCCGTCGACCTGACCAGGGCGATCTGTGACATCCCCAGCGTCTCGGGCGATGAGACGCACCTCGCTGACGAGATCGAGGCGGCGGTGCGTGCGTACCCCCACCTCGAGGTGACCCGCCACGGCAACACCATCGTCGCGCGCACGACCCTCGGTCGCGATCAGCGGGTCGTCATCGCCGGCCACATCGACACCGTCCCGATCAACGACAACGTGCCCACCCGCGACATCGACGTCGACGGCGAGCCGTTCCTCTGGGGTCGGGGCACCGTCGACATGAAGGCGGGGGTGGCCGTGCAGCTCAAGCTCGCCGCCGAGCTCACCGCCCCCGCGGTCGACATCACCTGGATGTGGTACGACAACGAGGAGGTCGAGGCATCCAAGAACGGCCTGAACCTGCTCTCAGCCGCGCGCCCCGATCTCTTCCAGGCCGACTTCGCCATCCTCGGCGAGCCGTCCAACGGCACCGTCGAGGGGGGATGCAACGGCACCCTGCGCGCGGTCGTGCGCACCCACGGCGTGCGCGCCCACAGTGCCAGGGCCTGGGTGGGTGAGAACGCCATCCACCGCGCGGCGCCGGTGCTCGCGCGCCTTGCCGAGTACCGTGCTCGTGAGGTCGCGGTCGAGGGGCTCGACTACCGCGAGGGGCTCAGCGCCGTGAAGATCAGCGGCGGCGTCGCCGGCAACGTCATCCCCGACCTGTGCGAGGTCGAGGTCAACTACCGTTTCGCGCCCAGCAAGGACAGTGCGGAGGCAGAAGCGCACGTGCGCAACGTCTTCGCCGGATTCGAGGTCGAGATCACGGATGCCGCAGACGGCGCGCGTCCTGGCCTCGATGCTCCGATCGCCCGGCAGTTCCTCGCCGCCGTCGGCGCCGAGGCGAAGCCGAAGTACGGCTGGACCGATGTCGCCCGCTTCTCGGCCCTCGGCATCCCCGCAGTGAACTACGGCCCCGGTGACCCGCATCTCGCGCACCACGACCAGGAGCGGGTGCCGCTGCGGCAGATCGACGACGTCGAGCGCGGGCTGCGTGCGTGGCTGACCGCGTCCTGACCGGCGCCGTGCGCCCGTGGATGCGCCTGCCTGTGGCGGCGCGCATCGCGGTCATCTACCTCGTCGCCCGGCTGATCACCACCGGCTTCCTGCTGCTGGCGGCGTCGATGTCGACGGCCGCGTCACGGTTCGGCCCGGACCCGGGTCTCGATGACTTCGTGCTCGGCTGGGATGCCCAGTGGTACTGGCTCGTCGCCGAGAACGGCTACCCGAGTGTGCTGCCGCGAACCGAATCCGGGGAGGTCGCTGAGAACGCCTGGGCCTTCATGCCCGTGTTCGCATACCTCGCCAAGTACGTCGGCTTTGGAGTCTGGGGTGCGGGGGCGTTCGTCGTCTCCCTCACCTGCGGCTACCTCGCGTGCCTCGCGCTGTACCGGCTGCTGCGCGGTCGGATCGGCCGTTCGGCATCGATGTGGGCGGTGACCTTCTTCGCGATGGGCCCGCTCGCCGCGCTCTTTCAGGTCGGGTACGCCGAATCGCTGTTCATCCTGCTGTTGCTGATCGCGCTCGACCTCGTCTCGCGTCGCCGCTACGGGTGGCTGTATCTGCTCATTCCGGTGATGGGATACACCCGGCCCGGCATCCTTGCGTTCGCGCTGTTCCTCGGCCTGCACGGCATCCTGCGCTGGTCGCAGCGCCGCCGCGATCCGCTGCCGGCCCGCGAGGTGGTGCACATCGTCGCGCTCGGTGCGCTTGCCACCGCCGTCGGCTTCTCGTGGCAGATCATTGCGGGCGTCGTCACCGGCACCCCGGATGCCTACCTGCAGACCGAACTGTCATGGCGGCGCAACTGGCTGGCCGACCCCGTCGCACAGTTCGTGCCGTTCGAGGGGTTCGTGCAGGGCGCCGAGTTCTGGTTCACGCAGTGGGGCATGCCCGGCTGGGTCGGTTGGATCGCGCTCGCGCTGCTCGTTACCGCCACGGCCTGGGTGCTGTCGCAGGCCCGCGCCGTGCGCCGTCTGGGCGCGGACCTGAGACTGTGGACCGCGAGCTACGTGCTCTATCTGCTGGCCGTCTTCTTCCCCCAGTCCAGCCTGTTCCGCCTGCTCCTGCCGCTCACACCGCTGTGGGGAGCGGTGGCGGTACCGCGCTCGCGGGTGTACCGGATCGGCGTGCTCGTCGCGTGCCTTGTCGGGCAGTGGCTGTGGATCCTCGGCATGTACGGCATCGCCCGGGAGTACTGGCAGGTCCCGTGAGCAGGCGAACATCCGGGGCGGAAGCCTACCGATAAACTTGATGCATACCACCGAGGAAAGGGGCCACGATGGCAGCGATGAAGCCGAGGACCGGCGACGGACCGATGGAGGCCGTGAAGGAGGGGCGACTCATCATCGTGCGGGTTCCGCTCGAAGGAGGCGGCCGCCTGGTCGTGTCGGTGAACGACGATGAAGCGAAGGAGCTTCACGACGTGCTCAGCGCCGTCGTGAGCGCGGCCTGACCCGACCGAAGAAGGGCGACGGATCTGATCCGTCGCCCTTCTTGCATGTCTGGGCTGTCTGGGCTGTCTCGGTTACTCCGCGACGCGGGCCAGCTGCAACAGGCCCTCACCGGTGGTCGACAGTGCTGCGAGCACCGCAGCCGACTCCTGCGTCTCCTGGATGAGCGAGCGATACGCCGCCGTCACCGCATCCCGCTGCACGGGATCGGCGACCTTGCCGCCAGCCAGCACGCGTGGCACGAGCACGAGCCCGCCGGGGCGCACCAGGCGCAGGCCGTGCCCCACGTAGTCGATGACATTCTCGGCGTCGGCGTCGACCAGGACGATGTCGTAGGAGCTCTCGTTCATGCGCGGCAGCACGTCGGCGGCGCGACCCGTGATGAAGCGGGCACGGGCGGGCGGCACTTTGGCGTCGGAGAACGCCTGGCGTGCGGCCGCGAGGTGCTCGGGTTCGTTGTCGATCGTGGTCAGCACGGCCTGGGGAGCACCCCGCAGCAGCCACAGGCCCGAGACACCTGCTCCAGTACCGATCTCGACGATCGACCGGGCACCGGTCGCTGCCGCGAGCACGGACAGCTGCGCGCCGACGGCCGGGCTGACGGGGGCGGCGCCGAGCTCGACGGCGTGTGCGCGGGCGCGGGCGATCGGCGCCGGTTCGACGGTGGTCTCGCGGACGAATCGGGCATTCGCGTCGTGATCGCTCATCGCTGCTCTCCTGCGGGATGGGGGTGTGTTACCAGATTAGGTGCGCAGAGTGGATCACGCGGGCAGGCGCGGCGAGTAGCCTGTATGCATGGAGTTCGGGCTCACCTTTGACAAGCTGCTGCTGATCGGCGTGGTGGCGATGCTCATCATCGGTCCCGAGCGCCTCCCGAAGGCCGCGGAGGCCTTCGCCAAGTTCGTCCGTCGGGCGGGGGAGTACCTGCGCGACACCCGCAGCAAGATGCGCGATGAGCTCGGCCCCGAGATCGATGACGTCGACTGGCGCAAGCTCGACCCGCGCCAGTACGACCCCCGACGGATCATCCGCGACGCACTCTTCGAAGAGCCGTCGTTCACCGAGTCCGCACCGGCCGCCGAGAAGCCGGTCTCCACCGCGACGGCTGAGAAGCCGCGCAGCGCGTCGTCGCCGTTCACCCGCAGCGCGTTCTCGCGCACCAGCCCGCCGCCGTTCGACGCCGAAGCGACCTGAGTCAGCTCAGCCGCACCGGCAGGCTGCGACCGCTGAGCCCGCGCCCGCGATTGGCGACCGTCGCTGCGAGGCGGTCGATCACCTGCGCTGAGTGATCGTCCGGCGCGCCGATGACCACCGGGATCCCGTCGTCACCGCCGTGGCGCAGCGCCGCGCTCAGCGGCACCGATGCCAGCAGGGGCACGTCATCGCCGTCCGCGGAGAGGGCGTCGGCGACCGCCTCGCCGCCACCCGAGCCGAACAGGTCGAGCACGGTGCCGTCGGGCAGCGCCAGCGGCGCCATGTTCTCGATCACGCCAATCACCCGCTGACCGGTCTGCCGGGCCACGAGACCACTGCGGATCGCGACCTCAGCCGCGGCGGGCTGCGGCGTGGTCACGACGAGCACCTCGGCGTGCGGCAGCAGCTGACCGATCGAGATGGCGATGTCGCCCGTCCCGGGCGGCATGTCGATGAGCAGGATGTCGAGGTCGCCGAAGTACACGTCGGTGAGGAACTGCTGCACAGTGCGGTGCAGCATGGGACCGCGCCAGGCGACGACCGCTTCACCCTCGCGCAGGAACATGCCGATCGAGACGGTCTTCACGTCGTAGGCCACCGGCGGCAGCATGAGGTCGTCGATGCGCGTGGGCTGGGTGCCGGGAGCGATGCCGAGCAGCCCGGGGATGGAGAAGCCATGCACGTCGGCATCCACCAGACCGATGCGCAGACCGCGCCCAGCGAGCGCGACTGCGAGGTTCGCGGTGAGGGTCGACTTGCCGACCCCGCCCTTGCCGCTGGAAACAAGGATGACGCGGGTCAGTGAATCCGGTCCGAAGGGCATCTGCCGTGCGGGGCGACCGTCACGCAGCTTCTCCGTGAGCGCGCGACGCTCTTCGGGGGTCATCACACCGACGGCCACACCCACCTCGGTGATGCCTTCGACGGAGGCCGCCGCACGTCGCACGTCGTCTTCGATGCGTTGGGCTGCGGGGCATCCGACGATCGTGAGTGCGATCGCGACCTGTGCCCGCTCGCCGTCGACGGTGATCTCACGCACCATGTTGAGCTCACCGATCGGGCGGCGCAGCTCCGGGTCGGTGACCGCCGCGACGGCTGCCCGCACCCGCTCAGCGGTCACGGCTGCTTCTCGTCGGGAGTGTGGTCGAGCTCGGCGAGGATCGCCTTGAGCTCATTGCGCAGCACGTCGCGGGTGACCGCCTGCGAACTGCGCTCCTCGAGGGCGAGGCGCAGGGCGACGATCTCCCGGGCCAGGTACTCGGTGTCGGCGAGGTTGCGCTCGGCGCGCTGGCGGTCCTGCTCGATCTGCACCCGGTCGCGGTCATCCTGCCGGTTCTGGGCGAGCAGGATCAGCGGGGCGGCGTATGAGGCCTGCAGCGACAGCATGAGGGTGAGCGCCGTGAAGCCGAGCGCGGCGTCGTCGAAGCGCAGATGGTCGGGCGCGGTGCTGTTCCAGACGATCCACAGCACGCAGAACAGCGTGAGCAGCACGAGGAAGGCCGGGGTGCCCATCGCGCGGGCGACCCATTCGGTGAAGCGGCCGAAGCGGTCGCGCGACGGCGCCGCGGGGGCGCTGCGGCCCACCGCGCTGCTGCGGCTCAGCGGTGTGTCCAGGCGAGGGGAGCGGGCCATCAGCGTGCACCTCCTGTCGGTTCCGGTTCTTCTGCGTCGTGCGTGCGCCAGTCGTCCGGCAGCAGGTAGTCGAGCACGTCGTCGACGCTGACCACACCGACGAGGCGATGCGCGGCATCCACCACGGGCAATGAGACGAGGTCGTAGCTGGCGAGCATGCGCGCCACCTCTGCGGCAGAGGCGGTCACCGACACAGCTTCGAGCGTGTCGTCGAGGATCGCCCCGAGGCGCTCGTGCGGCGGGTAGCGCAGCATCCGCTGGAAGTGCACGACGCCGAGCAGGCGGCCGGTCGGCGTCTCGAACGGGGGCAGCGTGACGAAGACGGCCGCCGCGAGGGCCGGATGCAGCTCGTGCCGGCGGATCAGCGCGAGGGCTTCGGCGACGGTGGCATCGGCAGAGAGCACGATGGGCTCCGGCGTCATCAGACCGCCGGCGGTGTCTGCGCCATAGCGCAGCAGCATCCGCACGTCCTCTGCCTCTTCCGGCTCCATCAGCTGCAGCAGGTGCTCGAGGCGCTTCGGTGGCAGCTGCGCGAGCAGGTCGGCCGCGTCGTCGGGTTCCATCTCGTCGAGGATGTCGGCGGCGCGTTCGTCGCCGAGGCGGTCGAGGATGCTCAGCTGGTCATCTTCGGGCATCTCCTCGAGGGCGTCGGCGAGACGCTCATCGGGAAGCTCCTCGGCGACCTCGATGCGGCGCTGCTGGGGCAGTTCGAGCAGGCTGGTGGCGAGGTCGGCGGCGTGCATCTCGGAGTAGCTGGCGATGAGCTGCTCGGCCGACTGCGACTCGCCGGTGTCGTGCAGCTCGGTGACCTCGTTCCAGGTCGCGAAGGTGGTCGGTCCCTTCGCGAACGGGGAGGCGCTGGTCTTCGCCTTACGAAGGAACAGCTGGCTGATCGCCCACTCTCCGTGCCGGTCCTGTTCGATCGCGACGTCTTCGATGACGGCGGTGCCGCCGCCGTCGACCAGGCGCACGCGGCGGCCGAGGAACTCCGCCAGCACGCGCACCTCTCCGGGGCGCGGCTGGAAGCGGCGCACGTTGATCAGCCCGGTGCTGATCACCTGGCCAGCGCGGATCGAGGTGACCCGTCCGATCGAGAGGAAGACCTGTCGGCGACCGGGGATCTCGACCACGAGGCCGATGACGCGCGGAGCGGCGGTACTTCGGTACACGATGACGACATCTCGGACTTTGCCGAGCCGGTCGCCCACGGGGTCGAAGACGGCGGTGCCTGCCAGGCGCGCGACGAATACCCGTTGTGTGCTCACCTCTCCAGCGTAGTCGGCGGCTCGTGGCGCGGCGGCGCTATGTCGGCGCCGGTCGCGGTGCCCAGCCCCGTCATCAGACCGCATGGAACAATGGGCGCATGAGCATGCTGAATCGGTTGGGGAACGGCGCCGAAGTCGGCGAGATGGTCGTGTCGATGCGCGATTACGAGGCCGCGCAGAAGGCGGTGTCCACGCTGATCGCCGGTGAGGTGCCGGCGCGCGACATCGCGATCGTCGGCCAGAGCGTTCGCACGATCGAGCGGGTGACCGGCCGGCTGGGCTATGCCGCTGCCGCGCGTTCGGGCGCGATCAACGGTGTGCTCATCGGACTCTTCCTCTCGGCGATCATGCTGTTCGGCAACCCTGAGGCGCCGATCTCGCTGTTCCTCGGGTTCATCTTCATCGGTGTGGCGCTGGGCATGATCATGAGCCTGGTGACCTATTCGATCGTGCGGCGCCGTCGTGATTTCGCGAGTGTGACGCAGATGGCCGCCGACCATTACGAGGTGTACGTGCAGCCGTCGTCGCTGGCGAAGGCGCGTCAGTTGCTCGGAACCGCGCGGCCCGCGCCGACGCGGGCGCCGGTGGATCTGAGCGAGCCTCCCCGGTATGGCGAGCGGATTCCGCAGGGCGGCGTGCCCGCCCCTGGCACCCAGCCGCCGGCTGCTCAGCCGCCTGCAGCCGAGCCGCCTGCGACCGAGCCGCCTGCTGCCGAGCCGCCTGTCGCGGAGCCGCCCGCTGTGGAGCATCCTCTGGCCGAAGCGTCCGGCGCCGACGCATCCGCTCCTCAGGCCGCATCCAGCGCCGCTCCCGCGCTGGACGATGCGAGCGCTGAGGACCCGGGTGCGGCGGGCGCTGCACCGTCGGGGTCGTCCCCGGACGGCCGATGACGGCGTCTGCCGGGCGCCCGGCGACAGGTGCGTCGGCCTGGGCGCTGGGTTTTCTCGTGTTGCTGCCGATCCCGTTGCTGGGGCCGCTGGCGGCCGGTGGTGCGATGGTCGCCGCGTACGGCACGCTGTCGGTGCAGGGGCCGCTTGCGAAGGCGAATGCCGCGTCGGCGAAGCGGTGGGGCACGATCTTTCTGCTCGTGTCGACCGCGCTGCTGGTGCTGCAGTTCGCGCTGACGATCCCGAGGCTGATCAGTCCTGGCCCGGCGGTGGGGTTCTTTCCGCTCGGCATTCCGATCATGCTGTACGTGCTCGTGTGCCTGATCCATCTCGTGGTGGTGACGGTGGGCACGGTGCGCGCTGCGCGAGGGCAGGTCATGCGCATGCCCGGAGCGCGGCCGTGAAGGTGCCTGTGGCGTTGCCTGCCGGTGAGCTGGAGGTGTCCCTGGCGTGGGATGCGCCCGACGAGCCGTCGGATGTCGTGGTGATCGCGCACGGTGCTGGGGCGGGGATGGATCATCCGTTCCTCGTCGGGTTCGCCGAGGCGCTGCGGGCGGATGGATTGGCGACGGCGCGGTTCAACTTTCCGTATGTGGAGGCGGGGCGGCGGATGCCGGGGCCCGCCGCGCACGCGATTCTCACCTGGTCTGCTGTCGTGGCGCGGGTGCGGGAGTTGGCGCCGGGTGCGCGGGTGTGGGCGTGTGGCAAGTCGTATGGCGGACGGATGGCGTCGATGGCGGCGGCGGAGGGCCTGGCGGTGAATGGGCTGGTCTATCTCGGGTATCCGCTGCACCCGCCAGGAAAGCCGGATCGCCTGCGGGTGGAGCATCTGCCTGCTGTCGCTCCCGCGCAGCTGTTCCTCGAGGGCACCAATGATCCGTTCGTGCAGCCGCTGTCGCAGCTGGAAGAGGCGGTGGCCTCGTGTCAGGATGCGCGGATCGAGTGGATTGAGGGCGGTGGCCATTCGTTCGAGGTGAAGGGGCAGAAGCGTTCGGCCGCTGAGACGGGCGCCGGGTTGGCGCCGATCGTCATCGAGTTCATTCGCGGCGAGGGTGCGCAGCTCTGACGGCATCCTGCGAGTTCACTGCTCACCCCGTCGGCGGAAATCGTCGAGGCGGAGGATCGATGCCAGCCCACCGGTAGCTGAGCGCGGTGCGCCGAGGGAGCGGGACGGGCGGCGCGTCTCCGGGAGGGTGCAACCGGAAGTCCTCACGGCCGTCGCGTGTGATGCGCCACCCGCCGTGGTGGAGCTGCATGTGGTGATAGCGGCACAACAGGATGCCGCGATCCACGTCGGTGCGGCCACCTTCGGCGGTCCAGGCATCGATGTGGTGTGCTTCGCAGAACGAGGCGGGTCGGTCGCATCCGCGCCAACAGCATCCGCCATCGCGGGTGGCGAGGGCGACACGCTGACGCGGGGTGAACAACCGGTGCTCGCGCCCCACGTCGAGCGGGTTGCCGCTCCGATCAACGGTGACCTGGATCGTGCCGGTATCGCAGACGCGCTGGTCGACGGCGGCAGCGGGAAGGGGCGTGAGGTAGTCCTCGGTGTGCTCTGAGATGCGGGCTCCGGTCGTGCTGTCGACGACCCGCACGATCCGCACGCCCGCCTGCCGGGTGCCGAAGACGGATTCGGCGTCTGCCAGAGCGCCGGCGCGCAGCACATCGAGCAAGAGGTCATAGCCCAGTTGCTCGTTGCTTCTGCTGTCGGTAGCCAGCGCCTCTGCACGCTCGCGTTCTTCTTCGTCGACGAAACGTGGGCCACCGCGGCGCGGTCGCAGCGCGGCGTCGCGAATGGTGGTCATCCACGCGCCGCCCTCGTCGTCGAAGGTGATATGTCCGTGCTGCACGCCGTCGGGGTCGACCCACATGCGAAACGATCGGCGCTCGAAGCGTTCGCGGAACCGCCGTGCCGCGCCATCCGGATCGAGCCGGTCGCGCATTGTGCGCGCAGCTTGGCGCAGCTCCTCGACTGTGCGCAGGTGGGACTCGGTGATCAGCAGCTCTGCCGCGCACCGCCAGGCCTCCACCGCATCCGCGCCCGCGTCGCCCTCCACCGCGTCGGCGCCGTCGCTCTCGGCCGGCGGTTCGCCCAGCCCGCGGAGGATCGCCTCGTGCTGCACCGACGAGATTTCGGCGGCGAGGAGCGCCGAGGTGAGCGGAGCGTGCCAGGGGAGTGGTGTGGACTCCTGCTGGTCGTTCGACTGTGCATCCGCATCGTCATCCGTCGCCGCGGGTGCCTCGTCGGATCCGCCGCTCTCGAGCACGACGACGCCGAGGCGTACGTGTCGCTGCGCCTCTGCGCGCCCCACGCCCGCGATCTCCTGCACGAGCGCGGCAGGGCTGCGGTGTCCTCGCGACTGCGCGAGGCCAGAGTGGCCGGCCCCGCGGCCGGATCTGTGGGCGGCCACTCCCGCGCCGACGATACTGATCCGTTCGACGCAGCGCGCGACGGCCGCCGCGTGCTCGAGGGTCTCCACAAGCTGATCGCCGCTCAGGGCCGACATTCGCGCAGCGAGATCGTCGGCACCGACATCATCTCCGAGCAGGGTGCGCAGCGTTGCGACCTGCCGTTCGATATCGGTGAAAATTGCCATGATTCAGTGAATCATGAACCTCAGACATTGGTACAAATCTATGACACCGAGTGTGCCAACCCGCTCAACTCCTCGTCGTCCAGCAGCCGCGCCATCGTCGTACGCCCCAGCTGCGCCATAGGCGGGTTCGTCGCTGGGTAGTACCAGATGAGCCCCATCGCTTGTTGCAGCGCCCATCCGGCGCCGAGCAACCATTCCGCCGTGCTCATCCCAAGCCCTCTTCGCAACCGGTTGCGACGGTCGGCATCCAGCAGATGCCAGGCGGCGACGAGATCGAGCGCGGGATCCGCGGGCCCGAATGCGCCGCCGTCGAGCACGCCGACGAGGCGACCATCGGCGACCAGCAGGTTGGGTGGGGTGAGGTCGCGATGGCTCATCGCGAGTTCCGCGGCGGGGGCGATCTCGCGCAGCATCCGCCACAGCGCGGCGACCCGGGTCGTGTCGACGAGCCCCGAGCTCTGTGCGATGCAGTGAGCCACCCAGTCATCGTGATCTGCCAAGACGCCGCCACGCCCTCGCCCATCGAAGCCGCGTCCGCCCGTTGGCATCGCCCGCAGCGCACGAATCAGCGCGGCAAGATCATCGGCGAAACGATCGGATGCCTGTAGCGACACCGGATCGGCGACATCGCCCGCCACCCAGGTCTGCACCGCCCACGCCGACGGGTAGCGCACATCCGGCTGCCCGATCCCGAGCGGTCGCGGCGCCGCAACGGGGGAGCGCTCGGCGAACGCGCTCAGCGCCTCGGCTTCTGCCTGCAGAACCTCCACCGACTCCGGCAACAGCGGAAACCGCGCCGCCGCCGTCTCGCCCACACGGAAGATGCGATTGACCGTGCCCGCGCCTGTCACGGGCAGCACTGCCGCATCCGCCCATTCGGGAAAGCGCGCTGCGATCAGCATGCGGGCGAGCGGCGCGTCGATCTCGAGCTGCCCATCATGCATTGACAGGCGCTCCCTCGCGTCGCTCAGCCCGCATCCGCCGACGTCGCTCAGACCTTCAGGCGAGCGATCCACGCCTCGACGTCGTCCGCCGTGCGCGGGATGTCGGCCGAGAGGTTCACCGGGCCGTCCTCGGTCATCAGGATGTCGTCTTCGATGCGCACACCGATGCCGCGGTACTCCTCGGGCACGGTCTGGTCATCGATCTGGAAGTACAGGCCGGGCTCGATCGTGAAGACCATCCCCGGCTCCAGGATGCCGTCGTAGTACATCTCGCGACGCGCCTGCGCGCAGTCGTGCACGTCGATGCCGAGGTGGTGGCTCGTGCCGTGCACCATGTACCGGCGCTGCTGGCCGCCCTTGTCGGCATCCAGCGCCTCTTCGGCCGTCACCGGCAGCAGGCCCCACTCGGCGGTGCGGCGCGCGATCACGGCCATGGCGGCCTCGTGCACGGCACGGAACCGCACCCCGGGGCGCGCGGCGGCGAACGCGGCATCGGCCGCCTCGAGCACCGTCTCGTACACGCGACGCTGCACCTCGGAGAACGTGCCGTTCACCGGCAGCGTGCGGGTGATGTCGGCGGTGTACATGCTGTCGACCTCGACGCCAGCATCGATGAGGATGAGGTCGCCGGGCACCACGGCGCCGTCGTTGCGAGTCCAGTGCAGGTAGCAGGCGTGCGGGCCGGAGGCGGCGATCGTGTCGTAGCCCTCCCAGTTGCCGTCGCTGCGGGCGCGCTGGTGGAAGACGCCCTCGACGATGCGCTCGCCGCGCGGGTGGGCGATCGCCTTGCCGAGGTCGGCGATGACGTCGTCGAAGCCGAGGCGGGTCACCTCGACGGCGTTGCGCATCTCGGAGATCTCGAACTCGTCCTTGACGAGGCGCAGCTCCGAGACGAACGTCGTCAGTGCGTCGTCCACATCGACCGTGTGGTCGTCATCGCCGGCGACGAAGGTGTCGATGTGTGCGGTCGCCAGGTCGAGATCGGCGGCCACACCGGCCAGCGACGGACGCGGGCCGATCCAGAACTCGCCGATCGTGGCGTCGGAGTAGAACTCCGAGGTGGTGCGGTCGGCGCGCTCACGGAAGTACAGGGTGACGTCGTGGCCGTCGTCGGTCGGCTCGAAGACGAGCAGCGAGTCGGGCTCGCTGTCTTCGGCCCACCCGGTCAGGTGCAGGAAGGCCGAGTGAGCGCGGAACGGGTAGTCGGTGTCGTTGCTGCGCTGCTTGAGCGAGCCGGCGGGCACCACCAGACGCTGGCCGGGGAACGCCTTCGAGACCGCGTCACGACGCGCCGCGGCATAGGATGCCTGCTCCCGCGGCGCCGGCAGTGATTCGGGACGGTCCGCCCAGCCGGTCGAGATCGTGTCGAGGAATCCCTGGGGGAACGGCTGCTTGCGATTGGTGTTCTGCGTCTGCGTCGCCTGGGTGTCGGCGACGGTGCCGTTTTCTGCGCTACTCATGCCCCCATCCTCTCACCCGCGTCCGACAGGCGCCTGGGCACACTGCATCCGCACGGGTGCAGAAACAGTGCTCAGTCTCCGGCAGGCTCCAACTGCGCCACCAGGGCACGGTGATCGCTGCCGCCGGCATCGTCGAGCACGATCGATCCGCTCGGCGTCCACGCGTCGCTGGTCATCACGTGATCGATGGGCACCCCGACGAGTTCGGGCAGCTCCGCCGGCCAGGTGCCCACCATGCCGTTGCCCGTGCGCGTGGCCACATCCCGGCAGGCCCCCATGTCGCCGCCGTCCACGCCGAAGCCGGCCATGTGGTCGACGGTGGCGTTGAAGTCACCGGCGAGGATCACATTCCCGCCGGGGCATTGATCGGCGATCCAGGCCAGATCTGAACGCCAGCGCGGCATATCCTCCGCGCGGGGCGCCACTGCGTGCACGGCGACGACGGTCGGGCCGGTGCCATCGACCGGCATCGCGACCGCGCTCGGCACCGAGCCGGTGTTGCTCGACCCGTCGGCCGACGACTCGATCACCGAGTAGTCGCCCAGGTCGGGGGAGATGAGGATCGTGGTCTGCCACGCCTGCGGACCGTTTGCGATCTCGGGCCGGTACTGCACGTGGTGCACCCACATCGGATGGCCCTGCTCTCGCAGCGCGATCGCGATCCGCTCGCCGACCGCCTCCGATGTCTCCGGCAACGCGACGATGTCGGCCTCCTGCGCGAGAACCTCCGCCGCGATCGCATCGGCCGACACCGCCTCCCCGGCCGTGTTCCACGTCATCACTCGCACGCTGCTCTCGGTCTTCTGCGGCAGCGAATCCGCACCGAAGCCGCGCGTCACCCCGATCGCTCCCCCCGCGAGCGCACCCAACAGCGAGACGATGAGCATGGATGCCGCAAAGCCGCGCAGCGGCCGGGCGAACAGCAGCAGGGCGAACAGCAGTGCCACACCGAGGAAGCCCGCGGTGACCGCCCCGCGCACCGACACCAGCTGGGCGATGGGGTAGGTGTGCTCAAGGTGGAAGAACTGCGGCCAGACCACGACGGCGGTGGCGATCGCGTACAGCACCGTGATCAGGATCCCGAGAAGTCGAAACATCGCCTCCGAGCCTAGGTGCAGCCGCTGTGATCACCCTGACTCCGACCTGTGCCTGCGCTGCGCTCGGTACGCTCAGAGCATGACGATGCACGCCGCGGCGCGGTTCCAGGGGCCCAGCGACCTGCACCTGCATTCGAACCACTCCGATGGCACGGAAGCGCCGGAGCAGGTGGTGCGGCAGGCGCACGCCCACGGGCTGCGCACCGTCGCCCTGACCGACCACGACCGGACCACCGGCTGGCAGGAGGCAGGCGACATGGCCGTGCACCTGGGGATGACGTTCATTCCCGGCATGGAGATGTCAGCCAAGTACGAGTGGCGCAGCGTGCACGTGCTCGGGTACCTGTTCGACCCCGAGGATGCCGCGCTGCGTGCCGAGACCGATCGCATCCGCGACGACCGGATCGGCCGTGCCGCCCGGATCGTGCGCAACATCGGCCGTGACTACGACCTGAGCTGGGACGATGTGCTCGCCCAGACCACGGCGGATGCCACCGTCGGCCGTCCGCACATCGCCGACGCGCTCGTCGCCCGGGGCATCGTGCGCGACCGCACGGAGGCGTTCGACGGCATCCTGCATCCGCGCGAGGGCTACTACGAGCCGCACTATGCGCCCGACCCGCTCACGGCCGTGCGTCTGATCGTCGGCGCCGGCGGCGTGCCCATCATCGCGCACCCGGCCACGGCCGGCCGCGACCGACTGCTGCCGCTTGCCTTGATCGAACGCCTCATCGCCGCCGGTCTCGGTGGGTTCGAGGTGGAGCACCGCGAGAACACCGAGGACGGCAAGCGGATGCTGCGCCGCATCGCCGCAGATCATGACCTCATCATCACCGGTTCGAGTGACTACCACGGCGCGGGCAAACCCAATCGCCCCGGCGAGAACACCACGAGCGACGAGATGGTCGCCCGCCTGATCGCACAGGGCACGGGAAGCGCACCGCGATACCCCTGAGGGTCATGGGCATGACGAAGGGGGATGCCGCATCAGCAGCATCCCCCTTCGATGTCTTTCAGGCGCCGGCGGCCGGAGCCGCAGCCCCGCCACCCGAGCCGCCCCGGCGGCGGCGGCGGCGACGGCTCGGAGCCGGCTTGCCGTCGTGGTGCTCCTTGCCCGCTCCGTCGTGGGTGCCCGCGCCCTCCGCGTCACGGGTGACGGCAGGAGCGCTCGTGCCCTCGGCAGGCGCCTCGGCGCCCTCCACGAACGTCGAACCGACCGTCTCGGCATCCGCGGCCCGGCGACGGCGGCGCCGACGCTTGGTCGTGCCCTCCGAGGTGCCTTCCGCGGCGGCGTCGGCCGCACGCTGCGGGCGCTGCGTCTTCACCGACTGCGTCTTGGGCTTGGTGACCAGGCGACCCTTCGTCCCCTCGGGAATGTCGAGGTCGGTGTACAGGTGCGGGCTCGACGAGTACGTCTCGACGGGCTCGGGCTGACCGAACTCGAGTGCGCGGTTGATGAGGGCCCACTTGTGCAGGTCTTCCCAGTCCACGAACGTGACCGCGATGCCCGTCTTGCCGGCGCGACCGGTGCGGCCCGCACGGTGCAGGTACGTCTTCTCCTCGTCGGGGATGGTGTGGTTGATGACGTGGGTGACATCGTCGACGTCGATGCCGCGGGCGGCGACGTCGGTGGCGACCAGCACGTCCTTCTTACCGGCCTTGAAGGCCGCCATCGAACGCTCACGCTGGTCCTGACCCATGTCGCCGTGCACGCCGCCGACGTTGAACCCGCGGTCGTTGAGCTCGTCGACCAGACGCTGCGCGGCACGCTTGGTGCGGGTGAAGATCACGGTCTTGCCGCGACCCTCGGCCTGCAGGATGCGGGCGATGACCTCGTCCTTGTCGAGCGAGTGCGCCCGGTAGACGAGGTGCTTGATGTTCGCCTGCGTGAGGCCCTCATCGGGGTCGTTGGCGCGGATGTGGATGGGGTTGCTCATGAACCGGCGCGCGAGCGCGACGATCGGTCCGGGCATCGTGGCCGAGAACAGCTGCGTGTGCCGCACGGCCGGCACCTTCTGGAAGATCTTCTCGATGTCGGCGAGGAAGCCGAGGTCGAGCATCTTGTCCGCCTCGTCGAGCACGACCTCGGTCGCGTTCGACAGGTCGAGCAGACGCTGACCGGCGAGGTCGATCAGACGGCCAGGGGTGCCGACGACGATCTGGGCGCCCGCCTTGAGCTGGTCGATCTGACCCTCGTAGGCCTTGCCGCCGTAGATGGCGACGACGCTGGTGGAGCGGTTGCTGGTGAGCAGGTCGATGTCTTCGTACACCTGCACGGCGAGCTCACGGGTCGGCACGACGATGAGTGCCTTGACGCCGGGCTCCGGGTCCTTGCCGAGGCGCTGCACCACGGGGATGCCGAAACCGAAGGTCTTTCCGGTGCCGGTCTTCGCCTGACCGATGATGTCCTGGCCCGGGAGGCCGAGGGGGATGGTCTGCTCCTGGATGGGGAAGGCGTCGACGATGCCCTTGGCGGCGAGTGCGTCGACGATGTCCTGATCGATACCGAGATCAGAGAAAGTTGTCACTGTTGTCATGGCCTGTCCGGCGGCTGCGCGTTCTCGGGCGCCGCCTCGTAGCGGATCCACGCCGTCTCATGTGTGCCACAGGCGCGGGGCCCTGCTCCGATGGCAGGGCGCGCTCCAGCCTACCGGAGGCGCGCGAATCCGCAGCGGGCGCGCCGTCGGATCCGCGCGGACCGCCGCGCCCGAGTAGTCTGGGCGAGTGGTCCGATGGTTCTGGCAGCGCAAGCCTCAACGGCGCCCCCTCGCTCTCCGCAGTCGCGGTGACCTGGGCGATGCGACGCGCGTCGATTTCGCCGAGCTCGCGCCGGAGCTGAGCCGCTTCCTCGGCCAGGCCGCATATCTGCAGCTCGGCTACTTCGAGACGCTCAGCCGCGGCATCCGGGGTACGCCGGAGCTGTCGACCAAGGAGTCGCTCGCGCGCGCCGCCGGCACCGCCCTCGACAAGCACCGCGGCATCGTGGCGCTGATCACCGAACGCGGTGAGGACCCCACCGAGCTGATGCTGCCGTTCCGGGAGAACCTCGACGCATTCCGGCGCAAGACCATCGGTGCCCGTCCGGAGGAGACGCTGCTGGCGGTCTATCTCACTTCGGGCATGCTCGACGACTTCTACCTGGCGCTCGCCTCCAGCTACGGCGAGACGGGGGAGCGGGTGGCCGAGATCCTGCGCGTCGACGGAGCGCGGCCCGAGATCGTGCCGATCATCCAATCCGCGATCGAGAGCGATCCCGAGTGGCGCTCGCTGCTGTCGATGTGGGGTCGTCGCCTGGTCGGAGACACGCTTCTCGTCTGCCGCGGCGCGCTGCGCCCCGAGCACCTCGCCGATGCCGACACGCGCATCGAACCGGTGTACACCGAGCTCATGGGCGCGCACGCCCGCCGCATGGACGCCATGGGGCTCGCTTCGTAGCTCAGCGAGCCCGTCGCGAGCGGGTCAGACGGCTGGGGGCATCCGTTCGAGACGCCGGGTCAGCCGCCAGGCGATGAGCAGCGGGATCACCCCGATCACGCCGAACGAGATGTCGAGCAGTTGCCAGCCGAGCGGAATGCCACGGATGCCGCCGGCGATGAGGGCCAGCGGGATGATGCCCGCGCATGCGATCACGCCGAACTGGATCACCCAGATGTTGCGGACGGGATCCACCATCGGACCGATGAAGACGACCGCGATCACCAGGTGCGCGAAGGCGAGCCAGTCGGTGCCATAGGCGAGGAACGGATACTGCGTCGCGGTCTCGGCGAGAGCCGCCGCCACGCGGTCGACCCAGGCCACCGTCTCCGGGGCCCACTGCCCGACGCCTGCGGCATGCAACAGGTCGGAGCCCATCGCGAGCTCCTCTCGGAGCGGGAAAGCGGTGACGCCGCTGATCACAAGACCGGCGATCATGACCGCCAGGCACACGCGGATCCAGGCCAGCGTGCGCGCGGCGGTCATCAGCCCGTCAGATGCCGAGCGCTGCCTTGGCCTGCGCATCGCTGTGCAGTCGCTGCGCGCCGCTGAGCGTCAGCGTCGCCAGCAGCGCCAGGACGACACCTCCGCCGATGCTCGCCAGCCACAGCCATCCGTTGTCTTCAGCGATGCCGGCCCACTGCAGGCCGGTGTAGATGAGTGCGGCCGCGGCCGTCGCAATTGCGGGCGTCACGGCGACACCGCGCAGCTCACGGTGAGGCAGCAGGAAGTGCAGCGCGATGCCGAGCGCGCACGCCGCGACCAGCGCCAGCAGGATGTACATGTCAGGCGACGAAGCCGACGCGACGCGACTCTTCGGTGCCCAGTTCGATGTAGGCGAGGTTCGCGGTGGGGACGAGGTAGGAGTTGCCCTTCACGTCGGTGAAGCTCAGGTGCGGCGTGCCCTGTTCGAGGGCGGACGAGACCTGCGAGCGCACGTCGTCCGCGCTGCTCGCGGTGTCGAAGTTCAGCTCACGGCCGGTGTTGACGATGCCGATGCGGATTTCCACGCGATCTCCTCCAGGGTTCGGAACATCGCCAGCCTACCCCGCGGGCGTGGTGGGGGATCGGGTGGACGGGCCGGTTTCGCCGTGGGCGCACAGACGTCATTCGGGGCACGGCGGCCCCAGCGCGGACGGCGATGTCGGTCGGCGCCGCTAGCGTGGAGAACATGACCCAGGATGCCGCCCAGCGAGCCGTCGTCGAGGCCGAGCTGATGGCATCCGGAGTCATCATCGGGGCGCCGGGCACCGGCAAGACCCACACATTGGTGGCGCGCGTGGAGCATCTGCTCAGCACCGGGCCCGACGCCGAGAGCGCACTGCTGCGCCCGGAGGAGCTGCTCGTCCTCACCCCGAGCAGGCAGGCCGCTACGGCGCTTCGCGATCGCATCGGAGTGCGCGTCACTCAGGCGACACCGGGACCGCTGGCGCGTTCCCTCGGCTCCTTCGCGTTTCAGGTGGTGCGCGGGGCGATGGTGCAGGCGGGCTTCGAGCCGCCGGCGCTGCTCACCGGAGCAGACCAGGACCGCATCCTTGCCGAACTCCTCGCCGGAGACAGCGAAGACGAGCGCATTCGTTGGCCGGCGGCGTTGAACCCGGCGGTGCGGGGCTCGAAGGGGTTCCGTTCAGAACTGCGCGCCTTCCTCGCCGAGTGCACCGAGCTCGGTGCTACCGCCGGCGATCTGCGCGCCCTGGGCAATGAGGCGTGGAGTGCGGCGGCCGACCTGCTCGACGAGTACCGAGCGGTGCTCGACGGCATGCGCTTCGCGCACCGTGACGCCGCAGATCTGCTGGCAGAGGCCACGGCGATCCTGCACGACGCCGACCCTGCCGCCCTCGGTCCCCTCCGCACGCTGCGGGTAGTGCTCATCGATGACGCCCAAGAGCTGACGCGCGGCGGCGTCGCGGTGGTGCAGGCGCTCCGGGCCCGCGGCATCGCGGTGCTGGCGTTCGGTGATCCCGATATCTCCTCTGGCGCGTTCCGCGGGGCCAGCCCTGAGCTGTTCGCACATCTGGCCACCGCTCTCGGGCAGGTGTTCGTGCTCGACGGCGCGCATCGGCAGCATCCGACGCTGACGACCCTCACGCGCACCGTGACGCAGGCCATCGGCGCGGCGGGGCGTGTGGAGCACCGGCGGGCACCGCTGGCGGTTCCGACGTCGACGGGGGACGACGAGGGCTCCCGTCCCGTCGTCTCGGCGTTCCTCGCCTCATCGCCCTATGAAGAACTCGACCGCATCGCGGGCGTCATGCGCGATTGGCACCTGAGCGCCGGCATCCCGTGGGACCGCATGGCGGTGATCGCCCACGACACGCGGCAGGTCACGCAGCTGGAGACGGAGCTCGCCAGCCGTGAGATCCCGACCCGTGCAGCGGGCGTGCAGCGTCCCCTCGGCAGCGAGGGCTCCGTGCGCGACATCGTCGGGGTCGTGCGACTTGCACTGATCCCCGCCGACGAGCGCACCCCGCAGGACTGGGAGGAAGCGCTCACCTCCCCGTTCGGGGGAATGGATGCCGTCGGGCTGCGCCGTCTGCGGGCGCGGCTGCGACACATCGAGCTCGAAAACGGCGGGGCCACCCCTGCCCGCGAACTGCTTCGGCAGGCGATGGCGCAGCCCGCACACTTCACGCTCATCGACGCCCCCGAGGCGCGGTCGGCGGCACGCTTCGCCGAGACGGTGGCAGCGGTGGCCGATGCGGAGCGGGCGGGGGAGTCCATCCACGACCTGCTCTGGCGAGTGTGGGATGACGCACGCGCGGTCGACGGGCGACGCCTGGCCGTCGCCTGGCGCGAGATCGCTCTGCAGCCCTCGGGGGCAGAGACCGCGCGGGCGTTGGATGCGCTCGTGGCGCTGTTCGCCGCGGCCAAGCGGTTCGTCGAGCGCACCCCTAACGAGAAGGCCGACCGATTCGTCCGCGACATCCTCGACAGCGAAGTCCCCGAAGACACGCTCTCCAGCCCAGACGGCCCCGGCCGCGTGGCCGTGCTCACGCCCGCGACCGCGCTCGGCACGGAGTTCGACGCGGTCGTGATCGCCGGCGTGCAGGACGGAGTCTGGCCGAATGTGCGACTGCGCGGCGGACTGCTGCAGACCTGGCGGCTGGGCGAGGCACTGACCTCTGCCCGCACCGGGGTGGCTGAGGTGGTGCCCGGCGTGCTCGACCGCCGCCGCGGCGCACTGCACGACGAGCTGCGACTGTTCGTGCGGGCGGTGTCGCGGGCGCGGCACCGGCTGCTCGTGACGGCTGTCGACGACGACGACCTAACGCCGAGCCCGTTCTTCGCCTTCCTTCCTGCGCCCGACCCCGCCCATGCGCACCCGTCGGCGGAACACCCGCTCACCCTGCGCGGGCTCGTGGCTCGCCACCGCCGCACCCTCACGACCTCGACCTCCGTCGCGGCGCGCGAGGAGGCCGCGGGGCAGCTCGCGGTGCTCGCTGCGGAGCGCGTCGCGGGCGCCGACCCGGGCGAGTGGTACGGCGTGGCCGCGCCATCGACCTCGACCCCGTTGCGTGACCTGGTGGAGCAGGGCGCCCGCGTCTCACCCTCGCGGATGGAATCGTTCGAGGAGTGCGGACTGAACTGGGCGATCTCAGCACTCGGCGGCGACACGGTGCGACCGCCGACCGCCGGCATCGGCACGATCATCCATGAGGCGATGGAACAGGTGCCGGACGGGGAGCTCACCCGCCTGCGCGCCGTGCTCGCCGAACACTGGCCGGAGCTCGACTTCGAGACCGCCTGGATCGGCCGCAAGGAGCGACGCAAAGCCGACATCTTCATCGATCGCCTGCATTCCTACCTCACACGGGTCGCCGATGACGGCGGCCGCGTCGTGGAGAGCGAAGCAGAGTTCCGCTTCGCCGTGACACTGGGTGACGACGCGCCGGCCGCTGCCGAGATCACGCCCCCGCGCGTCGTGCCCGTCGACTCCGCCGGTGACGAACCGCACGCCCTGATCACCGGCTACATCGATCGCGTGGAGGTGTATCCACCCGGAGCGGGTGAGCACGCCCCGGCTCGCGCTCGCGGATGGGAAGCGATGCCAGGCGACGGCGAGCACGTCGTCGTCGTCGACCTGAAGACGGGCAAGAGAGACAAGGAATCGGATGACGGGGTCGCCGACCACGCCCAGCTCGCCGCCTACCAGATCGCGGTGCAGGAGGGACTCGTCTCCGGCGCCCCGGCGGAGGAACTCGGTGGGGCGCGCCTGGTGATCGTGTCCAAGACGCTCGCGAAGAGCGACTTCCGCGTCGCGCACCAGCATCGGTTGGACGAGGACACGCGTGCCGCCTTCCTCGGCCGCGTCGCCCATGCCGCGCGCGGCATGTCGGCCGGCGCTTTCACCGCGCAGGTCGAGGCGCATTGCGCCGACACTCAGCGCGGCATCAACCCGTGCCGCATCCACACCGTGCCGGCGGTCAGCGCATGAGCGCCTGGGACGCCACCCCCACCATCTCTGCGGCCGAGGTCGCCGCCGCGCTGCTGCTGCCGACGCCGACCCTCGCGCAGCAGCAGGTCATCGAGGCGCCGCCGACCCCGGCCCTCGTGGTCGCCGGTGCCGGCAGCGGCAAAACCGAGACGATGTCGGGGCGGGTGGTGTGGCTCGTCGCCAACGGACTCGTGCGCCGTGACGAGATCCTGGGACTCACGTTCACCCGCAAGGCGGCTGGCGAACTCGCCGAACGCATCGGAGCGCGGCTGTCGATGATCGACGAGTACGGTCGCCGCGGGCTGCTGCCTCATGTGCCGGCGATCGTCGCCTCCGGCGTACTCGCCCGTGTCGAGGCCGCGGCTCCCGGTCGCCAGCGTGACCTCGTCCGCACCACGGTGCTCGACGAACTCGCCGCCGACTACGCCACCGGCTGGGATCCGGCCACACCGCGCACGGCGGACGACCTGATGATTCGTCCGCGGGTCTCGACCTACAACGCCTTCGCCGATGGGATCGTCCGCGAACACGCGGCACGCATCGGTCGTGACCCCGACGTCGCGATGCTCAGCCAGGCGGCGTCATGGATGCTCGCTCGCGAGGTCGTGCTGCGCGCCGCTCTGCCCGAACTGGAGCAGATCGACTATGCGCTGGGCACTGTGATCGACGCGGTGCAGCGCCTCGCCGGCGACACCCTCGATCACCGCGTCGACCTCGCAGACGCCGAACGGATCGCCACCGCGCAGGCGGCGGCGTTCGAGGATTACCGCAGTAACGCCGACGTCGACAAAGCAGCGGGCAACCTGCTCGCCCTGCCCACCCTTGCTGCACTGGTGCGGGAGTACATCGCTGAAAAGCAGCGCAGGGGAGTGCTCGACTTCGCCGATCAGGTCGCGGGAGCGTACGACATCATCGAGACCTCACCCGATGTGCGCGCCGAGCTGAGAGAGCAGCACCGGGTCGTGTTGCTCGACGAGTATCAGGACACCTCGGTGATCCAGACTCGCTTCCTCGCCGAGCTGTTCCGCGACTCGGCGGTGATGGCGGTCGGCGACCCGCACCAGTCCATCTACGGCTGGCGGGGAGCGAGCGCCGACAACCTCTACGCCTTCGCCCGCTCCTTCGCGGTCGACGAACCGGCTCGCACGTACAGTCTCATGACGAGCTGGCGCAACGACCGCCGCATCCTCGATGTCGCCAACCGTGTGCTCGAACCCCTCCAGCGTCCCGGTCTCGACGTGCCGCCGCTCGAATCCCGCCCCGGCGCCGGCGACGGCGCGGTCGACGTGCGCTACCCGTTCACCGTCGACGAGGAGGCCGCCGAGGTGGCCGACTGGTTCGCCGAGCGTCGCGCCGAGCACGACGCCGCGCACCCGGGCGGACAGCCACACACGGGCGCGATCCTGTTCCGCTCGAAACGCCACATGCAGACGTTCGCCGGCGCGCTCGCCGCTCGCGGCATCCCGCACCGCATCCTCGGCCTGGGGGGTCTGCTCGCCACCCCCGAGGTCGTCGACGTCGTCTCCACTCTGCGTGTCGTGCACGACCCGACGGCCGGATCGGCGCTCATCCGATTGCTCGTCGGCCCCCGGTTCGCGGTCGGTGTCGCCGATATGGCGGCCCTGTACGACCTGGCGCGCACGCTCGCCGAGCGCGACACCGGAATGTTGCCGCTGCCCGACGAGCTGCGTCAGAAGCTGCGTACCTCGCGGGGAGCCGACGAGGCGGTGTCGATCATCGACGCCGTCGACGTCGTCCGCGCCGTGCGCGATGACTACCGGCTGCTCGAGGGCATCACCCCCGAGGGACGTGCGCGCATCCGCGCGGCCGGCGAGATGCTCGAACGGCTGCGCCGCGCTGGCGGCCAGCCCATCCCCGAGCTGCTGCGCCTGATCGAACTCGAGCTGCGCCTCGACGTCGAACTGGCCGTGAACGAGACCCGCGGCCCGGCACGGGTCGCCGCGACGCAGCTGCGAGCGTTCACCGACGAGGTGCGCGCCTTCCTCGTGGCCGATGCCAGGGGCACGATCGGTAGCCTGCTGGCCTGGCTCGACAAGGCCGAGAGCACCGACGAGCTGATGCCCCGTCCGGAACCTCCCGAGCCCGGCGTGGTGCAGCTGCTCACCATCCACGGCTCGAAGGGTCTGGAGTGGGACGCCGTCGCGGTCGTGCGGCTCGTGGTCGACGAACTGCCGGGGCGCATCTCCGACACCTCAGGCTGGTTCGGCTTCGGGGTGCTCCCGTTCGCGCTGCGCGGCGACCGCGATGCGCTGCCGCGCTTCACCTGGGACCCCGATGGTGCTGCGGGCGACGAGAGCGATCCGGCCAAGCGGGCGAAGCTCGTCCAGGCGTCACTCTCGGCCGGCGAGACGAAGGCTTACCCGCAGGGAGGAGCATTGCGCCGGTTCAAGAACGCCTATCGCGACTACCAGCAGCAGGAGGAGCGGCGCCTCGCCTACGTCGCTGTCACCCGCGCGCGCGGCCACCTGCTGCTCTCCGGATCGCACTGGGCCGGCCAGACGAAGCCGCGCCGTCCCAGCCCCTTCCTCGACGAGGCGATCGAGGTGCTCGGGCGCGACCCGATCGCCGAGGTGCCCGTCGACGAGAACCCGTATGAAGGACCGGGACAGACGCTCACCTGGCCGGCCGACCCGCTCGGGGCCAGACGCCCGATCGTCGAGCGCGCCGCCGAGGCGGTACGCGCGGCATCCGAGATTCCTGTCGAGCCGACGCTCGAGCTGCGCCGGCTGCTGGCTGAGCGGGCGGCCCGTCAGCGCGGGACGGATGCTGCCCCGCCGACGCGCCTGCCGGCGTCACGGTTCAAGGACTATGTGACCGACTTCGGCGGCACGATCGACCAGATCGCCCGCCCCATGCCGGAGCGGCCGTTCCGGCAGACGCGCCTGGGCACCCTGTTCCACGCGTGGGTCGAGCAGCGCTCTGAACTGGTCGGCGTCGGCACTCGTCCCGACGAGGCACTGTGGGAACTCGACGACGACGAGCCCGGCTCCGACGACGCGATCTCCGGCAGCGCCACGGATGCCGCAGACCTCGCCGCGCTGCAGGCCACCTTCGAACGCAGCGAATGGGGCGCGCTGCGTCCGATCGCCGTGGAGATCGAGATCGACTTCGCGCTCGGGGCGGGCAGCGGCGAGCAGTCCGGCCACATCGTCATCTGCAAACTCGACGCGGTCTACCGCCGCGCCGACCGCGGCGGCCGCATCGAGATCGTCGACTGGAAGACCGGTCGTGCCCCCCGCAACGCGCAGGAGCGCGAAGAGCGGATGCTGCAGCTCGCGCTGTATCGGCTGGCCTACCACCGACGCTTCGGTGTGCCGCTTGACGACATCGACGTGGCGCTGTACTACGTCGCGGACGACCTCGTCATCCGCGGTGACCGGGTCTACTCCGAGCCGGAGTTGGTCCAGCGCTGGAGCGCCGCGCGCGCGGCGCGCTGAGCCTCTTCCGAGGCGTCGATCGGAGTGTCGGCCTCCGCCGCGGCCGTTTCCGGTGCCGGGCGGGCGGGGGAGCCGGACGATCCGCGCACGCCCGAGATGTCGCTGAGGTCTTCCGTGGCGTCGCCCCACGTCGGCCCCGTCGCATCGGGGTCGGTCGCCACGGCCTCGCCGTCGGCGTCCTGAGCCTCGGTATCCGCATCGGAGGGCTCGGCATCCGCCTCGTCCGCGGTGTCCGTCTCCTCTGCCTCCACCCAGAGCTGCTCCGGGCGGTAGGCGTCGGTCTCCATACTCGTGTCGACGGCGGGCGCCTCGGCAGCCGGCATCCGGTCGAGGGCATCCATGGCCGATTCCACGTCGGTGCCACCGGCCGCGGGCAGCGTCAGTTCCTGTCGGATGCCGTCGGCGAGCGATTCCAGCAGGGCGGCGGCATCGTCGATGATGTCGTCGCGGCGCAGCGACTCACCGTGCAGCAGCCAGCGGGCGAACTCGAGTTCGGCATGCAGCCGGGCTCGCACGCGCAGCGCGTCATCGGTGCCGCGGTCGGCGGCGCGCACATAGGCCGCGTGCACGTCGTCTGCGGCATCGGGCGCACTCGAGAACCAGGCGAGGTCGACGGCCGGGTCGCCGACGGCCAGACCCTTCCATCCGATCACTCCGGTCACCTGCGGGCCGGCCTCGGGGTCATCGGCGAAGAGGAAGGAGTTCGCTTCGACACCGCCCAGCGTCACCGTGGTCTCGAAGCGCCACAGGTCGTCGTCTTCGATGGCCTGGCGCCAGCGCACGGTGAGGCGTGCAGGGACGCGCCCGGTGGCTGCCGAACGGTCGACGACCTGCCAGAGCTCCTCGCGCACGCCGGCGGCGTCACGCACCGTGAGTCCTGCGCCGCGCACGACGGATGCCGGCAGGGCGTGCACAGCGGCCGTGGCCTCACCCATCGACCATGCCGCTCCGCGGCCGGCCGGCACATCGGGGGCGTCGATCTGGAAGCCGTCGAGCAGGTCTGTGACCAAGGCGCGGGCATCGCCCACCCTGGTCTCTCCGATGTAGACCGGGGCAGCGAACGGCAGCATCTCGCGTGCACCGGCGGTCAGCGCCCGCAGCGCGAGCGCCTCCTCGGCGAGCTCGACGGCGGCCTCGTCGTCTTCGGCGACACGGATCACGAGCTCCCGGCCGTCACTGAGCGTCGCGATCGCAGAGTCGAAGCGTCCATCGCCGCCGGCGCTGAGTGCCCGGGCCCCCGTGACCTCCGCCCCGGGAAGAGCCGCCGTGACCGCCGCGACTAGAGTGAAAGGAGAGCGCGCCATGACCCCAAGGGTAGATGTGTGCTTTGGTCGTGGCCCCCACGCCACGCCCGCACGAGAGGATCGCATGCCTGTTCAGCCGCCGTTCGTCGACCGCGCCGCGGACCTGCGCGAGGGCGACGCACTGACCCGGCTGCGGACCGACCCTGACGCCCGCACCATCGTGGTGCGCGACGGGCGGTTGCGCGTGCATGACGGCGAACTGTGGCGTGCCCCGGCTGCCGAAGTCGACGCCGCCGAGTGGGCCTTGCTCGGCCGTGACCGCGATGGCTCACCCCTGCTGCTCGCCGCCGTGCCGTCCGTCGCAGACAGCCTCGACGCCGCCCCTGATGAGACCTGGCTGGGGCTCCGCGACACCGGTGGACGGCTCGACGGGTACGAGACCGAGTTGTTCGTCGAGGCGGTCGCCCTGGCCGCTTGGCTGCGCGAGGCCCCCTTCTGCCCCGCCTGCGGCACGCGCACCGAACTGCGTCAGGCGGGTTGGGCGCGGCACTGTCCCGGATGCGGTCGGGAGCACTTCCCGCGCACCGACCCCGCCGTCATCGTGGCGGTCGAGAGCGCAGACGGCGAACGCCTGCTGCTCGGCGCGAACGCCAACTGGCGTGGACGGATGTACTCGTGTTTCGCGGGCTTCGTCGAGGCGGGGGAGTCGCTGGAGTCGACCATCCATCGCGAGCTCGCCGAAGAGGCCGGTGTGCGTCTGCGCAGCATCCGCTACGTCTCCTCGCAGCCCTGGCCGTACCCGCGGTCGCTCATGGTCGGCTTCCGTGCTGTCGCTGCCAACGAGGAGTCCGTGCGTGCCGACGGCGAAGAGATCCTCGACGTGCGCTGGTTCACCCGCGCGGAGATCGGTGCGGCGCTGGCCGGCGAGGGCGACGTTGGGCTTCCCGGCAAGGCGTCGATTGCCAGGGCTCTGATCGTCGACTGGTACGAGGAGCACGCATGAGCGCGCTGGACGCGCTCGATGATCGGCAGCGTGAGGCAGCCTCCGTGCTGCGCGGGCCCGTGGCGGTGCTCGCGGGTGCCGGTACCGGCAAGACGCGGGTGATCACGCACCGCATCGCGCATGGCGTCGACACCGGCGCCTATTCGCCGTCGCGGGTGATGGCCGTCACCTTCACCGCCAAGGCCGCCGGCGAGCTGCGTGGTCGGCTGCGCGCGCTGGGCGTGGACGGCGTGTCCACCCGTACCTTCCACTCCGCCGCCCTTGCGCAGCTGAACTTCTTCTGGCCGACGCTGGCCGGTGACACCGCGCCGACGATCATCGACAACAAGGTGCGTCTGCTCGGCCAGGCCGCCGATGCGATGCGGCTGCGGCCCTCCACGGCGACGCTGCGCGATCTCGCCTCCGAGATCGAGTGGCGCAAGGTGTCGATGCTCTCGATCGACCAGCACGCCGCGCTCGGACGCCCGCTCAGCGGCATGACGCTGGAGCAGTTCGTCGAGCTGCAGCGCGGCTATGAGGCGCTCAAGGACGACCGACGTCAGCTCGACTTCGAGGACGTCCTGCTGGCGTGCGCGGGCATGCTCGAGGCGGAGTCCCGCGTGGCGAAGGCCGTGCACGAGCAGTATCGGCACTTCACGGTCGATGAGTTCCAAGACGTGTCGCCGTTGCAGAACCGGCTGCTGGAGCTGTGGCTCGGCGACCGGCAGGACCTGTGCGTCGTCGGTGACGCGAGCCAGACGATCTACTCGTTCGCCGGTGCTCAGCAGCGGTACCTGCTCGAGTTCGAGCGCCGCTTTCCGGATGCCACTGTGGTGCGTCTCGAGCGCAACTACCGTTCGCATCCGCCGATCCTCGCCGCCGCGAACGCGCTCATGCGTGGACGGCCCGGTGCGCTCGACCTCGCGGCCGTCGAGGATGACGCCGCGGATGCCGCCGTTGCCCCCACCCTCACCGCCTTCGACACCGAGACCGAGGAAGCCGAGGGCGTGGCCGCGTCGATCGCCGCTCGCATCGCATCCGGTGTGTCGCCCTCCGACATCGCTGTGCTGTATCGCGCGCACGCGCAGTCCGGAGTGCTGCAGCAGGCGCTCGCCGCGGCCGGTGTGGCCACCAGCGTCCTCGGCGGCACACGGTTCTTCGACATGCCCGAGGTGCGCCAGACGGTGCTGGCCCTGCGTGGCGCCGCTGTCGCCCCGAATGAGCTTGGCTTCCTGCCCACCGTGCGCGACGTGCTGCGTGGCCTTGGTCTCACCGACGAGCCGCCGGCGGCGGGCGGTGCGCAGCGTGACGGCTGGGAGGCGCGTCGCGCGATCCTGCGCCTGGCCGAGGAAGCTCCGGCCACGACCACCCTGCGGGAGTTCGCCGATGCGCTGATGGCGCGCGCGAAGGACCAGCATGAGCCGGCGATGCGCACCGTGACGTTGTCGACCCTGCACGCGGCCAAGGGCCTGGAGTGGCCGCACGTGTACCTCGTCGGCTGGGCCGAGGGAGCGCTGCCCATCTCGTACGCGACCGGGTTCGAGCAGATCGATGAAGAGCGGCGCCTCGCCTACGTGGGTCTCACGCGGGCCGCGCGTACTCTTTCCATGACGTGGTCGCGCTCGGCGGGGCGAGGCGAGCGGGCGCCGTCGCGCTTCCTTGCGGAGATTGGGACGACGACGCGAGGCACCGGCATTCTGCGTGAGGTGCCACCCAGCGCCATGACCGGCGCCCGTCGGGCCTGATCCGCACGCTCAAGCCCGCGCCGGGGCGGGCCGCGCGCAGCAGCCGCGGAACGACCGTCGCCGCCTCGGCGATGCGGGCCAGTGTGATGCGGCCGGGGGAGCGACCCATCAGCTGTGAGTGCAGCAGCGGCCAGGCCGCGTCGCGAGCGGTCTCCGCCGCATCGCGGCACGACAGACACGGGGTCTGGCCCGGCACCACGAGCGGACCGATCACCGTCGCTGCCTCCTCGAAGGCGATCGGCAGATGCGCGGTGTCATCGCGCAGGTAGTGTGCGAAGTGCAGAGCAGCCGCCGCGCCTTCCACGACGATGACCCCGATCGCATCCGGGTCGTCGCGGTGGGCGGCCGCGATGCCCTCCTCGAAGAGCGCATCGCGCAGCCGCGGCAGCGACCGGTGGTCGGTGGTGTTCACGCCCTCCACCCACGCGCCGACCGTGATCGCACGATCAGAGATGAGCAGTGGGCGCAGCCGCTCCAACAGAGCTCGCGCGGCATCCCGCGGTGCGCCGGCGCCATGAGCGACGAGATCGAACGTCGACATCCTGATGCCGAGGCGCAGCTGGTGTAGCAGCCGTTCCACCCACCCGTCGTCGACGGGCACGCGCAGCAGATCGTCGAGGCCGAACTGGATCGTCCGCTCGTCGCGCCACAGCATCGGGTACCGCGGGTCGAGTCGCGTGATCGTGCGAGAGGTGAGCGGGCTCATGCCCCGATCATGCGGGAGCAGCCGAGCGCACGGGCGCGGCCGGACGGATCCGTGGAGAATCCGCGCGCACGTGCGCCTGTGGAGGAAGAAGCGAGCAGCTCAGACCGGGCGGTCGCCTTCGGGTCGCCCGTCCGCCTCGCCATCGTCGTCGGAGGATGCTGCGTTCGCTTCGCTCGCATCGCCTGCGGCCTGCTCGAAGTTGTCGCCGTCGAGCAAGCGCGCGAGCGCCTCGTCGAACTCGTCGGCGACGGGGGCGTCACCGCGCTGGGCCGCCTGCAGGCGCTCGATCAGGGCCGCCGGGTCGTCGATGTCGGATGCCTGCGGCATGAGGTCGGGGTAGTCCCACAGCGAGTCGCGGACCGTGGTGCCGACCGCATCGGTGACGGCCTGCCACATGGCCGAGGCCTCCCGCAGGCGGCGCGGACGGAGCTTCAGACCGACGAGGGCGCCGAGTGCGTCTTCGGCAGGGCCCCCCACGGCGCGGCGGCGGCGGGCAGCCTCGGCGAGGCGCGCACCGTCGGGGAGGCGCGCGATGGCCTGCGTCGTGACGACGTCGACCCAGCCGTCGATCGTCGCGATGAGGTTCTCCAGGCGGGTCAGTGCGTCACGCTGGGCATCCGTCTGGGCCGGGAGCAGGGCGCCGCCCTCGATCGCCGCACGCAGCTCCTCGGGGTTGGACGGGTCGAGCCGGCCGGCGACCTCTTCGAGCGCGTCGATGTCGACGGTCACGCCTCGGGCGAAGTCGGTGATCTGCGACATGACGTGCAGGTGCAGCCACTTGGCGTGACGATACAGGCGTGCGTACGCCAGCTCGCGCACAGCCAGGTACAGGGTGATCTGGTCTTCGGGGATCTCGAGTCCCTCACCGAAGGCGGCGATGTTCTGCGGGATCACGGCGGCCGTGCCAGCGGGGAGAACGGGGATGCCCACATCGCCACCCGAGACGACCTCGAGCGACAGGTTGCCGAGCACCTGACCGAACTGGGCGGCGAACAGCGACGCCCCGAGGCCCTTCATCAGCTCGCCCGCGCCGTGCACCAGGCCGCGCATCTCGTCGGGCACCTGCGTGCCGAGCGCACCGGTGAGAGCATCGGCGATGCTCGTCGAGACGGGAGTGGCGATGTCCTTCCACACGGGCAGGGTGGCCTCCACCCATTCCCCGCGGGTCATCGCCCGCGGGGGAGTGCTCAGCTCCGACAGCGCGGTCGCCTCGCTCAGCCACAGATCGGCCAGGCCGAAGGAATCCGACAGCGACGAGCGCGACCCGTCGGTGATGCCCTGGCCGTCGCGGTTGGCCACGTGCAGCGCCTGCCGCTCGGCTGCCGGCCACGGGTCGGCCGCGAAAGCGCCCTGCATCTGCGACATCAGGCCCGCCAGCATGGCCGGGTCGAACTCCATGTCGCCCATGTTCGAGAGCGCCTCACGCATCGCTTCGGGGTCGAAGCTGCCGCCGGACATCATGCGGCGGAGGAACTCTTCGAAGTCCGCCGGGTCGTTGTCGTTGTCTGCCATCTGGATCGCCCTCCCAGGACGCGCGTAGCCTGTGCGATCTACGCTAGACGCAGGTTCCTGTGCTCGTGCCCGACGGGTGAGGATCGCTGTACGCCGCTCGCGAACGTCCCCGGAGGTCACCTGTGTCAGAACGCCGAAGCGTGCGCGTGAGCATCGGGGTGTGGAGCCTGGTCGTGGCGCTCGCCGCACTGGTCGCGTTGACGTTCATCCCCACCCAGTACGTCATCCAGCGGCCCGGCCCGGTGTACGACACGCTTGGCACCGCGCCGTCGGCGGACGGTGCCCAGGTGCCGCTGATCGAGGTCGAGGGTACAAGGACCTACGAGACCGGTGGGGCGCTGAACCTCACCACCGTGCAGCTGATGGGCAACCGTGAACGCACACCCAGCTGGCTCGAACTCGCCACTGCGTGGCTGGATCCGTCCCGGGCGGTCGTGCCGATCGACGTCGCCTTCCCGCAGGGACTCACCGCAGAGGAGCGTGACGAGCGCAATGCCGCGCTCATGGTCAACTCGCAGCACGAGGCCACGGCCGCGGCGCTCATCGAGCTCGGCTACGACGTCGGCGCGACGGTCGAGGTCGTCGAGGTCATCGAGGACTCCCCGTCGGTCGGCGTGCTCGAGGTCGGCGACGTGATCCTCGCCGTGGATGGCAGGCCGCTCGAGTCTGCCGCCGATCTGCGCGCCGAGATCCAGAAGGGCAAGGGCGAAGCGGTCGAGCTCACCCTTCAGGACGGTGACGGTGAGCGCACGGTGACGATCACTCCTGAGGAGACCACCGACGACGCGGGCGAGACCGTGTGGCTGATCGGTGTCGCCCCGACCACCGAGTACGACTTCCCGGTCGACGTCACGATTCAGCTCGACAACGTGGGTGGTTCCAGCGCGGGCATGATGTTCACGCTCGGCATCATCGACACGCTCACGCCGGGTCAGCTCAACGGCGGCAAGGATGTCGCCGGCACGGGCACGATCGATGCCTCGGGTGCGGTGGGACCGATCGGCGGCATCCGGCAGAAGCTGTACGGCGCGCGGGATGCCGGCGCCGACTACTTCCTCGCGCCCGAGACGAACTGCGACGAGGTCGTCGGACACGTGCCCGACGGTCTGGAGGTCTTCTCGACGGGGACGCTCGATGAGTCGCTGGAGATCCTCGAGGTGATCGCCGAGGGCGGCGACACCTCCGAGCTGCCCACCTGCACGGCGCCCTGACCATCACACCGCCGGTCCCTGAGCGAGCGCCGCCACACCGCCGGTCCCTGAGCGAGCGCAGCGAGACGAAGGGCGGGTTCCGCGCTCAGCGTACGGCGGCCCCGTGTCCGACCACCCTGCCTAGGATGGAACAGTGACCACGACCTCAGCGCCGACACCGGCCACGCCCAGCACGTCTCGACGGATCCTCGCGATATCGCTCACCGCGATCGCGGGCCTGATCGCGGCCTTCTTCGTCTTCGCCTCCCTGTACACCGAGTACCTGTGGTTCGACCAGCTCGACTTCGCGTCCGTGCTGACCACCCAGTGGATCGCGACGGCGACGATGTTCGTGATCGGCTTCCTCGGCATGGCCGTGCCGATCTTCGTCTGCATCCAGCTCGCGTACCGGCTGCGACCGGTCTACGTGCGTCTGAGCTCGCAGCTTGACCGCTACCAGGAGGTCATCGAGCCGCTGCGTCGCCTGGCGATGTGGGGCATGCCCGTCTTCTTCGGCATCTTCGCGGGCTTCGCCGCGGCCGGCCAGTGGCAGACCGCGTGGCTCTGGGCCAACGGCGTGACCACCGACACGCTCGACCCGCAGTTCGGCGTCGACACCGGCTTCTACCTGTTCGCGATGCCGTTCTATTCGTCGCTGCTGGCCTTCGTCTCGGCCGTGCTGCTGCTGTGCTTGCTGATCACGGCGCTCGTGTCGTACCTGTACGGCTCGGTGCGCATCGGTCAGCGAGAGCTGCGGGTGTCGAAGTCCGCGCGCGTGCAGCTGGCCGTCCTGGCCGGTCTCTACCTGCTGGTTCAGGCCGTGAGTCTCTGGCTCGACCGTTACCTGACACTCGTCTCGCCCGACGACCGCATCACCGGCGCCGCATACACCGGCGCCAATGCGACGATCCCGGGTCTGGCGATCCTGTCCATCATCGCCGCCGTCGTCGCGATCCTCTTCTTCGTCACGGCCGTGATCGGCCGGTGGCGCTTCCCGCTGGCGGCGACCGCACTGCTGCTCGTCGCCTCGCTGGTCGTCGGCGTCGGCTACCCGTGGGTGGTCACCACCTTCCAGGTGCGCCCGAACCAGAACGCGTACCAGGCCGAGTACTACGAGCGGAACATCAACAGCACCAAGGAGGCCTTCGGGGTCGCCGACATGACGGTCACGCCGTTCACCGCCGAGACCGACACCGAACCCGGCCAGTTGCGCGACGACGCCGAGACCACGGCATCCGTCCGCGTCATGGACCCGAGTGTCATCGGCCCCACCGTGCGCCAGCTGCAGCAGTACCGCGCGTACTACCAGTTCCCGCAGCCGCTCGACGTCGACCGTTACGAGATCGACGGCGAGATGCAGGACACCGTGGTCGCCGTGCGCGACCTGGACATGTCCAAGCTCGGTGGCGGTGACAGCTGGAACAACCGCGTCGCCGTGTACACGCACGGTTACGGCATGGTCGCGATGGCCGGCAACCAGCGCACCAGCGACGGTGAGCCGGTGTTCCTCGAGAGCGGCATCCCGTCTTCCGGGTTCCTCACGGCGAGCGAGAACTTCGAGCCGCGCGTGTACTTCGGCGAGAGCTCGCCCGAGTACTCGATCGTCGGCGCCCCGGAGGGCACCGAGCCGGTCGAGATCGACTACCCGCGTGGTGAGGACGGCGCGAACGAGACCAAGACGACGTTCAACGGCGACGGTGGTCCGCAGATCGGCAACACGTTCACCAAGCTGCTCTACGCGCTGAAGTTCCAGTCTGAGCAGATCCTGTTCTCTGACCTGGTGAACCCTGAGTCGCAGATCCTCTACGACCGCGACCCGAAGACCCGTGTGCAGAAGGTCGCCCCGTACCTGACTCTCGACAACGATCCGTACCCGAGCGTCGTGGATGGCCGCATCGTCTGGATCATCGACGGATTCACCACGAGCGCGACCTACCCGTACTCCACCAAGGTGAGCCTGCGTGATGCGATCGCCGACTCGAAGACGCCGGCCTCGGCCGTCGCCTTCGACGAGGTCAACTACATGCGCAACTCGGTCAAGGCAACGGTTGACGCGTACGACGGGTCGGTGACGCTGTACGCCTGGGAGGACGAGGACCCGATCCTGCAGGCCTGGCAGAAGGTGTACCCGACGACGGTCAAGCCGATCAGCGAGATGTCGGGTGAGCTGATGAGTCACGTCCGCTACCCGACCGACCTGTTCAAGGTGCAGCGCGACGTGCTGGGCATCTATCACATCGACGATGCCCGCTCCTTCGCGCAGGAGGACAACCGGTGGCAGACGCCGGATGACCCGCGCAACGAGAACCAGCTCCAGCCGCCGTACTACCTGTCGATGAAGATGCCGGGCCAGGATTCGGCGCGCTTCTCGATGTTCTCGACGTTCATCCCCGCCGCGCAGGGTGAGGACAGCCGAGAGGTGCTGATGGGGTACCTGGCTGTCGACTCCGACGCGGGCAACAAGGCCGGGGTGAAGGCCGACAGTTACGGGCAGCTGCAGTTGCTCGAGATCGACACGGCGACGACCGTGCCCGGTCCCGGTCAGGTGCAGAACACCTTCGACTCCGACACCGCGATAGCCGATCAGCTCAACGTGCTCTCGCTGGGCAAGTCGGACGTGACCTACGGAAACCTGCTCACCCTGCCGGTCGGTGGTGGTCTGCTCTACGTGCAGCCGGTGTACGTGCAGTCCTCCGAGGGCACCAAGCTCCCGAACCTGCGCAAGGTGCTCGTCGCCTTCGGTGACCGGGTGGCCTTCGAGGACACGCTCACCGAGGCGCTGGACACGCTCTTCGGCGGCGACGCCGGGGCAGCCGGCGGTGACGAAGAGGTGACGCCCACCGATCCCGAGTCACCGACAGATCCCGAGACGCCGACCGATCCTGAGGAGGGGTCGACGCCGAGCACGGATGAGCGTCAGGCGGCGCTGGATGACGCCCGTGATGCCATGGCCGCTCGTGACGCGGCGCTGAAGGCCGGCGACCTCGAGAAGTTCGCCGCCGAAGACAAGAAGCTCACCGCAGCGGTCGAGAAGCTGCTCGAGCTGGAAGAGGCCGCGGCCAGCGAGTGATCGCCGCTCGACCATGAGAGGGCGCCTCCTGCGGGAGGCGCCCTCTCGCGTCCGCGGTGCACAGTTCGCGTCTGCGGTGCACAGTGCCCTGGCGTTGCCACCTTCAGGCGCGGAGAATGGATGCCACGAACCCTGCGACGTCTCGAGAGGGGAGTGCGTCATGCGAGTGACCGTGGGCGCGCGCGTGGTCATCCACGGTGCGCGGGTGGGGCACGTCGAACGGCACGGCGAGGTGCTGGAGGTACGCGGTGAGGACTCCGGGCCGCCGTTCCTCATCCGCTTCGACGACGGCCACGAGAGCTTGATCTTCCCGGGGCCCGACTGCGAATTGGAGCACCGGGCGGACTGACGCGCCGTTCAGCCGCGCCGAGTCCAATCGATCGTGACGGCCTCGACCGCACCCGTCTCGTGGTCCCAGGCGGAGACGGTGTCGGATCCGGGGAGGAGGACGAGCCGGTTGCCGTAGTCGTCTGCGGCGATCGAGATCGCCTCCGGTGGGAATCCAGCCCATTCCCGCGCGCTGCGGGTCTCCCGGGCGATGTCGTTCGCGGTGCGGGTCAGTCGCTTGCGATCGGTCCTGTCGAGCACGGGATGCAGCGTCCAGGCGTGATGGTCGCCGTCCACGACCTGACCGCCGTTGTCGGCCAGGAGACGGCCGCGCAACCCGTCGGGCAGACTCCGGCTCAGCGTGTTCTCGGCGGCTGCGATGATCTGCTCGGAGGCGGGGAAAGCCATGGCGCCACTGTATGTGCGCAGCTCGCGGCGGGCAAAGCAGAAGGCCCGGATCCGAGGATCCGGGCCTTCATTTTGTTGCGGGGACAGGATTTGAACCTGCGACCTCCGGGTTATGAGCCCGGCGAGCTACCGAACTGCTCCACCCCGCGGCACAAGAGATGACTCTAGCACGGATCTGGAGGGTCGTCTAATCGAGGCCATGAGAGCCGCGATGGGGGAGGATGAGGGCATGACCGAATCCGCCGCCCTGCCCGTCGCGGTCTGCCAGTTCGCGCCGACTGCGTCGCGCGAGGACAACCGCGACCGCATAGCAAATCTGGTCGCTGAGGCTTCCGCGCGCGGAGCGCGAGTGGTGGTGCTGCCGGAGTACTCCAGCTACTTCGTCGACCCGATGGATGCGTCACTGGCCGCGAACGCAGAAGACCTCGACGGCGACTTCGTCGCCACCCTGGCCGCGCTCGCCGCCGACTACGCGGTCGTGATCGTCGCCGGACTCGTCGAGCGGGCATCCGAGGGCGGACGCGTACGCAACACCCTCGTCGCCGTGCGCGGCGACGGCATCCAGGCCGTGTACCGCAAGCAGCACCTCTACGACGCCTTCGGTCAGACCGAGTCCGACTGGATCGAGGCGGGGGAGTTGGCGGCCGCGGCCACCTTTGACGTCGCCGGCATCCGACTCGGTCTGATGACCTGCTACGACCTGCGCTTTCCTGAGGTCGCCCGCACCCTCATCGACCAGGGAGCCGAGGCGATTCTCGTCCCGGCGGAATGGGTACGCGGCCCGCTCAAGGAACATCACTGGACGACCCTGCTCGCCGCCCGTGCGATCGAGAACACGTGCTACGTGATCGCCGCCGACCACCCCGGGTCGATCGGCGTCGGGCTCTCGCAGATCATCGACCCCCAGGGTGTCGTGATCGCGGGTGTCGGCTCCGGCGAGGGCATCGCGGTGGCCTCCGTCGACCCTGAGGTCATCACACGCGTGCGTGCGGCCAACCCCGCGCTGCGCCTGCGGCGCTACGCCGTCGTGCCGAAGAACTGACCCGTCAGGCGAGCGCCTGCAGGCGCCGCGCGGCCTCTTCGAGTACCTCGACCCTCTTGCAGGCCGCGAACCGCACCAGCCCGGCGTAGTCGGCCTGGTGCTCGCGCGCGACGAACGCCGTGAGCGGGATCGCGACCACGCCCGCCCGCTCGGGGAGCTCCCGGCAGAACGCGGCGGCATCCGCGCCGCCCAGTGCGGTCGCGTCGGCGACGGTGAAGTACCCGCCCTGGGGTGGGTGCACGGTGAACCCGGCATCCGTCAGAGCGGCACCGAGCAAGGCATGCTTGCGCTGCAGCGCGGCCGCGGCGTCGGTGAAGTATGCATCCGGCAAGCGCACCCCCACAGCGATCGCCGGCTGGAAGGGAGAGCCGTTCACGTAGGTCAGGTACTGCTTCACGGTGAGCACCGCTGTGATGAGGTCGGCGGGGCCGTGCACCCAGCCGATCTTCCATCCCGTCGTCGAGAAGGTCTTCCCGGCTGACGAGATCGTCAGGGTGCGCGCGGCTGCGCCGGGCACGGTGGCGATCGGGATGTGCGGCGCGTGGAACGAGAGATGCTCGTACACCTCGTCGGTGACGATGACCGCGTCATGCCGCTCGGCCAGCCGCACCACTTCGGCACGCACCTCGGGTCCGAACACCGCGCCGGTGGGGTTGTGCGGGTCGTTGATGAGGATGATGCGGGTGCGGTCGGTCACCGCGGCCGCGAGCTCATCGAGATCGGGCTGAAAGTCGGGGGCACGCAGTGGCACGGTACGCAGGCGGGCACCCGCCAGGGCAACCGCTGCCGCATACGAGTCGTAGTACGGCTCGAACACGACGACCTCGTCGTCGGGGGAGTCGATGAGGGCGAGAAGCGTGGCTGTGAGCGCCTCGGTCGCGCCGGCGGTCACGATCACCTCGCGGCCCGGGTCGACGTCGAGCCCATAGAAGCGCTGCTGGTGCTCGCTGATCGCCGTGAGCAGATCGGGGATGCCGCGCCCCGGCGGATACTGGTTCGCACCGGCCGCGATGGCCTCGCGCGCGGCCTCGAGCACCTCACGCGGGCCGTCTTCGTCGGGGAAGCCCTGGCCGAGGTTGATCGCACCGGTGCGCACCGCGGCGGCCGACATCTCTGCGAAGATCGTCGGTGCGACCTCGCCCGTGGGCGAGAGCAGCCCCGCGCCCGCCGCCGTCCGCCGCCACGCTCCAGGAATCACACTCATGGAGAACAGGCTAAGACCATAGGGGACATCCATCTTCGCCATATGAAACGCACAGCATCACCCGTCACTCTGATAGGGCGTTGTGAAGGAGCACACATGAACGAGAACAACACCCCCGAGGGCGAATCCGCGAACGGCGCGGATGCCGCCCACGAGGCGCCCGCAACCCCCGCCGCTGGCGGGCACGACCTTCCCCCGACTTTCACCTCGGCGCCCGAGACCCCCACCGCTCAGACCCCGGCCGCGCAGCAGCCCGCCGAGGCGCCGCGCTTCGAAGCCCCGGCCACCGCGCAGACCCTGGCCTACGGCCAGCCGTCGCAGCAGCCGTACGGCCAGCCGCAGCACCAGGCCCCGGCGCAGCCGCAGGGCGCCGCCTTCACGTCCTCGCCGCAGGGCGTGCCCACCCAGGGCCAGACGCTGCCGATCGACCCGACCCTCGCGGCAGCGCCCGCGACGGCCACGACCACGAAGAAGTCGAACGGCCCCGTCAAGATCGCCGGCTTCATCCTCGCGGCAGCGCTGGTGGGCGGTGTCGCCGGCTTCGGCGGCGCGGCCATCGCCCAGCAGGTGCTGAACAACCCCGTCTCGGCCGGCGCCACCGGCCCCGGCACCGTGACGGTCAACAACCCCGGTTCGGTCAACGAGGCCACCGCCGTCGCCACCGAGGTTCTGCCCTCGGTGGTCACGATCGAGGTAGCGGGTGAGTCCGAGTCCGGCAGCGGATCGGGCGTCATCATCTCCAAGGACGGCTACGTGCTCACCAACACGCACGTCGTCACCCTGGGCGGCGCCGCCTCCGACCCCAGCATCCGCGTCACCACCTCGGATGGCCGCATCTACGACGCGACCATCGTCGGCACCGACCCGATCTACGACCTCGCCGTGATCCAGCTCACTGACGCGAGCGACCTCACGCCCATCGAGTTCGGCGACTCGGCCGACCTCAACGTCGGCGACACCACGGTCGCCGTCGGCGCACCGCTCGGCCTGTCGAACTCGGTCACCACCGGCATCGTCAGCGCGCTCAACCGCAGCATCCAGATCGCGTCCTCGGCCGTGCCGGAGACCGAAGACGAGTCGCAGCAGCCCGAGGACGACTCCGAGGGCGGCCCGTTCCAGTTCGACATCCCCGGTATGGGCACCCAGCAGGCGACCGAGTCGATCTCGATCTCTGTCATCCAGACCGATGCCGCCATCAACCCCGGCAACTCGGGCGGCGCTCTCGTGAACAGCAAGGGCGAACTGATCGGCATCAACGTCGCCATCGCGACCGCGGGCGGCAGCAACGGTGAGTCCGGATCGATCGGCGTGGGCTTCGCGATCCCGTCGAACATCGCCGAGCGCGTGGCCGACGAGATCATCGAGACCGGCGCGGCTACGCACGGTCTGCTCGGTGCGCAGGTGCGCGATGCGGCCTCGATCGAGGATGCCACCGTCGCCGGCGCGTACGTCGTCGAGGCCACCGCGAACGGCGCGGCCGCCGAGGCCGGTATCAAGGCGGGCGACGTCATCACCTCGTTCAACGGCCACCCGATCACCGACGCCACCGACCTCACGGCGCAGGTGCGCGGCGCGGCTGCGGACAGCTACGCGAGCGTCACCTATGTGCGCGGCGGCAAGACCTACGAGGCCGACGTCACCCTGGGCGAGCTCCAGCTTTGATCCCCGGTTCCGTCCAGGGAAGGACGCCACCCCGCGATAGGCTCTGCGGGTGGCGTCCTTCTCTTTCGGCCGTGGAAATGCGGCCAAACTGCTGCGACTGCCGCTGTATGCCGCCGGACGCATAGGCACCTGGGTCGTCCCGCGGGGCGACCGGTGGGTGTTCGGGTGCGGGGCGGGCATCGGCGACGGTGCGCTGGCGATGTGGACCGTCGTCACGGATGCCGGACACCGGGCCGTCTGGCTCACCCGCAACCCGCGCGAGGTCGCAGACGCCAGGGAGCGCGGCATCCGCAGCATCCCCCGGGACAGCCTGCGCGGCTGGTGGGCGACCGCGCGGGCCGGAGTGCTCGTCGTCACCCACGGGCTCGGCGATGTGAACCGCTACGGCGGCTCAGACGCCTTCACCGTGCAGCTGTGGCACGGCATTCCGCTCAAGCGGATCGGGCTGGATTCGCCGGCGACCGTGCAGGTGCCGCGGCTTCCCGGTGCGCCGCTGCTGCGACGGGTCATCGCGGGTCTCTACCGCGGGGCCGCCCAGCGCATTCGCGTGCTTCCAGCCGCCTCCGACCGCTCCCGCGGCCGCTTGGAGTCGGCCTTCGGGCTGGGGGATGACCGGGTGGTGGTCACCGGAGAACCGCGCGTCGACGTGCTCTCGGCCGGTACCTCCGCCGAGAGGCGAGAGGCGGCCACCGGCCTGCTCACCCGCACCGGCCCCCTGCTGCGCCGGCAGCGGGCACTGCTCTACGCACCCACCTGGCGTGACGGCGCCGCCGACCCGGCCGTCCCCAGCGCCGCCGAATGGGTGCGGATCGTCGCGCTGCTCGAGAAGCATGACGCGGTGCTGTTCATCCGCTCGCACCCGCTGGGGGAGGGGGCGTATTCCCCGCCCTGGTCGAGCGGACGGGTGCGGATGCTGGGTGCAGAGCTGCTGCCCGACGTGACCCCGGCGCTGCCGCGGATCGATGCCCTCATCACGGACTACTCATCTCTCGCCTACGACGTCGGACTGCTGTCGATGCCGGTGGTCTACTTCGCCCCCGACGCGGAGGACTACGCACGGGAGCGCGGGTTCTATGGCCGCTACGAGGACGTTGCGGGCACCGACCACGCCCGCACCTGGGCCGAAGCGACCGAACAGCTCGACCAGCTGCTCGGCGATGCCGCCGTGTGGCAGGAGCGTTCCGCACGTTCCGCTACGCTCAGCGCTCAGATGCATGCGCACCGCGACGGTCACAACAGCCGCCGGGTGTACCAGGCCATCCGCGCGCGGGGAGTCCCCGCGCCGAAGGGAGCACGATGACAGACGCCCGCGTCGACGAGCCCACCGAAGCGCTCGTGATCGCCGGGGCCGGGCCGCGCCCGGCATCCGCCACCCTGCGCGGTCCGCGTGCCTCTGTGCACGCCAAGCTCACCGGCGGTGGCAAGACGTGGAAGGCGACCTTCCCGCTGCATCTGGCCCGCTGGGGCGGCGCCGACCTTCCGCTGCCCACGGGGGAGTACACGATCGAGATCGACGGTGTCGACCTCGAAGATGTGGCCCTCGCGCCCACCTTGCTCGAGCGGCTGCGCGTCGAAGTCCGCGGCGGCCGCGCCGTGGTGGCGGGCCCCATCGACCCGGTCTTCGAGACGGCGGAAGGGCAGTCGACCCTGGAAGAGCGGTACACGGCGCAGCCGGGCGGCGGCGAGAACGCCGTGTTCTTCGAGAGCTTCTACGGCCACAGCGCAGGGTGCAATCCGCGCGCGATCGACCGCGAGCTCGCCCGCCGCGCCCCTGCCGTGAACCGGTACTGGAGCGTGAAGGACCTCTCCGTGGCCGTGCCGGAGGGCGCTGTCGCCGTGGTCGAGGGCACGCCCGAGTGGTGGCGGGCGCGCTCGGAGGCGCGGATGCTCATCGTCAACGACTGGCTGCGCCGCCGCTTCGTGCGAAAGCCGGGCCAGCGGGTGCTGCAGACCTGGCACGGCACCCCGCTCAAGCGCCTGGCGCTGCACCGCCCCGGCTTCCACCCGCGCCGGATGGCCGCCGTGGTCAAGGAATCGCGCCGGTGGGACGTCCTTCTGGCGCAGAACCTCTACGCCTCCCGCGTGCTGCGCAAGGCGTACGCGTTCTTCGGAAAGCCGATCTGGGTCGAGGGCTATCCGCGCAACGATGTGCTCACCAGCGGTGACGCCGCCGCCGTGCGTGCGGCGCTCGGCATCGGCGAGGACGAGCGGGTGCTGCTTTACGCGCCCACGTGGCGCGATGACCGCACCGAGATGGTCGACTTCATCGACCCTGCGGCGCTCGCCGCCGAAGCGGATGCGGTCGTGCTCGTCCGCGGCCACTCACGCACCATCGACCCGGGGCACGACAGCACCGGCGCCCGTGTGATCGACGTGACGGGCTACCCCGAGACCGCTCAGCTCATGCTCGCCGCTGACGCCCTGATCACCGACTACTCGTCGGTGATGTTCGACTACAGCGTCACCGGCAAGCCGATGTTCTTCCTGGTGCCCGATCTCGAGCACTATCGCGGAGAACTACGGGGCTTCTACTTCGACCTCGCCGAGCGTGCACCGGGCCCGCTGGTGCGCACGCAGGACGATCTCGTGCGCGCGCTCGATGACCGGGAGGTGCCGGTCGCCTACGCGCAGCGCTACGCGGCGTGGCAGGCGCAGTTCAATCGCCGTGACGACGGGCATGCCGCAGAACGCGTGGTGTCCCGCATCCTCGACCAGGGCTGGCTCACGGCCTGACCGGGCGCCTTCCCGGGCGGCTCAGGGCAGCGGCGTGTTGCGATCGCCCAGTCGCGATGCGTCGACGATGTCGCCGGCACCTCGCAGCACGCCGGCGAGGAAACCGAGGCCCCACGAGAGGTGCATGGTGGGCAGCACCAGCATCATCCACAGGCGCTCGCGCACGCTGCGTTTGCCCGGCGCGAGCCCGACGGCGATCACCAGCAGTGCGTACGCGACCAGCGGCAGGTAGACGAGCGAGGCGATCAGGCTGAGGATGCCGCGCAGCACGCCGGTCAGTTGCAGCGCGCCGACGACTGCGGCGACGACGAGCAGGACCACCAGCGCGGGCGGTGCGAAGTAGCGCAGGCCATTGCTGCGGCCGTAGCGCCGGACGAGCTCGCCGCGCCATGCGCCAGTGGCGTGGAACTGGCGCGCCAGGCGCCACCAGCTCTCCCGCGGCCAGTACGTCACCGACAGCTCCGGGTCGAACCACACCAGGTGGCCGGCCTGCCGGATCCGCAGGTTCAGCTCCCAGTCCTCGCCGCGGCGGATGGACTCGTCGAACAGCCCGACTTCGTCGAGCACCTCGCGGCGCATGACGCCGAGGTAGGCCGACTCCGCCTCGCCCTCGCGCGCGCCGCCGTGGTAGGCGCCGCCGCCCAGCCCGACGGGGGAGTTGTACAGGCGCGCGACCGCCTTCTGGAATGCGGTGCGCCCATCGGCGCTCATCACGCCGCCGACGTTGGCCGCTCCCGTGCGGCGCAGCGTGGCGATCGCGCGGCGCGTGTAACCCGGGGAGAGTTCGGAGTGCGCATCGACCCGGATCACGATCGGGTGCCGGCTCGCCCTGATAGCGGCATTGAGCCCCACCGGGATGTGCGCGGCCGGGTTATCGACCAGGCGGATGCGCGCGTCGGCGGCGGCGAGTGCTTCGGCCAGAGCGGTCGTGCCGTCGGTGGACGGACCGAGGGCCAGCACCAGCTCGGTCGGGCCGTCAACATCCTGCGCCAGGACCGAGGCCACGGCATGTTCGAGGTAGTCGCGCTCGTTCAACACCGGCATGACGAAGGAGACGCCGACGTCGGCTGTCATGTCGTTGTCGTGCACATGTCGATCATGTCACGGCACGTTACCGGCCACCTGAACGAACGTCGTCGGCTGTCTCGGAGACGGTCATCCGTGTGCGGCTGAGTACCCTGGATGGGTGAGTGTGGTTTCTGATACCAAGAAGGCCTATCGTCTGCTGCGTAAGGCGCTGGCCTCTCGCAGCGCCGTGCAGCGCGTGCGCCGGACGCTCGCGTCGATGCCCCCGCATCCGCGCGGGCACTATCAGGTGGCGGTGTACTTCGCCGACGGCGACGTGAACATGTACCAGATGCGCCAGTGGTACCGTCCGCTCGCGCGCCTCGCCGAGCACTGGCCCGTCGTGGTGCTCTCCCGCACGGCGACCGGTGCCGAGAAGCTGCTCGCCGAGGATGCTCCGCCCGTGGCCTTCGTGCCCACGGTGCGGGATCTCGAGCGGTTCATCGCCAAGCAGGACATCCGCATCGTCCTGTACGTGAACCAGAACACGCGCAACTTCCAAATGTTCCGCTACGGCCGCCGCTGGCACGTGTTCATCAACCATGGCGAGTCCGACAAGATGTACATGACCACCAACCAGTACAAGGCGTACGACTACGCGCTGGTGGCGGGCCAGGCCGCGCGTGACCGGCTCTCGCGCACGCTGTGGGACTACGACGTCGACGCCCGCACGATCGAGATCGGTCGCCCTCAGGCCGATCACTACTCGGGAACGCTGCCCTACACCCCCGACGAGCGCACCGTCGTGCTCTACGCCCCCACCTGGGAGGGCGACCGCCCATCGGCGCACTACGGGTCGATCGCGACCCACGGCGAGGCGCTCGTCTCGGCGCTGCTCGCCACCGGAACCCACCGGGTGCTGTATCGACCGCACCCGCGCAGCGGGGTCGTCGACCACGAGTACGGCGCCGCGCATCGCCGCATCCTCACCGCGATCGCCCAGGCCAACGCGGCCGACCCCTCGGCGCAGCATGTCTACGACGACGGTCCGGAACTGGGCTGGCAGCTGGCCGCGGCCGACGTGGCCGTCGTCGACATCTCGGCGATGGTCTACGACCGGCTCGCCGCGGGCAAACCGCTGCTGATCACGCGTCCGGCCGACGAGCGTGCCTCGATCGACACCAAGGGCTATCTGGCCGACTGCGAGTGGCTGACCGTCGACGGCGCGGGCGACATCGTGGCCGAGGTCGAGCGCGTGCGCGCCGACGACGCGGCCACCGCGCGACTGCGCATGTGGGTGCAGCACTACTTCGGTGACACCACTGAGGGGGCGGCGACGACGAAGTTCCACGCCGCGATCGCCGAGCTGATGAACCGCTGGCAGGACTGGCGCGACCATGAACTCGGCGCCGTCGCCCAAGACGAAGACGATGACGACGAGGAAGAGAAGGAAGAGGAGGACGAACTGTGATCGCCTCTCTTCCGCTCACCGAGGCCGCCGCCGCGCGGCTCGCGGTGGTGAAGCACAGTGCATCCACCAACGCCGAACTGCGCGCCGCCTCCGCGAGCGATCAGTGGCCGCACCTGTCGGTGCTGCTGACCGATGACCAGCGGGCAGGTCGCGGGCGCCTGGATCGCAGCTGGGTCACCCCGGCCGGCTCGGCGTTGGCGATCTCGGTGCTGTTGCGGGAGCTGCCGGCCTCCCTCGACGCGCGCGGATGGATTCCGCTCGCGGCAGGGCAGGCGATGGCGGATGCCGTCGCGGCACAACTTCCCGGTCACGACGTCGGGGTGAAATGGCCGAACGACGTGCTCGTCGACGGGCGCAAGATCTGCGGCATCCTCGCTGAGGCCACCGCGGATGCGGTTATCGTCGGCGCTGGCGTGAACACCGCGATGACTCCGGAGCAGCTGCCGGTCGAGACCGCGACCTCCTTCGCCGCGCTCGGCGTGGACGCCGATTCCGACCGCCTCGTCGCCGACTATGTGCAGGCACTGGGTGCGGCTGTCTCCGCGCTGGCCGCGGCACCGGATGCGCTGGCTTCTGGCCTGCATGCCGCCGTCACCGAGCGGTGCGTCACGCTCGGCCAGGAAGTCAGGGTGTCGCTGCCCGGCGGCGACGTGCTGCAGGGCGTCGCCCGGCGCCTGGATGCACACGGCCGCCTCGTCGTCGACGCCGCAGACGGCGCGCATGCCGTTGCTGCCGGAGACGTCGTGCACGTGCGCGCGCTCTGAGCACCCGCTGACACACCCTGCCGGGTCGCCGCGGTGTCCGCCAGGGCGGGCACAATGGAGGGGTGACCCAGCCCGTGACGCTCGGAGGACGGCCGATGATGCCGCCGCCGGGCGCGCCCGTCGAGGAGCGGTTGATCGCCCGCTTCCGAGGGCATGCGCGCCGGTTGCTGTGGTCGGCGCTACTGCTGGCGATCGTATGCGCGGCCACCACGTACTTCTACGGCAACCTGCCCGCACCGTTCGAGAACTGGATGCTGCTGGGCGCCGCCGCCGTGCTCGTCATCGTCGGCGTGATCGTGCCGTACCTCATCTGGGCGTCGCGCACGTACACGATCACCACGCGCCGGGTGATCGTGCGCGACGGCATCGGCTCGCGCAACCGGCGGGAGTTCACGCACACGCGCGGCTACTCGATCTCGGTGCGCCGAGGGCTCCTGCAGCGACTGTGGGGCGCGGGCACCATCACCCTGACCAACGGCGTCGATGCGCCGCTGCGGCTGATCAACGTGCCGCACGTGAACCTCGTGGGCGAAGTGCTCGCCGACCAGATCGAGGTCAATCAGATCCTCGCGCACCGCGATGCTCAGGCGATCGGGGATCGCCTGCAGTCGCCGACGCAGCCCTGAGCGCGCAGCGGCGGAACCGCGCCCGCGGATGCGGGAGAATGGATGCGACGAAAGGGGTCGCGGATGGCCGTGCGCGTGGGTGTGATCGGTGGAGGACAGCTCGCCCGAATGATGATCGCCCCGGCGGTCGAGATCGGGCTCGATCTGCGGGTGCTCGCTGAGCAGGACGGCATGTCGGCTCAGTTGGCGGCATCCGCCGTCGGTGACTACCGCGACGTCGACACGGTGCGCGCGTTCGCCCGCGACGTCGACGTGATCACTTTCGACCACGAGCACGTGCCGCAGGACGTGCTGCGCGCCCTCGTCGCCGATGGCGTGGCCGTGCACCCGGGCCCCGACGCGCTGCAGTACGCGCAGGACAAACTCGTCATGCGGGCCGGGCTCGCCGCGCTCGGTGTGCCCCAGCCCGACTGGGCGCCGGTGCACGACGAGGCCGAACTGCAGGCGTTCCTCGACGACCACGGCGGGCGGGCGGTCGTGAAGACCCCGCGCGGCGGATACGACGGCAAGGGTGTGCGGGTCGTGGCATCCGCAACGGAGGCTGCCGACTGGTTCGCCGACACCGCCGCGGGCGAGCCGCTGCTGGTCGAAGAGCTCGTGTCGTTCACACGCGAGCTCGCCCAGCAGGTCGCCCGCCGCCCCAGTGGCGAGATCGTCGCCTACCCCGTGGTCGAGACGGTGCAGCGCGATGGGGTGTGCGCTGAAGTCATCGCCCCGGCCCCCGGGGCCTCCGAGCGGCTGGCTGAGGTCGCCGAGCAGATCGGGCGCCGCATCGCCGAGGGGCTCGGGGTCACCGGCATGCTCGCCGTCGAGCTCTTCGAGACCGACGACGAGCGCATCCTCGTCAACGAACTCGCCATGCGCCCGCACAACAGCGGCCACTGGAGCCAGGACGGCGCGGTGACCGGTCAGTTCGAGCAGCACCTGCGGGCCGTCGCCGATCTGCCCCTGGGGCAGGCGGTGCCGCGCGCGCCGTGGTCAGTCATGGTGAACATCCTCGGTGGCCCCGCGGAGGGCGGGCTCGAGGACAGGTTCGGTTCGGCGATGGCCGAGCACCCCGAGGCGAAGATCCACACCTACGGCAAGGCGCCGCGGCCCGGGCGCAAGGTCGGGCACGTCAACGTCTCCGGTGACGACCTCGATGAGGCCGTGTACGTCGCACGCGCGGCAGCCGCATTCTTCGATTGAGGCGCCGGAATGCGCGCCGTTGCGCTGATCTCCCAGCCGCGGCCCGTAGCCTGGAAGGGTGACTGAGCCACTGCACTCCTCGGCAGCGCCCCTCGTCGGCGTCATCATGGGTTCCGACTCCGACTGGCGCGTGATGAGCGATGCCTCGCAGGCACTCACCGATTTCGGCATCCCGCACGAGGTCGAAGTGGTCTCGGCGCACCGCACGCCCGACAAGCTGATGAGCTACGCGCGTGAGGCTCGTGCCCGCGGCATCCGAGTCATCATCGCCGGTGCCGGCGGGGCAGCGCACCTGCCGGGCATGGTGGCCTCGATGACCGCCCTGCCCGTGGTCGGGGTTCCCGTGCCGTTGGCCTACCTCGACGGCATGGACTCGCTGCTGTCGATCGTGCAGATGCCCGCAGGCATCCCTGTCGCGACCGTGTCCATCGGCGGCGCGCGCAACGCGGGGCTGCTCGCCGCACGCATCCTCGGTACCGCGGATGCCGCGCTCGCCGACCGCATCGAACAGTACGCCCGCGAGCTCGAGGCGCAGGTCGACGAGAAGAACACGCGGTTGAAGGACTCCCTGTGACCTATGCCCCCGCGCGCCCCGCGGGGCGTCCACTGATCGAGACGCGCCCGCTGCGCAACCCCGAACTCGGGGATGAGCGCTTCATGGGGCGCCGCGGGTGGTGGCTGGTCGTCATGAACGCGCTCATCCCCGGCAGCGCGCAGGTGCTGGCCGGCAACCGCAGACTCGGCCGCTTCGGGCTGGGGGCGACTCTGCTCGCCTGGCTGCTCGTGGTGATCGGCGTCGGCCTCGCTTTGTTCGCCCGGACGGCCCTGGTCTGGCTCGTGACCGGCCCACTGTCGTGGATCGTGCTGACGCTCGCCCAGGTGCTGCTGATCGGCTACGCGGTGCTGTGGGTGGTGCTCACGATCGACGCGATCCGCCTGGTCAAGCTCGTGCGTGTGCCGACGATCTCGCGATTCGCGATCCCCGTGGCCGCGCTGCTCGTGGTCTCGCTCGCCGGGGGTGCGGCCGTCTATGGATCGACGGTGGCGGCGTCGAGCCGCGGCACCCTCAGCACGATCTTCGGCAACAGCGGGCCGAGCCTGCCACCGAGTGATGGCTACTACAACATCCTGCTGCTGGGTGCCGACAGCGGCGATGGCCGTGACTCGATGCGGTTCGACAGCATCTCGGTGGTCTCGGTGAATGCCGACTCGGGTGCCGTCACGATCACCGGCATCCCGCGAGAGTTGCCGGGGGCTCCGTTCAGCGAGGGCAGCCCGATGCAGGCGCTGTATCCGAACGGTTTCGAGGGGCACAGCTCGGCCACCTGCGGGTGGAACGGGTGGATGAACCACATCCGCAACGCCGCAGAGGTGTGCCGCGAAGATCAGGGCACCGGGCTGTATCCGGATGCCGCCGCACACGGGTCGGCGCCCGGGATCGAAGCCACGAAGGATGCCGCCGAGGGTGTGCTCGGCATCGAGATCCCGTACTACGTCTTCCTCGACATGAAGGGTTTCGCGCAGCTCGTCGACGCGCTCGGCGGTGTCGACATCACGGTCACCGAGCGTCTGCCCGAGGGTGGGGGACCGGCCTACGAAGGGCAGCCGGCCGAGGACTGGGCGACGGGCTGGATCGAGGTCGGCGAGCAGCACATGGACGGTGACACCGCCCAGTGGTATGCCCGCTCGCGCTACACCACCAGCGACTGGGATCGGATGAAGCGCCAGCGCGAGCTGCAGGTGGCGATCCTGGAGCAGTTCACGCCGCAGAACGTGCTGGCGCGCTTCAACGAGATCGCCGCGGCGGGAACCGCGATCGTGCAGACCGACCTGCCGCAGGACAAGCTGCCGGAGTTCTTCGACCTGATGACGAAGGCCAAGGGCCAGGAGGTCACGCAGATCGAGCTGACGCCGGAGGGTGGGGTCGATGAGCACGAGCCCGATTTCGACGCCATTCACCAGATGGTGCAGGATGCCCTGCATCCGCCGTCACCCACGCCGGCGCCCGAGGGCTGACCGAAGTACTGACCACGCGCTCCATACCGGTATATAGGTTTGCCTGTGCACGCCTTCAGGGAAGGCGACGCGGCCGCCTTTAGTCTTGCCTCATGAGTGTGCAGCTGCGAATCGTCCTCGACCAGCTGGCGCACGTCGCAGACCCGGATCAGGCCGAAGCAGCGCTCGCGCTCACCGCCGGCCTCATCGACACGGCGCCGCGCGGATGCGTGGTGTCGGCCATCGTCCCCGCGGGCTCTGACCTGGATCTGCCGGGCGTCAACGGCGTGCGTCCGATGCCGCTTCCGAGACGCGAACTGCTCGCTTCGTGGCAGCTGGGCATTGCGCCCGGTGTCGGGGGTGGGCTCATCCATGCACCGTCACTGGCGGCACCCCTGGTGCGTCACGACCGGATGAACGACCACGACCAGACGACCGTCACGCTGTGGGATCTGCGTGCGTGGGAGAACCCGGAGCTGATGCCGCGGGCATCCGTCGTCTGGTACAAGGGCATGCTGCGCCGCGCCGTGAAGCACGCGGATGCCGTGGTCGTGCCCTCGCACGCCATGGCCGAGCGATTGGGCGACCTTGCGCCCTTCGGCGACCGCATCCGCGTCATCGCTGGTGCGGCCCCGCTCGGGTTCGCGACCCCCGCTGACGCTGCCGATCGTCGTGCCGCGCTCTCGTTGCCTGCCGTCTACGTGCTGGTCACCGGCGAGGGTGATTCGTATACCGATGGCTTCCGCGCCGCCGCGCGTGCGGATGTGGATGCCGTCGTGATCGGCGCGGTCGAGGGAACCGAGCCTGCGCTGGCTGAGCTCGCCGCCGCCAGCGGCCTGCCCGAGCATCGTGCTCACATCCGTGGAGTGCTGGATGCCGCAGACCGCGCCGCCGTGCTCGCCGGTGCTGGCGCCGTCGTTGCGACGAGCACCAGCTCGGCATGGCCCTGGCGCGTCGTCGAGGCGATGACGCTGGGGGTGCCGGTGGTGGCAGTTGATTCGGGTGCCCACCGTGACGTGATCGCCGACGGTGGCGCGCTGGTGGACGCCGCCGAGCTCGCGGACGCACTCGAGGATGCTCTCGGCGAGGGGGAGCGGCGCCAGCGCGTGCTCGCCTCGGATCGTGCGCGGGCGTTCTCCTGGCAGAGCTCGGCTGAGCGGGTCTGGTCCCTTCACGCTGACCTCTGAGCGTCGTCGAGCCCGACGCGGTGCCTGAAAGCGGCCTGCAAAAGCGGGGGAAACCCGGCGTTTCTGCCCTCGAAAAATCGTCACACTGGCATCATTTGTGATCTTTTGTCACACTGGTCACATGTTCCGACGCGGCCCGAACCATCGAAACGTGCCCGTTCGACCCCGCGTGATGGCATCCATCGTCGCGATCGGAGCGCTTGTTCTGGGGGTTCTGGCGCCGACCGCGGCATCCGCTTCTTCCACTCCGGTGACCTCGGCCGTGGCCACGTCAGCAGCCACCGTCGCGGGCCCCGTGAAGGCCACGCTCGCCGGATTCTCGGCCGGCAACATCATCAGCGATGCGGTGTTCACCGACAAGTCCACGATGACCGAGGCGCAGATCCAGTCCTTCTTCAACTCGAAGGTGACGACGTGCCGCGGCGGGTACGACAAGTGGGGGCCCATCGTCTGCCTGAAGGACTTCCGGATTGATTCGGTGACGCGGGCGGCCGATGCATACTGCGACGGCTACACCGGTGCGACGGGTGAGAGCGCGGCACGCATCATCTACCGCGTGTCCCAGTCGTGCGACATCAACCCGCGGGTGCTGATCGTGATGCTGCAGAAGGAGCAGGGGCTCGTCACCCACACCTGGCCGAGCGCGTGGCGCTATGACAAGGCACTCGGCCAGGGGTGCCCGGATGACGCGGCGTGCAACCCGGCCTACGTCGGCTTCTTCCATCAGATCTACGGCGCGGCGCGGCAGATGCAGATCTACATGGAAGGGCGGTACTTCACGTGGTACGCCCCCGGGAAGACCTGGAACATCCTCTACCATCCGGACCGGGCGTGCGGGACCGCCCCCGTGTACGTGGCGAACAAGGCGACCTCGGCGCTCTACTACTACACCCCGTACCAGCCCAACGCGGCAGCTCTCCGTGCGGGCTACGGCTACGGTGACGCATGCTCGAGCTACGGCAACCGCAACTTCTACAACTACTTCACCGACTGGTTCGGCTCGACTCAGTACAAGGTGCCCACCGCACCGTCGGCCGTCAAGGCGACCGCGGGTGACGCCAAGGCGACGGTCACGTGGACGGCGCCGTCATCGAATGGCGGCTCGAAGATCACCAAGTACACGGTGACCGCGCAGCCGGGCGGCAAAACCGCGACCACGACCGGCGCGACCAGTGTTGCCGTGACGGGACTGACGAACGGCACCGCGTACACCTTCACGGTGACGGCGACGAACCTTGCGGGAACCTCACCCGCTTCCGCGAAGTCGGCCGCCGTCACGCCGATCGCTCCGCCGCCGCCGGGGTCCGTCGTGCGGCAGGCGGGAGCTACCCGCTTCGATACGGCAGTCGCGGTGTCAAAGGCGACGTACCCGAACGGCGGCGTTCCGGTGGCGTATCTCGCGAACGGATACAACTTTCCAGATGCTCTCGCTGGTGCGGCAGCAGCCGGAATGCTGGGTGGCCCCGTCCTGTTGACGCCGGTGAATAGCTTGCCGTCTGTCGTAGCCCAGGAGCTGGATCGATTGAATCCCGCTCGCATTGTGCTGTTGGGTGGGAAGAATGTCGTGTCTGCGAACGTCGAGACGCAGTCCAAGGCCTATGCGCCTTCGGTGTCACGGCAGTGGGGCGCCAGCCTGTATGACACGGCCGTGGCGGTCTCCAAGGCAACCCACCCTAAGCCTGGTGTACCGGTCGTCTACCTTGCATACGGTGAGGACTTTCCGGACGCTCTCGCCGGCGCGCCCGCCGCGGGAATGCTGAACGGACCAGTCCTGCTCACGCCGTCGGACGTTCTTCCCTCCGTCGTGGCTGCTGAGCTTGACCGCCTGAATCCCGGGCGCATTGTGCTCCTCGGTGGTCTCACCGTGATCTCCGCGAAGATCGAGGGCCAAGTGAAGGCATTCGCGCCGTCGATTTCACGCCAGGGCGGCGCAACTCTCTACGACACGGCTGTCACAGTGTCGAAGGCGACCTACCCGGACGGAAATGTGCCCGTCGTATACGTCGCCGATGGCGAGAACTTCCCCGACGCGCTAGCCGGCGCCGCCGCAGCGGGAATGCTCGGAGGCCCGGTGCTGCTCACTCCGACATCGGGGTTGCCCTCCGTCGTTGCGGCCGAGCTCGACCGCCTAAATCCGGCCCGCGTCGTGCTGCTTGGTGGAACCAACGTCATCTCGGCGAACGTCGAGAAGCAGGTAGGCGACTACGTCCGACGGTGACCGGGCCGACGACATTCTCGGCATAGGATGGTCGCGAGTACATTACGTAACTAGGAACTTGTCGTGTCGTCACCGAGATTGTCCATAATCACGCCCGTCTTCAATGGGGCGCGTGTGCTCCGCGAAACCCTCGACAGTGTCGTCGCTCAGACCAGGCACGACCTCGAATACATCCTGGTGGATGATGGTTCCACTGACGAGACGCCTCAGATCCTCGCAGAATACGTTGCGGCTTATCCCTGGATCACAACCGTGCGTATTCCTAACAGCGGCTCAGGAGCCCGTCCAAGGAACGTCGGCCTAGAGCGCGCACAGGGCGAGTACGTCTTCTTCCTCGATTCAGATGATCTGCTCGCCCCAGAGGCGGTTGATCGCTTGCTTGAGGTCGCAGACGACACCGGCTCCGACGTTGTGCTGTGCAGGATGGAAAATTTCGGCGAAGGCACCCGGTCGATTCCGCGGGCAGTCTTTCGCGCTGAGCGGCGACAAGCGGACTTCATCGAGAGCTTCGCTTACCGAACGCTCGGGCCGACCAAGCTCTTCCGGCGCTCCCTGGTCGAGGAGCACCGTATCCGTTTTCCGGAGGGGTATCGAGTCGGTGAGGATCAGCCATTCACATTGCGGGCGTTCCTCCTGGCCAACCACATCTCCGCGATCAGCGATCAGGTCTATTACTGGGTACGCAACTATGCTCCCGGCGGCGACGCCAAGAGTGCGTCCATGGGCGGTCAGTCTGTAGCGGACGACATCACCAAGAACTTGACCGGGATAGAGGCAATTCGCGAGCTGACGCTCCCTGGATCGCGTCGAGACATCCTGCTTGAGCGATTCATGCTGGACACCTTCGGCATGCGGGTCTGTTTCGGGGCGCGCTTCCTGAAACTGTCACGCGACGAGCAACTCCAGATCGTGCGACGCGCCAAGTCTGCCGAGGACATGTGGACGCCGGGTCTTCGCGAGAAGGCGGACCACCGTCTGCGGACACTGTACACAGCCCTGTTCGCCGGAGACATCGACGATCTCGTCAAGGTTGTCCAGCGTGCACAGCAGAACGCATGGGTGCTTGCGGCACACCGGACTGGCTGGCGCGAGACAACTATGTACCTTCAAGGGCGAGGCGGCCGTGCCGAGGTGCGGGTGGGGCGCGCTATCGAGACGGTTGACACTTTCCCGTTGACACAGGATGTACACGCAGCGGTCGTTGGCCGGCGGGTCAGTCTCGAGGCGGCGACGGTGAGTTTCATCTGACAGGTCGCACGGGGCGCGGACGCGCATCGTCAATCTCGGCGTCTGCGGCCTCTCAGCATGGGTTCGATATGATTGCGACGTTCCGCGCGGCCCCGTGCCGCTTGCACAACCCGAATGGTGAACTGCATTGACGTCTGGCGTGCCGATTGATCTGAGCGAGTTCGACGTACCCGGGCGTGGCCGAGGCATCCTCGACGTCTTCCGCCGGAAATACCTCCTTCAGCTTCTCGTTCGTAAGGGCACCGCGACCCGCTACCGTAACTCGGTCCTGGGCTGGGTCTGGTCCTACGTCAAGCCCGCCGCGCAGTTCATCATCTACTTCTTCGTGATGGGCGTCATCATGGGGCTCGACCGGGGAGTCGAGAACTTCCCGGTCTACCTCTTTTCCGGCGTGGTCGCCGTGAACCTGTTCAACGAGGCGTTCGGGAATGCGACGACCTCCATCGTCGACAACCGGGCGCTGGTGAAGAAGATCTACCTGCCGCGCGAGCTGTTCCCGATCGCCGCGATCATCATCGCTTTCATCCACTTCCTGCCCCAGCTGGCGATCCTGCTGTTGGTCTGCTTCCTGATCGGCTGGACCCCAACGTTGATCGGTCTCGGGGGTGCGTTGCTCGGCATCTTGCTGGTGACGGCGTTCGCACTCGGCCTGGGTCTGCTCTTCGCTGGACTGAACGTTCGTTACCGCGATGCGCAGAACTTCGTCGAGCTGATCCGTATGTTCTCCACGTGGACTTCGCCCGTGCTGTACACCTGGATGCTTGTTCAGAACGCGTTGAAGAACCATGAGTGGATGTTCCACATCTACACCTGGAACCCGCTCACGGTCGCCGTCGAACTTTTCCACCAGGCATTCTGGGCGGGGACGGTCCCGCCGCCTGCCGCAGGCGAGCCGGATCCGAGCATCATGCCGGACTTCGGTATCGCGGTGCTCATCGCGAGTTTGATCTGCGTGGTCATGCTGATCATCGGACAGGCCGTCTTCCGTCATTTCGAACGATCGTTTGCGCAGGACCTGTGATGTCGAACACCATCTTCCAGACCGTCGCCACGCGCCCGAGCATCATCGTCGATGGTGTGACGAAGCAGTTCGTCAAGCGCAACAGCCACTCGTTCAAGGAGGCGTTCGTCGGCTGGATTCGGGGCAAGAAGGTGCGCTCCGACATGTTCACCGCGCTCGACGACCTCAGCTTCCAGATCGGTGAGGGCGAGTCTGTCGCTGTCATGGGCCTCAACGGCTCCGGCAAGTCGACGACGCTGAAGCTCATCTCGGGTGTGCTCGAGCCTGACAAGGGCAAGGTCTACACGCGAGGCCGTGTCGCCGGGCTCATCGAGGTGGGTGCCGGCTTCCACCCCGATCTGTCCGGTCGCGAGAACGTCTACCTCAACGCCGCGATCCTCGGCATGAACAAGGACGAGATCGACGCGCGATTCGACGACATCGTCGCATTCTCCGAGATCGGCGACTTCATCGACCAGGAGGTCAAGCACTACTCATCGGGCATGTTCATGCGGCTCGCGTTCTCGGTCGCGATCCACGTCGAGCTCGACATCCTGCTCGTGGATGAGGTGCTCAGCGTCGGTGACGCTCCGTTCCGCGAAAAGTGCATCAACAAGATCAAGGAGCTGACGGCTCAGGGGGTCACGATGCTCGTCGTCAGCCACAGCACAGGCATGATCAAGGACCTCTGCGACCGGGGTATTGTGCTGAAGAAGGGCAAGAAGGTCTTCGACGGACCGATCACTGAAGCGATTGATGCTATGGGGTTGAAGAAGTGATCGTCGACGGGAAGGGCATCGTTCTTGACCCGTTCACGATCGAAGACGCCCAAGTCGTCGACGTCCGATTCGACGGCCATCGCGTATGGTCGGCTCGCGTTCCCTATTCGGTAGACGGCGTGATCGCGCTCAAATGGCCGAACGCCCTCAAGACACGGCTCACCGGGGTGACGGATGTGGCGGTCACCGACTCGGCGACAGGTCGTGAGATCGACAGCCAAGTCGATGTTCGATTCGGGCGACGAAGCTCGCGCCTTGAGCTGGTCGACGCCCGTGGGCGTTGGCTGGCGATGACAAAGTGGGATCGTCTAGGGCCAGTACTCGAGGGACGCGACGACGAAGTCGGACGCCTGCTGCTGGAGAACGGACGCAAGCTCGTCGATGACCTCATCGAGGATGGCCATGACGTCTACATCGTGGGCGGCACGTTGCTGGGCATAGTGCGTGACGGTGGCCTGCTGCCGCACGACGATGATCTCGACCTTGCCTTCTACTGCAAGGCTGAGAACGCTGTCGACCTTGGGCTTGTGTCGTATCGCATGGAGCGTGCACTTCAGCGCCGCGGCTACACCGTGGTGCGGCACAGCCTGGCGCACCTTGAGATCGAGTTCTTCAACGATGAGGGCCAGCCAGATCACTACATCGACATCTTCACCGGCTTTTTCATCGACGACGACTACTGCCAGCCATTCGCTCTCAAAGGGCCCGAGGTCGCTCGCGACGACTTGCTCCCTACCAAGCAACGCGAGATCGACGGGGTTCCCTTTCCGGAACCGCAGAACCCCGAGGCGTGGCTTTCCTACGCCTACGGCCCGGGCTGGCGGGTTCCTGATCCGACCTTCAAGTTCGTCACGCCGAAGTCCACCCGCTGGCGCTTTGAAGGCTGGTTCGGTGTCTTCAATCGAGGCAGGGTGTACTGGGACAAGCACTATCTCGAAAGTGACGAACCGACCGGCTTTACCAGCGCGCGTGGGGCGATTCGCCGATTCCTGAAGGACATTCCGCCGAGCGCGCGAATCCTCGACCTCGGCTGCGGGGACGGCCGTTGGACACCAGCCCTTGCAGCTCAGGGCAATCGTGTTACCGCCGTCGACTACAGTCATGAGGCTCTGCGGATCGCTCGGAACGGGGCCGCGGCGGACGGCGTCGAGTATCGCTATCTCAACATCAATGATCGCGCCGCACTACTCGAACTCGGCGCATGGATGCTCGGTACCGGAGACGAGTGGTACGTCTTCGCGCACCACACTGCTCAGACACTGACTCGCGTCAACAGGCAGAATCTGTTCCTGTTCCTTGACCTCGTGCTCCGAGGTGACGGATTCGCGGACCTCGTCAACGATGAGACATTTAGCGCGCGCTACAAGCGTGGGAGGCCCTCGACATGGCACCTGCCCACCTCTTGGGTCGAACGGGAGCTTGACGGGCACCCCATCCACCTTGAGCGTGTGGGCCGCAGAGTTCGTTGGGATGCTGGGCAACCCAGGAAGGTCGCCACCCTGCGTCTGCGGCGGACCGCGGGTCGCGTAGCGGCCGGAGACAACACCACGCGGCGCGAGCGCGCCTCGGAAGATTCTGTGGATGGAGAGATCTAATTATGCGGAGCATGCTGCGCCGACTCGCGATGTGGATCGCGCCAACGGCCTACACGAAATTGCAGGCACTTGACGTCGACAGGCCGCTTCCGACTGGGCTTGAGGACGCGGATGATCTTCGAGCGAGAATTGCTGATCTTGAGCAGCAACTCAAGGAGATGCGGCAGGACAATCGTCGGGTGGCCGAGCTCTATGACGTGATCTTCGAGCGCCTACGCGACGACAATCCGCTTTCTGCCCGCTGAAGCCGGTGCCGGGCGGTCAGCGCGTCCGGCGCGGATGTGCCGCCCGCAGCAGACCGTCTGGCGAGAGCTGATAGATTCCGGTCGCCTCCGGATGGCGTAGTCCCAGCTTCAGGTATCCGACGTCTGTCGCATCGAATTCGACCCACGCAGTCCGGTCGGCGCCCGTGAGCGTCGCTGTGATCGTCCGCCACGTGTTGTCGTGGTCGGCGTGCCCGCCGAGAAGTCGCGCGCGCAGGGCGGCACCGCGCGAAAAATGCGCACCGCGCACCTGCAGCGGCAACTCCAAGGCTGCGGTTCCTTCCACCTCGGAAACGACCACTTCGATCCGGACCAGCTTGCCCACTCTTTCCGTTCGACCGGTCGGGTGCAGCAACTCGGCAATGGATGAAGCCTTCGGAGCCAGGTCGAGAACCAGATGGCCCTCGACGGAAGTCGATGCCGCGTAGAGCCCATCGTGCTCACTGAGCCGCACAGCCGGCGCCGCCGGTGATATGGCGGCCGGCTGCGCGTGGTGGTCAGCCATCGTGCATCGAGCACTGATGAGCCAGCGTTCCCTTGCTAATGGCTGCCCCAGCGCCGCTGTGCGGGGGTCGATCAGCGCGCGGCCGCGCGCACCGAAACGAGGGCTGTCGTCCGGGGATACCCACGGTTCGGTGTCGGTAGGCGCCAGCCACGCGACGCTGGTGGAGGCGGAACGGAGGCCGACCTCCACCGTTGTTCTGCTGACCTCGTCGGTCACGTCCAGAGTGCCGTCCTCGAAGACCCGGTGGTACTCGGCGGGCAATGCCTTGAACACTCGAGAACCGCTGCGTCTCAGCGCCGGAGTGTCACCGCTCGGCGTACGCCAAGTACTTTCGACTTCGAGCTCCAGGGCTCCGTCTGCCCAACGAGGTTGGGAGGTCGTCGTTGCGGTCGCTACCAAGAACGGGTCGTCTCGCACCAGGCGGTCCATCGCGTGAGGATGGCCAGCACGGAGCAGATGAGCGCGCAGGCGGTTGCTCACGCTGAGTCGCGCATCCTCTTCCTCTGGGAAATGATCCAGTTGTAGGCGCCTTGCGTGTTCAAAGATCGTTTTGCGCGCTTCGGGGCTGCGCTCGGGGTAGTACGTGTTAAAGCTCTCCAAGAGGCGAGCTCGGTATTGATGATCGCGCAGCGCGCGGCGCTCGGCCGCAAGCTTCGGGTCGACCAAGCGATCATCGATCGCGCGAACGACTTCCGTGAGCCAGTGCCACCACTCCGCCTTCGCCCGGCGGAAGGTAGTCGATCCACTGCCCGTCGTTGTGCGCCAGTGGTAATAGGGAGTGCTGGCGAGCGTGCTGATCACTTCGGCGTGCCGCAGCACGTCGATGTTGAAGAAGATGTCCTCCCACAGCACGCGACCGCCCTCGCGAAAGCGAATGCCGTGCTCGCGGAGAAAGGACAGTCGGTAGAGCTTGTGTGGATTCGTCGGTGTCAGGGCACCGAACGGGAGTTCTCGCCCCAGCACTTGTGGCATGTCCTTGGCGAGCGAGTCCAAAGACCAGCCGGAGTCGTCCGTGCGCGCCTCTTTACCGTTGAGCGCGTCTGCGCCGTGCGCCTTTGCGTACGCGTAGGCATTCCGCAGAGCATCGGGGAAGAGCTCGTCATCATGGTCCATGAACCCGATGTACTCGCCGCTCGCGAGATCCATCCCGGTGTTACGTGGGCGACAGGGCCAGCCGGAGTTTTCGATCTGTTCCACCCGGAAATGTGGGCGAGTCGACGCGAACGCTGTCAAACGGTCGAACGTGTCATCCGGAGAGCCGTCGTCGACGAAGATCGCCTCCCACTCCGCGGACGGCAGGGATTGGCGATCCAATGACTCCACAAGGGCATCGAGAGCCTCGCCCGAACGATACGTCGCTATGACGAGCGAGATCTTCGGCGTAGGCATGTCAGACGCTGTCGGCTTCAGCGATGCGGTTCTCGACGATCAGCTGCGCAGTGCCGAGGTCCTGGGGAGTGGTGATCTTGATGTTGTTCACATGGCCGGGGAGGATGCGCGCCGGCACGTCCATGAACTCGTGTACCAGATCGGCATCATCGCTCACGCGCTCATAGTTGGTCTTCAACGCTCGCTTGTACGACTTCTTCAGCAACTTCCGCTGGAAGGCCTGCGGCGTCTGGCCGAGCCAGGAGTGCGAGCGATCGAGTGATCCTTCGATGAACCCGTCGTCACCGACGAGCTTCACCTGCACGGTGCTCGGCGTTCCGATCATCGCCGCGCCGTCCTCGATCGCTGCGTCGAGGACCGCGGTGACCAGATCTTCGGTCACGAAGGGGCGGACACCGTCATGGACGATGACGATGTCGCCCGTCGTGGCCTTCAGGCCCTTCCTGGCGCTCAGGTGGCGTTCCGCGCCACCGATCACCAGGGTCACGGGGAGGCCCGCATCGTCGATGAGAATCTTGCGGTAGGTCTCTTCGTTCTCCGCGCTGATCGTCACAATCAGTTCGTCGATGAACGGCAGCGCCATAGCGCGGACGGTGCGTTCGAGAACGGTCATGCCGCCGAGTTCGACAAGCAGTTTGTTGCTCCCGAACCGCGTGCCCTTGCCCGCGCAGGTGACGATCGCTGAAACGGTGTGATCCTTGTACAACTCAGTTCCTCTCCTCGGCTGACGCGCGGGCAAAGGTCCGGAGACCCTCGAGCTCGTCTTCCATCGTGTTCAGGTACGCCTCAGATGCACCGAACAGGGCGGCGTGGGCCGTCGTCATGTTGCGGGTATACATCTGGGCAAAAGGTGACTCCGGCTCTGGCGGAACTTGGCCGGAGATGTCCCGGCCGAACACCTCGCGCGCCAATGTCTCATTTGAGATCGGCGGGGTCGCGACGTTCAACGACTTCAGACCTTCGGCGCGCGCGATCTCGATGTCGCCCCAGAGCCGGCGGACGTCGTAGTGCTGGAACTCGCCGGCTGGACGAATGTGCTCGACGCGGTAGTCGTTGGCGAGGTCGTACACGACACCTTTCTTGAGATTGGCGCCGTACAGCTGGGGGAGGCGCACGACAGTGGTAGGCACGGAGGTCGTGAACCGTCGTTCCTGGTGAAGCCGGTTCGCGCCGTACGGCGTGAGGCCTCGCTCCGATAGTGTCGCGTTCTCGTCGGGTGCGCCGCCTGCGGGGTACACGCAGACTGTCGAGATCAATACCAGCTCCCCGATCTCAGCGGTGAGGACAGTGTCCACGAGGTGGTCGATCTCGCTGCGGTCGGCATCGCCGTTGTTGTTGATGCGGAACGAATCCGCGCGGTTGCCCGCGCTGACGACCAGGTCGTACTGCTTGCCCTCGATCTCCGAGATGTTCTTTGAGTTGTACACGTCATCGAAAGAAAACGCCTGAAGGAGATTCGACCCGACGAATCCGGTGTAACCAATCAGGGCTGAGCGCATGCCTCACCAATTTCAGCTTGTTGAACGTCTGGTGGCCAGCAGGTCTCTTGCGAGTTAACGGTCGCTGGCGAACCGAGTCTACGGCTGTCGACCTGGAAAGTTCCGGGGCGCCACCGGCCGGAAGGGAATCGCCGTTCGGATACACTCACACCGACGCTCTGGCGATCAGTAGCCGGCGTTTTTTGCTGTGGCATGCCCTTACCTTGCGGTTGAGGGTGCTGAAGGGTGACGTGCAATGGAGTGGCTGACCTTCGCACTGCTGGCGCTCGTCGCCACGATGGTCGTCTTCGTCCCCGGCGCGGCACTCGCTTACGGTCTCGGGTTGCGGCGCATGCTGCTGTGGGCCTTCGCGCCGGCCGCTGGCGTGGGCGCACTCGCGGTCACGGCGACCGCACTCGGGCTCGTCGGCGTCGCCTGGTCGCCGCTCACCGCTGTCGCAGGAGCCGCCCTTCTCGCGATCGCCGCGTGGGTGATCGCGCTCGTGCTGAAGGCGCCTGACCGCACCCCGGCTGTGAGGGCCCGACGATGGGTCATTCCGGCGATGATCGTCGGCGCACTCGCTGGTGCCGTCCGGATGGCGATGATCATCGGTGAGCCGGACAACGTGTCGCAGACGAACGATGCCACCTTTCACCTGAACGCGCTGCGGTACATCGCAGATACCAGCAGCGCATCGTCGCTCGATGTTCTCGGAACCACGGGATCCTCCGGCTTCTATCCGGCCGCTTGGCACGCGGTCGCATCGCTCACCATGCAGCTGACCGGCGCGGACGTTGCTACCGCGGCCAACGCCACCTCGCTGGCGATCGCAGGCCCGATCTGGACCGTGTCGCTTGCCGGTCTGGTGTGGGCGACGACGCACTCCGGCCGGGTTACTGCTGTCGCGGCGCTGCTCGCGCCGACGCTTTTCGCCTTCCCGTTCCACATGCTCGACTTCGGTGTGCTCTACCCCTACGCGTTGGCGCTCGCGATCCTCCCTGGCGTCGTCGCCGTACTCGTCGGGTCCGGTGGTGGAACCCCGGAAGGTCAGGGATCGCGATCAGGCGCCCTGCGCGCCGCGCTGCGGACAACCCTCGTCAGTCTCGTGGGCCTTGCCGCGCTGGGCCTGTCGCAGCCGAGCGCGCTCCTCGTCTGGGTTCTCGCCGCCGTCGCCTGGGGACTGGTGCGGATCTGCGCGCCGTGGGGAACTCTCCCCACCCGTCAGCGGCTGTGGCGCGCGATCGCGTGTGCAGCGCTCGTCGCCGGTGCGGGAGTGGTGTGGCTGGCCATGGTCGCGATCAGCTCCGACAATCTGTGGCCCGCGGTCAGGAATCTCCCGGATGCTGCCGCGCGCATGCTCGTCAATGGCAGCGTCGGTGCCGGCCCCTCGATCGTGCTGAGTGTGTTCGCGATCATCGGGTTCGTCATCGCGCTGCGGATCGCCCGCCTGCGCTGGCTCGCGCTGTTCGGGGTGGCCCTGGCGCTGTTGGTCGTCGTCGCGCAGTCCGTGCAGAACGACACCGTCCGCATGCTGCTCTCTCCGTGGTACGCAGATCCGCGACGGTTCACGGCGATGATGCCGCTGGTCGTCATCCCGTTCGCGGCCATCGGCGTTGTGGCGCTCATGAGATGGGAAAGGTGGCGGAACGCGCGGGCTGGTGTTCTGGCGGGCCTTGCCATCGTGCTGCTCGTCTACGTCGAGACCGTTGCCTGGGCTGTCATCAACCCCATCGAACACCGCTACGGCGAGACCGAAGTCAGCTATCTTTCTGCCGACGAACGTGCGTTGCTCGACGACCTCGACCAATTTGTGGAACCCGATGCCCGAATCATCGGAAATCCCTCCGCCGGGGCGGCGTTCGGGTATGGGCTCAGCGGTGCGGACGTCGTTCCGCGCACATGGGCGATGCCCGGGGGTAACGATTTCCGCGTGCTGGCCGACGAACTTGTGGATCTCAACACGGATGCGGATGTCTGCCCGGCGGTCCGCGCGCTCGGCGTCGAGTACGTACTTGACTTCGGGGAGAGCGACGAGGGGCCCGGCAAGTGGGATATGCCGGGGATGACCGGATTCGTCGATGGCGATGGGTTCGACCTTGTGGTCGAACGCGGCGCCGCGTCACTGTGGCGCATCACCGGTTGCGACTGAACCGGCCGTTCAGTCCTCGTCGAGAGACGAGCCTGTGGCCTCTGTCTGCTCGGTGGCGTCCAACAGGGCGATCCGTCGCGACAACAGCGTCAGCTGGCGTTGCAGCTGCGCATTGCGCCGGTACTGCGTGTAGACGAACGCCAGGAACATCACGATCAGGCCGTAGAGAACGAGATCGGTTCCGCGGCCGACACCGATCAGCTGCGCAAGCCATGTAAGCCACTGCGGGAAGAGTACCGACAGCACTGCGATCAGCACGAACACGCCGAGCAGAAGCCGGCGAATCGCCAGGTGGCTGTCGGCTCCCGTGCGCCGCATCATGAAGAACGCGAGCAGGACGATCGCCGCGATAAGGAGGATCTGGATCCACATATTCAGCGCACCACCAGATCGACGAGGATGTTGACGGAGTTCAGCACGCTCTGTCCCTTGGCTTTCGAGTAGTCGGTGTACAACAGCTCAACCGGGTACTCAGCCCAGGGCAGTCCCGTGTGCCCGAGTTGCAGCACGATCTCCGTGGCGTGCGCCATCCGGTCCTGCTTTAAGTCAATCTGTTCCGCGGCGTCACGGCGGATCACGCGGAGACCGTTGTGCGCGTCAGTGAGCTTGAGGCTTGTCGTCATATTCGTCACCCACACCGCCGTCTTGAGGACGACGCGTTTGACCCAACCAGGGTTGGTGCGATCGTCGAGGAAGCGGGATCCGAAGACGATGGCCAGATCCTCCGACCGCGCCTTCTCGAGCATGCCCAGCGCATCTTCGATGCGATGCTGTCCGTCCGCATCGAAGGTGACGATGTAGTCGCAGTCAGCATGCCCGAGCGCGAACTCGATCCCCGTCTGCAGCGCGGCACCCTGCCCCAGGTTGACCGGGTGCTGCACGAGATGGGCGCCGGCGTCCGCCGCGAGACGCGCGGACCCATCGGAGGAGCCGTCGTCGACGCACACGATGTTGACGAAGTGCTCGCGCAGTTCTGCGATCACGCGTCCGATGACGCTTGCTTCGTTGAACAGCGGGATGACGATCCACGCGTGGCGGTCGGCGGTTCGTGGCGCAGGCACGCGGGAGGACATGCCTCCATTCTGTCAGGTGAGTTCCGCGCTGATGACAGGGTCGTTGATCGCCGCCGCAGGCTCTAGCGCTCGTGGCTGCACACGGTGCGCGTCAAGGTCGGGTGGGTGCGGACGAGTAGACTCGGGGCGGATGTTGCTGCATCCTTTTGCGCCGAAACAGAGGAGCTCCGTGAACAGTGCGCCCCGCGTCCGGATCGTGGAATCCGCTGACGTCTCCGCAGATGCGACCATCGGCGACGGCTCCTCCATTTGGCATCTCGCGCAGGTGCGAGAGGGCGTTCGGATGGGGGAGAACTGCATCGTCGGCCGCGGCGCCTACATCGGCACCGGCGTCGAGATGGGTGACAACTGCAAGGTGCAGAACTACGCGCTCGTCTATGAACCCGCGAAACTTGCCGACGGTGTCTTCATCGGCCCGGCCGTTGTCCTCACCAATGACACGTACCCGCGGGCGATCAACGCCGACGGCAGCCTCAAGAGCGCGCACGACTGGGAGCCTGTCGGTGTCACCATCGAGCGCGGTGCGTCCATCGGCGCCCGTGCGACGTGTGTCGCGCCCGTCACGGTCGGAGCCTGGGCCACGGTCGCCGCGGGGGCTGTCGTCGTGAAGGACGTTCCCGCGTACGCGCTGGTCGCCGGCGTTCCCGCGCGCCGAATTGGATGGGTGGGGGAGAGTGGCGTGCCACTCGTCCCCGGAGAGCGCGAGACGCACTGGGTGTGTCCCGCGACGGGCGATCGCTACGCCGAAAGCAACGGAATTCTGACCAAGGAGGTCGCGTGAGCGAGTTCATTCCCCCTGCGAAGCCCATCATCGGTGATGACGAGCGGGAGGCTGTTGATCGCGTGCTGCGCAGCGGCATGGTTGCTCAGGGGCCCGAGGTCGCGGCGTTTGAGCAGGAGTTCTCGGCGTTCTTTGTGCCTGGTCGTCCGTCGGTGGCGGTGAATTCGGGTACCGCTGGTCTGCACCTGGGGTTGTTGGCCGCGGGTGTCGGTCCCGGCGACGAGGTCATCGTTCCGTCGTTCACGTTCGCGGCGACGGGGAACTCGGTCGCGTTGACGGGCGCGACCCCGGTGTTTGTTGACATCGAGCCGGAGACGTTCACGTTGGATCCGCAGGCCGTCGCGGCGGCGATCACGCCGAAGACCAAGGGCATCCTGCCTGTGCACTTGTATGGTCACCCCGCGCGGATGCGGGAGCTGGAGCAGCTGACGGCCGAGCGCGGGGTGGCGCTGTATGAGGATGCTGCGCAGGCTCACGGCGCGTCGCTCGACGGACGCCCGGTCGGCTCGTTCGGCGAGTTTGCGATGTTCAGCCTCTACCCGACCAAGAACATGACCAGTGGCGAGGGCGGCATGGTCACCACCGCGACGGACGAGATCGCCCGCCAGGTAAAGCTGCTGCGCAACCAGGGCATGGAGCGTCAGTACGAGAACGAGGTCATCGGTTTCAACGCCCGTATGACCGACATCCACGCCGCCATCGGCCGAGTGCAGCTGACCAAGGTCGGCACGTGGACGAAGATCCGCCAGGAGAACGCGGCGTTCCTGGACGCGAACCTGCATGGCGTGGTGGTGCCGCCGGTGGCCGACGGCGCCGTGCACGTCTACCACCAGTACACGGTCCGAGTTCCCGAAGATCGTGACGGGTTCGTGGCTGCTCTGAAGAACGAGCACAACGTGGGTGCGGGCGTCTACTACCCGATCCCGAACCACCGTCTGCCGTCGCTCGCGCACTTCGCGCCGGGTCTTGATCTGCCGGAGACCGAGCGGGCCGCGCGTGAGGTCGTGTCGCTGCCGGTGCATCCGTCGCTGTCGCAGGGCGACCTTGACCGCATCGTTGCCGCAGTGAACACGGTCGCGGGAGCGGGCGCCTGATGGCTAATCTTCGGGCCGGGCTGCTCGGCGTTGGCATGATGGGCCGCCACCACGCACGCGTGCTGCGCGAGGTCGAGGGCATCGACCTCGTCGCGATCGCGGACCCGGGAGGCGACCCCCACGGTGTCGCCGGCAATCTCGAAGTGCTGCCCGACATCGACGCGCTGATCAACGCCGGTATCGACATTGCGGTTGTCGCGGTCCCGACCCGGTTCCATGAGGACGCGGCGCTCAAGCTTGCCGCGGCCGGGGTGCACACCCTGGTCGAAAAGCCCATCGCGGACACCCTGGATGCGGGGCAGCGGATGGTCGACGCGTTCGCGGCGGCGGGTCTGGTCGGCGCGGTCGGGCACATCGAGCGTTTCAACCCCGCGTTGCAGGAGATGCGCCGCCGGATCGAGGCGGGGGAGGTCGGCGCGGTCTATCAGGTCGCGACGCGCCGTCAGGGCCCGTTCCCCGCACGGATCGCGGATGTCGGTGTCGCAAAAGACCTTGCCTCGCACGATGTGGATCTGACCGCCTGGGTCGTGCAGTCCGACTACGACACCGTGTTCGCGCAGACCGCGTTCAAGTCCGGCCGGGAGTACGAGGACATGATCACGATTACGGGGCGGACGAAGTCGGGCGTGATCGTGAACAACATCGTCAACTGGCTCTCCCCGATGAAGGAGCGCCTCACCGTCGTGACCGGTGAGAAGGGTGCCTTCGTCGCAGACACCTCCACAGGCGACCTCACCTTCTACGCCAACGGCACCATCCCCCTCGAATGGGAGTCCGTCTCTTCATTCCGCGGCGTATCGGAAGGAGACGTCACCCGATACGCCTTCGCCAAACGCGAACCCCTCCGCGTCGAACACGAAGCATTCCGCGACGCCGTCCTCGGCCACCACACCGACCTCGTCACCATGGAACAAGGCCTCCGCACCCTCGCCGTCGTCGAAGCTGCACTCGACTCTGCCCGTACGAGCACAGCCGTGGTCTGCTGAGCTCGGGACGACTATGTCTGCTCTGTGGGACACGCTCCGGCAACTTCTGGCACTTCTGCCGAAGAGCGCGCGCAGCTTCCTTGTGCGCTATTCGATTTCCTCGTCGGCGCTGGCGCTGCTGGACATCGTCGCCCTCGGCCTGTTGGCGATTGTCCTCAGCGCCCTCGGATCGGGACGAGCAGTCTCGCTGCCGCTCATCGGCGAGATCCCTACCGAGAATGTGGTGTGGGTGCTTGTCGCGGCCTGTGCCCTGATGGTCGTGAAGTCCTTGATTGCGCTGGGACAGCAGTGGTACGTGACGCGCAAAATGGCACAGTTCGAGCTGATCATCGGGGACCGGTTGTTCTCGGCGTACATCCGTGCCCCCTGGCTGGAGCGGATGAAGCGAAACTCTGCTGAACTCGTGCGAATGGCCGACGTCGGCATTGCGAACACCACGTCGGGGCTGATTCTGCCTGCCGCCTCTCTTCCGTCGCAGGTGGTGACGTTCTTCTCCGTGCTCGTTGTCCTCTTCTGGGCGCAGCCGCTGATCGCCGTCGCGACCGTCGCCTATCTGGGTGTCGTCGCGGCCATCCTGTACGGATGGGTATCACGCCGGGCCGTCGTGAACGGCCGTCGCAACCGTGACTACTCGTTCCGCACGGCGACGCTCATGACAGAGATGGTCCAGGCGCTCAAAGAGATCACGCTGCGCGACAAGGCAGGTGAGGTCGCCGCTCTGGTGAATGCCAACCGCTCCGTCGCCGTGCGCGCCCGAGCAACCATCGGATTCCTGGGAGCGATCCCGAAGTTCATTCTCGACTCAGCCATGGTCGTCGGCTTCCTGCTGATCGGAGGCATTGGTCTGCTGACTGGCGGGATGCAGGGGGCGTTCAGCGCGATCGCCCTCTTCGGCCTCGCGGCGTTCCGTATGGTGCCCTCACTTCTCCAGTTCCAGTCCGTGATGACGTCGACAGCGTCGACCTTGCCGCATGCGCGCGCGGTCATCCGCGACATTCGGGATGCCGAGTCTTACCGACAGTCCGCCGAGAATCCGGGCACGGGGCCGTTGGCCGAGCACCCGTCCGAACTCGTGCTGCGCGATGTCGAGTTCACTTACCCCGGTGCCGACGCACCCGCCCTCGCCGATGTCAATCTTCGGATCCCCTTCGGCAGCCATGTGGCCTTTGTCGGGGCATCTGGAGCGGGGAAGTCGACCATGGTCGATCTGATCCTCGGGCTCCTGACCCCGACATCGGGAAAGATCACCGTCGACGGAGCCGATCTGTCGGCCGTTCTGGGTACCTGGCGATCGCGGGTCGGATATGTGCCTCAGGATGTCGCGCTCTTCGACGGCACCGTGGGACAGAACGTCGCATTGACGTGGAGTGAGGACTATGACTCGGACGCCGCGTGGCGCGCCGTTCATAGCGCTCAGCTCGACGCCGTCGTGCGAGGACGGGTGGGCGGGCTCGACGCGTCCATCGGGGAGCGGGGCCTTGCTCTCTCGGGAGGTCAGCGTCAACGCCTCGGGATCGCGAGGGCGCTGTACACGGACCCGGTCGTGTTGGTCATGGATGAAGCGACGTCGGCCCTGGACACGCAGACTGAGCAGGCCGTCACGCAGGCAATCGGTGCTCTGCACGGCTCGGTCACCGTGATCACTGTGGCTCATCGCCTATCGACGATTCGTCACGCCGATCTGGTGTGCTTCTTCGTCGGAGGTCGCATCGTCGCGCAGGGAACCTTTGACGAGGTCGTTCAGGCGCAACCCGACTTTGCTGCGCAAGCCCGCCTCGCCGGACTCATCTGAGCGGCGCGCCGCCACGGATCCGGTCGTACGTCGCCTGAAGGCGGTCGAGTTGTCTGGCGGGCACGTGATGGTGCAACGTCCACTCCCGGGACGCCAACGTCGTGGCGGCCGCCACAGGGTCAGACATGTCGCTGAGAATCGCATCGACGACGGTATCGAGATCGCCGTTGCGGATCGGCAACGGTCGCCCATCCGGGCCAGGAAAATGGTGGCCGACCGCGGCGACCGGTGCACCGATCGCCATCGCCTCGAGCTCTGACACGGACAGGATCCGGGTGGCCTGGCCGACGACCACGTTCGCGCCGGCCAGAAAGTCGAGGTATGTCGCATGCGGCGCCTTGGGGATCAGTTTCACGCCGAGCTGCCGTGCCTCGGCGGCGCCCGGCCCCCAGTCGAGGCCGCGGACCTCAACACCGGCCCGAAGCAGGCGCGCGGCGACGTTGAGCATGTCCTCGAGCCCCTTGACCTGTTCCCAGCGTGAGGCGAATGCGACGTAGCCTGACGGCCTCCACGGCGGAAGACTGGTCTCGTCGATGACGACGGGAAGGTACTCGGCGTCCGGGCGGGCGTCGACGGCATTTGCCTCATTGTCGGGGGTCGAGAAGTAGACGTGGGCTGCGCCGTCGATGTACCTCTGGATCGTCGCGTGCCGCTCGGGCAGTCGCCAGAGGGTGCGAATATCTGTGCCGTGCAGGTGCAGCACGTACGGGCGGTTCGGCACGTACGGCGGCAGCAGGCGAGCAACCGTGGTGGCGTAATGAACATGCACGACATCCGCCCAGCCTGCGCCGAGAGCAACGCGACCGATCGTCGAGTACGACGCGGCTCGGGTAGGTGTCGTACGACCGGGTCTCACCGGTGGCCACGTGCGCTCCGGCGGCAGAAGCCGCCAGGGGCGCCCCTGGTTCTGCGCCACACGAACGAGGTTGCGCCCCACGAAAGCGCAGTCGTTCAGGTGGAGCACGCGGGTCGCCTTCGCCATCCCTCCATGCTAGACGCGCGCACGGCGCGCGGATTCCACCCCTGTATCATCGAAGCGTGCAGATCGTCGTGGTCACCACCTGGTTCCCGACGAACCGTCATCCCGGCGCCGGGAGCTTCATTCAGCGCGACATCGAGGCGCTGTCCGCGGTTCACGACGTCAAAGTCGTGCACCTAGTGCCTCCAGAGCTCGACGATGGCATCCGCGCGTCTGCCCGTGATGGTTATGACGTCGTGTCTCCCGCGATTGATGTCCGCACGCCCGCCGGGTTGATCACCGCGACGCGTCGCATGCCCGAGCTCACCTCTGGAGCTGACGTCGTGCACACGATGGCAGCCCCGGCGCTGTTGCCCTTCTTGTTGAGGCGACCCACTGCGCCATGGGTGCACACGGAGCATTGGAGCGGCGTCGCAAAGCTGCGGCAATCTGCCAAGGCGCGGCTCGCACTGCCCCTGAGTCGGCGGGCATTCGGGCGGCCTGACGAGTTGGTGGCGGTCAGTGAGTACCTGGCGGAAGCCGTGCGTCCTCTTCGCCGTGGGCCCGTGGAGGTGATTGGGAACATCATCGAGCCCGTGCACGCCGTCGAGGCGGGTACCTGGTTCACCGAAACCCCTGCCCTCAAGGTGCTCGGCATCGGAACCGTCAACGAGCACAAGGGGTGGCGCATCGCCGTGGACGCGGTCACGAGCATCCGTGCGGCGGGGACCGCGGCTGAGCTCCTCTGGTTGGGCAGCGGACCGGATTCGGAGGCGCTTGCCCAGCGGGCGGCCGCGGGAGATGTCGTCGCTCCGGGGCAGGTCAGCGCAGCGGACGTTCGATCGGCACTCGAACACGCGGATGTCTTTGTTCTCCCCACGCGTTCGGAGACGTTCTCGCTCGCAACGGCCGAGGCGCTCGCGGCGGGCGTGCCCGTCGTTGCGACCGGCGTCGGTGGACACCTCGACTTCTTGGCCCCAGAGGCAGGCGTGCACACCGATCGCACGGCGCCAGCCGTCGCTTCCGCCATCCGGAAAGCCGCAACGTTCGACCGAGAGCGGGTTCGCCTTCACGGGCAGCAGCTCTTGACGCGTTACTCGGCGGAGCGGTTCGTGGACGCGTACACGAAGATTTACGAAAGGGTGACGAACGGATGACTCTGAGCAGGGCGGGGAGTTCAGCTCCCCGCGCAGACATGATTATCGCCGTGCACGACCTGCGACGAAACGTCGTCCGCGCCGTCGAGTCGATCCTTTCCGATCCAGACCCCTCAATCCGCGTGTTCATCGTCGCTCACAACATTCCACGTTCGGACGTGGCGCAGGCGCTGGACGATAGCATCCGTGCCCATCCCGGTCGTGTACGAATCGAAGAGCTCGGTGACGGAATTCCTAGTCCCTCTGGTCCCTTCATGTTCGGAATGCAGCAGTCCGACGCTCACTACGTCGGCATCATGGGGTCGGACGACGAGCTCGACAGCGCTGCGATCGCGCAATGGCGCGAACGAGCTGAATGCTTCCGCGCCGACGCGGTCATTGCGAAGGTGGTCCGCGGAACGCAGCGCACGCTCGTGCGCTCGCCGCCGAAGCGCCTGTGGCGCGTCGGCGTCCTCGACTTCACCAAAGATCGACTGTCATACCGCAGCGCGCCGCTGGGCCTGATGCGTCGGGCTGCCGTGTCCGAACTCCACCTCGAACTTCTGCCGGGTGCTCGTAACGGCGGTGACCTGCCGTTCGTCACACGATTGTGGTCACGGGGGCGCGTCGTCGCCGCTACGGGGACCGCGGCTTACATCGAACATGCGGACGCGCCGGTGCGGGTCACTCACGTCGCGAAGCCCGTTGCGGAAGAGCTCGAGCCGGTTCGCCTCTTGCTGGCAGACGCCGACACCGCGGCCATGCCTTCGGCGAATCGTCACGCGCTCGCCACCAAGCTCCTGCGTCGCAACCTGACGGACTCGATCCGAAAGCGTGGCGGGGGCCTCCAGCTCGACGCCGACGACTGTGCCGCCATGCGCCTGCTGCTCCGGGCGATCTCAGACTTCGCTCCTAACGCGAGGGGGATGCTCTCCATTGCCCAGGCCCGCATGTTCGATGAGCTCGAATCGCCCTCTCCCGACCTGCAGCGCGTCTTCGATCTCGATGCTGCGTCGCTGCGCTACCGCACTCTCGATGCCTTGCGCCCCGCTCGGTGGCGCTTTGTCCTGCATTCGCAAGGGCAGCCTCGCTTCATGATCGCGACGTCTCTGATCAAGGTGGGCGCGTCGAGGTTCTTTCCACCGAACTTCCTCAGCCAGCGCGGTTGAGCGTCGAGGCGATGAGCTGCCGCATCCGCATCATCACGGATTCGAGCGAGTGCTGCGCTCTTGCCCATCCGGCCAGGCGCTCTCGGCCTGCCTCGGTCTGCGCGGACTGAAGCGCCGCAATCATCGCGTCCGCCACATCGGCGGCGTCGAAGGACACCGCCCGTCCCACGTGCGGATCGGAAGCGAAGGCGCGCCCCGGGTCGGGGCCGGCATACACCACCGGTGTGCCGCACCCGACAGAAGCGAGCATCTTCGTCGGGAAAGCGTCGTAACCATCGGGGAGTACGCTGGCCAACGTTCCCCGTGCGCCACGGATCCAGGTTGCCGTGTCCTCTGGGCTCATTCGCGGGAGAAAGAGCGTACTCCCGGGGGCGATGAGTTCGGCGCGTTCTTGCATCGCCTGCCACTCGGATCCTTGACCGATGAACGCCACGAGGGCGTCCGGCACTGCGGCGACGACTGCTGGCAGCGCATCGATGAAGATCATCGCACCGTGAACTTCGGAGGCCGTGCCGGCGTACAGGAGATAGGGACGTCGCTCGTGGTGGGCGGCGCCCGTGGGGGTGAAGACGTCGGCGTCGTATCCATTCCCGACGTCGACCACGCGCGCTGAGGGCGCAAGGTGCTCCATGCGGGATTTGACGCTAGCGGAGACCGCCGCGACAGCGGAGGCGCCGCTAGCGACGAAACTCTCCAGCCGGGCGACCGCACGGGTGACGAACCTGGGTGCGCCAGCGACCGCGGCGGCCTCCGACCAGACGTCGGCGGCGTAATAGACATACGGTGTGCGGCGCAACGTGCAGGCGAGCCATACGGCGAGACCAGACGTCGGGGGTGGCTCGGCGACGATCACATCGAAGCGCCGACCGCAGAGGATGCGGAAAAACAACGGGATATCGAAACTCAAGTACTGAACGTAGCCGCGCACGTACCCGGCCTTGTCTCGAAGAACCGGCGCGCGCCGCACACGGACCGACTCAGGAAAGGTGAGAGGAGGGTTATCTACCGCGGCAGGCACCGTGCTGGTCAGCACTGTGACCTCGGCGCCTGACTCGGCGAGTGCTGTCACGAGCGCTGCCAGCCGCAACGACGCCGCTCCCGGTTCCGGAGCGAAGATCCTGCTCGTGATCGCGATCCGGCGGCCCGTCAGAGAGGTCATGCTCCGATTCTGCCGCACTATCGTCGAGGGCTTTCGTTCCCCCGCGCGCCCATAGACTAGAACGCATGCGTATCGCCGTCGTGGCCCTGGGAAAGATCGGGCTTCCTCTTGCTGTCCAGTTCGCGTCGTCCGGTCATGAGGTGATCGGTGTCGACGTCAACCAGAAGGCCGTCGACACCATCAACGCCGGCATCGAGCCGTTCCCCGGCGAGGCGCACCTGCAGGAGCGCCTGTCGGAGTTGATCCCCGCGGGGCGCCTGCGCGCGACCACCGATTATGCCGAGGCGATTCCCGGCGCCGATGCGGTCGTGCTCGTCGCCCCGGTGTTCGTCAACGACGAGACGTGGGAACCCGACTTCAAGTACATGGATGCCGCGACGCGTTCGCTTGCCGAGCACCTGACGCCCGGCACGCTCGTCTCGTACGAGACGACTTTGCCTGTCGGCACCACGCGCACGCGCTGGAAGCCGATGCTCGAAGAGGGCTCGGGCCTCGTCGAAGGCGAAGACTTCTTCCTCGCGTACTCGCCCGAGCGGGTGCTCACCGGCCGCGTCTTCGAGGACCTTCGCAAATACCCGAAGCTGATCGGCGCGCTCTCGGCGGAGGGTAACCGCCGCGCCCGCGAGTTCTACGAGGCCGTGCTGCAGTTCGACGAGCGCCCCGACCTCGCTCAGCCGAACGGCGTATGGGATCTCGGCTCGACCGAGGCATCGGAGATGGCGAAACTCGCCGAGACGACGTACCGCGATGTGAACATCGGCCTGGCCAACCAGTTCGGCCTGTTCGCCGCCTCGCACGGCATCGACGTGTACAAGGTGATCGAGGCGTGCAACTCGCAGCCGTACAGCCACATCCACCGTCCCGGTATCGCCGTCGGCGGCCACTGCATCCCGGTGTACCCGCGTCTGTACCTGTCGACCGACCCCGACGCCGACATCGTCCGCGTCGCGCGTCAGCTGAACGCCTCCATGCCGGAGCGCCTGGTCGCACAGGCCGAGGGGATCCTCGGTGACCTGACAGGCCGCCGTGCCCTCGTGCTCGGCGCCGCCTACCGCGGCGGTGTGAAGGAGACCGCGTTCTCGGGCGTCTTCCCGACGGTCGACGCACTCAGGGCGCGCGGTGCCGAGGTCGTCGTGCACGACCCGCTCTACACGGATGACGAGCTGCGCGCGCTCGGATTCGAGCCCTATGCGATCGGGGGCTCGGCAGACCTCGCCATTCTGCAGACCGACCACGCCGACTACAAGACGCTCGCTCCTGAGCAGATCCCCGGTGTGAAGCTGCTCGTCGACGGGCGTAACGCCTCCGACGCCGAGCTGTGGGCCGGTACCCCCCGGATCGTCGTCGGAACGGCCGCCTGAGGGATCTCCTCATCCGCGACCACGGCTGACTGCGCATATGGGCTACTCCGTCATCGTTCCCACGTTCAATGAGGGGCCGAACGTTGCGGCGCTCGTCCAACGGCTGAGTGCGGCAACGGACCTCGCCGAGATTCTGTTCGTCGACGACTCGACCGATGACACCACGGCCGAGATAAGCCGAGTAGCTCTGACCTCACCAGTTCCTGTCCGCGTCATCCATCGTGAGCAGGCGACAGGCGGCCTCGGAGGAGCGGTGCTGGAAGGTCTCGCCGCAGCTGTGTCCGATGTCTGCATCGTGATGGACGGAGACCTGCAGCATCCACCTGAAGTTGTGCCGCTCTTGATCGAGCGCTACGAGTCGGGCGGAGCCGATGTCGTCGTGGCATCCCGCTATACCGGTGGAGGCTCGGCCGGAGGACTTGCCGGTGTGTTCCGCATGATGGTTTCTCGCGCCTCGACGTGGGTTACCAAGGCGATGTTTCCACGCCGGCTTCAGGGCTGCTCCGACCCGATGACGGGCTTCTTCCTGGTCGATCGGCGTGCCGTGGACGCCCGCGTCCTGCGCCCGCGGGGGTTCAAGATCTTGTTGGAGATCCTGGCCAGGCACACTCTGCGCGTCAGCGAAGTACCGTTCCGATTCGCGGACCGGGAAGCGGGAGAATCCAAAGCCTCGCTGCGCCAGGGCGCGCGATTCCTGCGACAGCTCGCGTCACTCCGATTCGGCAAGATGCCTGCCTTCGCCCTCGTCGGGGCCGTGGGCGCGGTCGTGAACATTCTTCTTGTCTGGCTGCTGACCGCGCTGGGCACCGGGTACCTGGGTGCCGCCATCATCGCCGCGGAAGTGACGATCATCGGCAATTTCCTCGTTATCGACCGGTTCGTCTTCAATGACCTGAAGGGGCGCGCAGCCCGTTTTCCGGCGCGATTCGCTCAGTCGTTCGTGTTCAACAACGCGGAGGCCGCCGTTCGCATACCACTCGTGGCGCTGTTGGTTGAGCGATGGCACGTCTCCGCCGTGCTGGCAACTGCCCTGACTCTGGGAATCGCATTCATCGTGCGGTTCGTGTTCCACGCGCTCGTCGTCTACCGGCCGCGTGACCCCGCGGTCTCCGCTGGTGGGATCGATGCAGTACCGGATCCCGCTTCGGCTGGGAGCCTCCCCAAGCCATGACCACTCAGCGGCACATTGCCGTCCAGGTGCGCCCGGCGGCGCCAGCGGTTCTCGGATACGTCGCCGTTCGCATGGTCGGGCTTGTCGCCCTCTGGGGTGCGGGGGGATACTCGTGGCCCGCCTTCTGGGGCTCGCTCACCGAGCAGTACGACGCCGACTGGTTGCTGGCTGTGGCGTCCTCGGGGTACGACGACGGTCGCGATGCCCCAAGCAATCTTGCCTTCTTTCCGCTGTATCCGGCCCTGGTGCGTGGGGTGGGTGCCGTCGTCGGAATCCCCGCGGGCGGACTCGTCGTCAGCTGGGGGGCCGGGTTAGCCTGCGCGGTCGCCCTCTATGCGATTGGTCGCCGCATGGGCAACCCGTCAATGGGCACCGCAATGGCGGTGCTCTGGGGTGTACTGCCGCACGCAGTAACACAGTCGATGGCGTACACCGAGACCGTCTTCACCGCTCTTGCCGCATGGACGCTCTTCGCTCTGCTCGGGCGTCAGTGGATCTTGGCGGGTGCGCTGACGGCTCTCGCTGGTCTCGCGCGTCCTACCGCGGCCGCTTTGATCGCGGTTACGGGTACCGCGATGATCGTGCAGCTGGTCAGGACGCGAGGCAGAGACTGGAGGGCCTGGATAGCCGGGCTGATGGCGCCGTTGGGAATGCTCGGCTACATCGTCTGGGTGTCCGCCAGGACGGGTGGTCTGGACGGCTATCTAGCCATCCAGGCCGGCTGGGGGTCGAGTTTCGATGCGGGGCGGTACACGGCGCGAACGTTTCTCGTCTTGCTGGATGGTGACGCGCCGTTGCAGTATCTGATGGTCTCGGCCGTCATCGTTGCGTCGGTCACACTCGCCGCTATATCCGCATCCGAGCGTGTGCGCTGGGAACTGCAGCTTTACGGTCTGCTCGTCATCATCCTGGCTCTCGGCGTCGCCGGTTACTACCAATCGAAAGCACGACTGCTGATGCCGGCATTCACACTTCTCATCCCCGTCGCCACCTGGGTATCGCGCATGCGTCCGACCACGCGATTTCTTGTTCTGAGCGTTCTTACCCTCATTTCTGCGTGGTACGGCACGTACCTGCTCATCCACGCTCCGTACTCGCCATAACGCGCACGGTCCGCCGCATCCTGGCCGACCAAGCAAACGGAGTCCGGCAGATACGATTGAGGAATGGATCTCCTCATCGTCGGTTCGGGCTTCTTCGGCCTCACCATCGCCGAGCGCGCCGCTGCGGCGGGCCGCAAGGTCACGGTCATCGACCGTCGCTCACACATCGGCGGCAACGCCTACAGCGAGGCGGAGCCGGAGACCGGCATCGAGGTGCACCGTTACGGCGCGCACCTGTTCCACACGTCGAACGCCACGGTGTGGGAGTACGTCAACCGCTTCACATCGTTCACGAACTACGTGCACCGCGTGTACACGACGCACAAGGGCACGGTGTTCCCGATGCCGGTGAACCTCGGCACGATCAACCAGTTCTTCCAGGCCGCGTACACGCCCGATCAGGCCCGCGCGCTCGTGCGTGAGCAGGCCGGCGAGTTCGACGTGAAGACGGCGGCGAACTTCGAGGAGAAGGGCATCGCCCTGGTCGGTCGCCCGCTGTTCGAGGCGTTCTTCCGTGACTACACCGCGAAGCAGTGGCAGACCGACCCGCACAAGCTGTCGGGCGACATCATCAGCCGGCTCCCCGTGCGGTACACCTACGACAACCGCTACTTCAACGACACGTGGGAGGGCTTGCCCACCGACGGCTACACCGCCTGGATCGAGCGCATGGCCGATCACCCGAACATCGACGTGAAGCTCGACGTCGACTACTTCGACGAGTCCCAGCCGCTAAACAAGAAAGCCACCGTCGGGCAGCTCCCCGTCGTGTACACCGGCCCTGTCGACCGCTACTTCGACTACACCGAGGGCGCCCTGAGCTGGCGCACGCTCGACTTCGAGCAGGAGGTGCTGCCGGTGCAGGACTTCCAGGGCACGAGCGTGATGAACTACCCCGACCTGGACGTGCCGTTCACCCGCATCCACGAGTTCAAGCACTTCCACCCGGAGCGCAAGGACATCTTCGCCGGCGACAAGACGGTCATCATGCGGGAGTTCTCGCGCTTCGCGAACCGTGACGACGAGCCGTACTACCCGGTGAACACCCCGGCCGACCGCGACGGGCTGCTGGCCTACCGCGAGCTCGCGAAGGGGGAGAAGGACGTCCACTTCGGCGGACGCCTCGGAACCTACCAATACCTCGACATGCACATGGCCATCGGCTCGGCGCTGTCGATGTGGAACAACACCCTCTCCTAGACTCGGCACCGTGAGTCACACGACGGTCGGCGCGCCAGGAACGCCCCGGCGCTACCTGCACTCGCTCTGGCTGCTGTCGGCGCGTGACCTTCGCGTCCGCTACGCCACGAGCATGCTCGGGTACCTCTGGTCGGTGCTCGACCCGCTGGTGATGAGCCTGATCTACTGGTTCGTCTTCACGCAGGTGTTCCACCGTGACGTCGGTGAGGAACCATACATCGTGTTCCTCATCGTCGCGCTTCTGCCGTGGGTGTGGTTCAACGCATCGGTGTCCGACTTCACCCGGGCGTTCCGCAAAGACGCCCGCCTCGTGCGCTCCACCGCCATTCCGCGCTCCATCTGGGTGAACCGGATCGTGCTGAGCAAAGGCATCGAGTTCCTCTTCTCGTTGCCCGTGCTCGTGCTCTTCGCCGTCTTCTCCGGCGCGACCGTGAACGGGATGCTGCTGTGGTTCCCGGTCGCGGTGATCCTGCAGACGATGCTGCTCGTCGGCCTGGGACTGCTCGTGGCGCCCCTCTGCGTGCTGTACTCCGACCTCGAGCGCACGACCGCGCTCATCCTGCGCGCGCTCTTCTATGCCTCGCCCGTGATCTATAGCGTCGCCGATCTGCCCGCGCCGTTCGACACGATCGGCGCGTTCAACCCGCTCGCCGGAATCTTCACCCTCTACCGGGTCGGGTTCTTCCCCGACCAGTGGCAGACGCAGCCGATCCTCATCAGCGTGGCGATGTGCATCGGCATCCTCGCCCTCGGTGTCTGGACCTTCTCCCGTCTCGAGCGCCCCGTGCTGAAGGAGCTGTGATGGCAGCAGCGATCGAAGTCGACGGACTCGGAGTCCGGTTCCGACGCAACAGGAGGGGCCGTCGCAGCATCAAGGATCTCTTCGCCGGCGCTCGCCGGCGGGGCCGCCCCGGCGAGTTCTGGGCGCTCCGCGACGTCACCTTCGCCGTACAGCCTGGGGAGTCGATCGGTGTGGTCGGGCGCAACGGCCAGGGCAAGTCCACCCTCCTGCGCCTGGTGGCCGGCGTGCTCCTGCCCGACGAGGGCTCCGTGCGCGTCAACGGCGGCGTGGCACCGCTGATCGAGATCACCGGCGGCTTCGTCGGCGATCTCACCGTGCGCGAGAACGTGCGGCTCACCGCTGGGCTGCACGGGATGTCACGCGGGGAGGTGTCCCGCCGCTACGACGACATCATCGCCTTCGCAGAGCTCGCCGGCTTCGAGGACACCCCCTACAAGCACCTGTCCAACGGCATGAAGGTGCGCCTGGCGTTCTCGGTCGTATCCCAGCTCGACGAGCCGATCCTGCTCGTCGACGAGGTGTTGGCCGTCGGTGACAAGGCGTTCCGCGACAAGTGCTACAAGCGCATCGACGAGCTGCTCGCCGAGGGGCGCACCCTCTTCTTCGTCAGCCACAACGAACGCGACCTGCGGCGCTTCTGCACGCGCGGCCTGTACCTCGACAAGGGCGTGCTGGCGCTTGATGGCACCATCGGCGAGGTGCTCGACCGCTACAACGCCGACTACAGCGCCTGACTGTCAGCTGGGCTGAGCTATTCTGAACCCTTGTCCATCCCACATCGAACCGAGCATCTTCCCGCGTGACTTCTCAGAACACTTCCCTCGTAGCAGCAAACCCGCCCAGGCAGCGTGACGCATATCTCGACAACGCCAAGGTGCTTCTGCTCATCCTCGTCGTCGTCGGTCACCTCCTCGCAGTGGTCTCCGGTTCAGGATTCTCGGAAGCGGCATACAAGTGGATCTACTCATTCCACATGCCCGCCTTCGTGGTGATCACGGGCTACCTTTCGCGGTCCTATCGCGGCACACCGAACCAGATTCGCTCCCTCGTAAGCGGAGTTCTCGTGCCGTATCTGGTCTTCCAGGTGGTCGTCCGCGTCGAGCCCTGGCTGTTGTTTGGCGAGCCGCTCCACCTGAACTTCTTCGTACCCGCGTGGTCGAACTGGTTCCTGCTGGCGCTGTTCGCCTGGCGACTGCTTGTTCCTGTTCTGCAGAAGCTCCGCTTCGCGCTACTGTTCTCGGTCATCATCGCCCTGCTGTCTGTCATCTACGGCGGCATCGACCAAGGTCTGAGCGGGGCGAGAATTCTGTCGTATCTTCCCTTCTTCGTGCTCGGTCTCAGCGTGACTCCCGAGCATCTCGAGCGCTTCAAGCGCATCGCCAGGATGCCTCTCGTCCGGATCGCCGCAGCGGGCTACGTCAGTGCAGTTGCGGTGGGACTGTATCTCGCCGGCGATCGCGTACAGCGCGCACTGTTCATGATGTCGGGCGTGTCTGCGATCAAGGGCGACTTCACCAACCTTGAGCATGTCGTGCTGCGGCTGGCCATCATGACTTTCACGACCAGCATGCTCGTCGCCATCCTGATCCTCGTCCCGCAGCGTCGCCTGTTCTTCACGTATATGGGTTCAGCGACGCTCACGATGTATCTCTTGCAGGAGGCGACGCTACTCATTCCGCGTCACTACATTGCTCAATGGGACGGCTGGACAGCACCCACCGTGCTATTGCTGATGGTCGCCGGCGTGCTCTATGCACTCCTGCTCGGGACCAGGCCCGTGCAGTACCTGACCAAGTGGATTGTTGATCCCATCGGTACTTTCGCGTGGCTGCGAAAGCTCGTCTTCAAGCCGGACGAGGCTGCGGTCACGACACCGCTCAAGGGTTGAGGAGCGCTTCGATCTCCAGGTTCACCGGCGCTCAGCGCCCGATGACGTCGTTCAGGCGGGCCAGGGCCGTCGACGCCGCTGCATCCTCGGCTGAGGCGTCTTCACCGCGCTCGTAGGCGGCGCGGAGGGGTTCGAGGCTGCGGCTGTACGCCGATAACGCAGACGACCAGCGGGACGCGATGGACGCCGGGGCGATCTTCTCGCTGAGTCGGTTCGCGTCATCCTGCAGCAGCATCACGTCCTGCATGGCCGACATGCCGCCGTCTTCGCGCGCGTAGCGCAAGCCCGTCTCCGCGGAGTCGAGCACGGGCTCCACCTCCTGCCGGAACGCCGTTAGCGTCGGGTCAGACGGGCGCGGAGGAGTCGGCCCGTCCGTCGCGCTCGGCGGCGACGATGCACCGGGGCTCGGCGTCGGCGACGGGGTCGCGGTTGACCCTGCGGTGGGAGACGGCGCCGGTGACGGCGACGCCGAGACGGACGTCGTCGGCGACGGGGACGGGTCGGTCGTCGCGGACCCGGGGCGGAAGAAGAACCAGACCGCGACGGCGGCGATGGCGATCGCCGCGACCGACAGGCCGATGATCAGCCAGATCCGGCCGGCGTTGCGGCGACGCTCGGGCGGGAAGACCCAGACGTACTCGGGCTGCGGCTCGCTCACTCAGGCCTCCAGCGGCGACATCGGCCGCCAGCTGCGGTCACGGCCGATTCGGCCGCCGTCGCGCAGGCCGCGGAACAAGTTGCTGGTGCCGCGCACCGTGCGCTCGACGAAGAAGAGGCGGATGAGTTCTTTGAAGAACGTCGCCGTCGTGCCCAGGCCGAAGATCACCGGGTTGTAGACCCCGTGCTCGCGGTAGTAGTGCTTGATGAAGGCGCGGTTGCGCATGATGTAGTAGCGGTAGGCGTTGCTGGACGCGTTCATGTGGCGGATGCCCATGTCCCACTGCTTGATCTCGCGGGTGCGTCGCAGCACGAAGTCGTCCACGATCACCGCCGTGGTCTTGCGTGAGGCCAGCCAGCCGTACATCTGGTCATCCCAGTAGATGAAGAACCGCGGGTCGGGCAGGCCGATCTGCTGCACGATCGAGCGGTGGATGAACATGCCCTCGAAGCATCCGCTGTTCATCTCTTTGAACCCCGCCGCATCGAATCCAGACGGCGCGAAGGGGATCGGGATGCCCATGCGCTCGGCGATGCGGTACTGCCAGTAGAACTCGCTGCCGTCGTAGTCGTACCGGCGCCCCTGGATGCTGCGGAAGCGCGGAGCCCACTTGCCCATACGGGCGAGGCCGTCGGGAAGTACCTCGACGTCGTCATCCATCATCCAGATCCACTCGGCGCCAAGCTCGTACGCCGTGCGCATCCCCTCGCTGAAGCCGCCGGAGCCGCCGGTGTTCGTCGCCAGGCGCCGGTAGACGATCTCGGTGCCGATGTCGTCGCGGAACGACTCCACCACCGCGGTCGTGTCGTCAGCGGAGTCGTTGTCGATGATCACGACCCGGCCGGGCTTCGGATCCATCGCACGGATGCTGCTGAGCAGCCCCGACAGCAGATGCGAACGGTTGTAGGTGACGATGACGATCGCGGCCGATGCCGGGTCGAATGCGTCGGTCATGCCTGCTCCTCGAAGGTCTTCGCCCAGGACTCCTGGGACACGAGCGTGGGGAGCGCGTCGCGGTACTGCTTCTGCAGCGCCGGCCACTGCTTGCGCAGGCGGCGGTGCAACCGCAGGGAGTCGATGAGCATGCGCCGGTAGGCCCGGCGGTCACGCGTATAGATGTTCTTGCCCGAGCCGTCTGCGGCGCTGACCAGCGCGCTGTCGAAGTTCGGCACCCGCCACCACCAGGCGTCGTCCTTGCCGAACTCGACCTCCGGGCGGGCGAGGTTCGCGGGGTCGGGGGTGTGCAGCCAGTGCTTCACCATCGTGCGGATCGTGAACAGTCGCAGTCGGATCCCGGTAGGAGTGTCGAGCTTCTTGACATCGCGGTGCTGGAACACCTGACGGCCGCGCCGCGAGTGCAGCACGGTGCTCGGGTCGCGGTGCACCACCGTCTCGGGGAACTCGGCGGCCAGCTCTCGAGCGGCGGGCATGGCCGTCGCGAGATTGCGACGCATGTGCGCCGGGCCCGACAGCACGTCACGCAGCGCCCGGGCCCGCAGGGCCGCCGGGTAGTACTGCATCATCATCAGGTGCTTGAGGTCCATGCGGAAGCTGTGGGTGAGCAGACGGCCGCCCGCGGGGGCGTTGGAGTGCAACAGACCCGCGACGATGCGGTTGCGGGCGTGGAAGTACGCCTGCCAGTCGATCGTGTCGTCCTTGTTCACCCAGGACACGTGCCACAGGGCGACGCCGGGCAGCGACACGGTCGGGAACCCGGCCTCGCCGGCGCGAAGGCAGAACTCCGCATCGTCCCATTTGATGAACGCCGGCAGCGCGAGGCCGACCTTGCGGATGGCGTCCAGCGGGATGAGGCACATCCACCAGCCGTTGTAGTCCGCATCCATCCGCATATGCAGCAGCGGCGACTGGCGCAGGTTCGCGACGCCGAAGTCGTGCGGCATCTCCTCCTGGAAGAGGTTGCGCCACATGAAGGGCTGCTCGTCGACCACCTCGGCCCAGCCGTGCAGCTTCGGGCGGTCCAGCAGATCGAACATGTGCCCGCCGACGAGCATGGGGGTGGTCGCGTAGCGGCCGAACGTGATCGAACGGCGCAGCGACTCGGGCTCCACCCGCACGTCATCGTCGAGCAGCTGCACGAAGTCGCTCTCGGGCCGCTGCAGCGTCTCGTGCATCGCACGCGAGAACCCGCCCGACCCGCCCAGGTTCGCCTGCCGGATCACCTGCAGCGTCTCGCCCAGACGGCCCGCCACCTCGTCGAAGCCCTCCTGGTCGGCGACAAGCCGGGTGCCCTGATCGATCAGGAAGATCCGATCGACCAGTTCCAGCGCCTCCGGGGCATCGGCGAGCGCCTGCAGCGTCTCGACGCAGTAGTCCGGCTTGTTGAAGGTCGTGATGCCCAGCGAGGCCTTGCCGGTGCGCGGCGGCTCGTGCTCGGTCGTCCACTCCGCGCCCTCCAGCACGGCGGCGCTCTCGTCGGCCACGACGTCGAACCAGATCCATCCGCCGTCGCTGTACTCGGTCAGCGAAAGGTCGAAGGAGGTCGTCGCGTCGCCGGTGACCTCTTCGGTCGCGACGCGCTGGCGGATGCCGGAGCCGTTGGACCGGTAGACGAGGATGGTCGCCGAGCCGGTGGTGCGCACCGTGAGCCGGATCTCGCGCACGCTCGTCCAGTGCTGCCAGTAGGAGGCGGGGAACCCGTTGAAGTAGGTGCCGAGCGAGACGCGGCGGCCGGCCTGGATGCGTGCGCGCGTGCGGTCGAGGATGTTGCCCAGGTGTGCCCGGTTCGACACGCGGACGGGTTCATCGTCGATCACCGACCACGTCTCGGGGTCCGCGTACAGAGGCAGCAGGTCGGGGTCTCGGTCAAGCGGGAAGACGACGTTCTGCAGCACGGTGGTCACGAGGAGACAGCCTACCGGGCGATGCCTTCGGAACACCGGTGAGCGGATGGCCGGGTGGCGAAGGTAGGCTGACCGCGATGAAGGTTCTGATCACCGGCGGTGCCGGCTACATCGGCGCGACGATCGCATCGGCCTGCGAAGACGCGGGTATCACGCCGGTGATCCTTGACGACCTCTCCACCGGCCGCGCCGACTTCTGCACGGGTCGCGCGTTCTATGACGGCGATATCGCCGACGCCGCGCTGCTCGATCGCATCCTCGCCGATCACCCCGATCTCGACGTGGTGATCCACTGTGCGGCGCGGATCGTCGTGCCCGAGTCCGTGGCTGATCCACTGGGCTACTACGACGCGAACGTCGCCAAGACCGTCGCACTGCTGCAGCATCTGCGCGACCGTGACATCACGCGGGTGGTTTTCAGCTCGTCGGCCTCGATCTACCTGGGGGAGTCGGGTGAGGGGGTGGACGAGAGTGCACCGATCGCGCCCGGCAGTCCGTACGCGACCACCAAGTGGATGGTCGAGCGCATTCTGCAGGATGCGGCGGCATCCGGTGCCGTCAGGGCGATCTCGTTGCGGTACTTCAATCCGATCGGCGCCGACCCGCAGCTGCGATCCGGTTTGCAGAACCCCCAGCCGTCGCACGCACTGGGGCGCATCATGTCGGCCGCCGCGGCGGGGACACCGTTCCCGCTCACCGGGACGGACTGGCCCACACGCGACGGATCAGGACTGCGCGATTACGTGCACGTCTGGGACCTTGCCCGGGCTCACGTGATCGCCGTGCAACGTTTCGACGAGATCGCGACGGCCGACGAGCCCTATCAGGCGATCAACCTCGGCACCGGCTCAGGCGTCACGGTGCGCGAGCTCATCGCGGCCTTCGAGGCGGTCACAGGTGAGCCGCTCGAGGTGGTCGAGGTCGACCGACGCCCTGGCGATCAGGCCGGTGCCTTCGCGATCGTCGACCGTGCCGGCGATCTGCTCGGCTGGCGGGCAGAGCGCTTGACCGCCGAGGGCGTGCGCGACGCCCTCGCCTGGGCACAGAAGCTCGCAACGCTGGGCTAAGGGCCGGCCGTCACTCCTGTGGCGGCAGTGTCGGCATCGTCTCTGTCTGGGCGGCGTCGAGGTCTTCTCGCCATGACCGCGTCTGCCCTGCGCGCAGCGCACACAACACGAGCAGCAGCCACCCCGCCCCGGCGAGGGTGAAGCTCTCGAACATCGACTCGATCGCCAGGGTCACCAGCACCAGCGGCGTCCAGGCGTAGACCACCGAGCGACGCACGCTGACGACCAGCCAAGACCGCACGAGTGCGACACCGCCGAGCACCAGGAAGAGCACGAGTCCGACCCAGCCGAGCTGCAGCAGCACGTCGAAGTAGGCGTTGAGCGCAGAGCGGTGGGTGTCCTCCAGCAGGATGTTCACATAGACGAACGGGAACTCGTCGGCCGGCCAGCGCCCGAACCAGCCCCAACCGAGCACCGGACGCTCGGCGATGAACTCCAGCAGCTGATTCCACAGATCCGCCCGGGTGGAGAAGTCCGACCCGGCGTCGAGCACGCGGATGATCTGATGACGCAGCGCGAAGGCGGTGAGCAGCCCCACCGTGACCAGCGCTCCCAGCGCCCACTGTGCGAGGGCGCGTCGCTCCGGTGGCGCGTGGCGCACGATCGACAGCGCAGCGGTGGCGACGCCGACACCGGCCGCCAGCACCACGACCGACGGCGAGGACGACAGCAGCGCGAGCATCCCGGCCAGCGCGATCGACGCGACGCCCACCCCCCGCGTGACCGACCGCGAGCGCCACTCGATCACGAACGTGATCAGCGCGATCACTGCGACGAACCCCAGCATGTTGCGGGTGCCGAAGATGCCCTGGATCGGGCCGCCTCCGGCGAGATTGCCCTGGATGCCGAGGAACGGGAACGGCATGTCGAGCAGCACACCCGAGAGCAGCTCCAAGCCCAGCGAGAGGACTAGCAGCCAGCGCAGCGTGTCGCCGATGGCGCGCACCGTCTGCAGGGTGTCGCGGACGTGCCCGATGGTGATCGCGATCACCGTGTACCCGAGCAGCGCGATCCACCCGTTCAGGGTGTCGCCGGTGTCGGTCGTCCACAGTGCGCTCAGCAGCGCCAGGGCGAGGAAGGCGAGCAGGGACGACGGGGCGAACCTCAGCAGCGTCAGCTCCGCGCGCCGCACCCACAGGATGCCGAGGCCGACGACGGCGAGCAGTGAGATGCCGGCGACCAACGTCACGGTCGACGTCAGACGCTGGATCGCGAAGGACGCGAAGGTGGCGGCGAGTGCCGTGAGCGCATATGCCTGCGCGAACTCCGCCGACGACAGCAGCGCCCCGAGGTACCGTCTGGGGGTCATGGCACCTGTCGCGCCTTGGCGCCGTGGCTGATCAGCGGCGTGCGCTCGCTGAGTCCGACACCCACCAGCGGCACCGACTTGATCTTGAACGACAGCATCACCAGCAGCAACCAGCCCCACAGCATGATCGGTGCGGACTCAGCCAGGCCTTCAATGAGCAGCACGGCGACCAGCAGCACCGGCGCCAGCGCGATCGCCGAGTACGGGCGTTGCGCGTCGAGATCCCAGCGAGGGCGGTCGACGGCGAAGAACCACGAGCGCCAGAGCAGAGCAAGCCAGGCGATCGCCATGAGGATCACGCCCACGACGCCGAGCTGCAGAAAGACGTCGAGCCACATGTTGTGCGCATGGAACACCGTGATCCCGTGGTTGAGGATCCAGCCGTCGAACGTGGGGTCCCAGGGGACCCAGGGGGAGGAGAACCCGTTGCCGAACACGGGGCGTTCGGCCGCGCGTGCCCAGACCGCGTTCCAGATCTCGATCCGCCCGGTGAGGTCTGATCCCTTGCCGAGCACGTCGAGCAGGGCATCACGCAGGACCCAGGCCGCCACAACGCCGACGAGTGCCACGGCGCCGAAGCCGATGTAGACATTGCGGCGTTTGCGGGGGCTCGTGGCGGCGCGGGCCAGAAGTGCCGCGGTGAGCACGACCAGCACCACAAGGGCACTGAGGTAGACGGTCGCCGAGGCGGCCTTCACCAGCAGCACGAGCGCGAGCGCGGCCCACACTAGGAGGGCACCGCGACGTCGCGCTCGGGCGACGAAGAGCACACCGAAAACGATCAGCGCGAACAGGCACATCATCGCCAGAGTGTGCGCGTTGCCGACGATGCCCTGAATGCGTCCGCCGTCGAACAGATTCCCGCGGACCCAGTACAGGTGGGGATCGATCTCATCGGGGACCTCGAGGAAGTTCGGCAGGAGCGGATGCTGCAGCACCAGCGCGACCCACAGTTCGATGGCCAGAGAGAGGGCGAGGATGAACTTCATCACGGTCGACAGCGCGCGGATGATCTCTTGCCACGTGAGCATGCTCGCCACGAACAGGGCAGTGACGGTCACCGCGAGCAGCACCGGCCAGGTGGTTGCGGTGGCAGCGGGCCAGCGCGACCAGAGCAGTGAGATCAACGCCAGCGCGGCATAGCCGAGGGCGGTCCAGGGCAGTCGCCGCCAGGGGAAGCGCGTCGGGCGCTGGTGCGCGATCGCGGGGATCCACACCGCGAGCATGGCCGCCGTCACCACCAGGGTGACAATGCCGGCGCCGATCGGTCCGACCAGGTTGTACACCGCCGTGTGCGCGAACACGCAGAACAGCGCGATGATGCCGAGGCCACGCACCATCAGGTGCCCCGTGGTCTCGCGTGCAGGCGCCGCAGGCAGGGGAGCGGCGGGATGCTTGGTGTACTGGGCCATCGCGTTCAGGCTACCGCGCCGACTCGGGTGCGCACCGTACGCTGGACAGATGCTGCTCCCCATCTCGAACGTGCCGCGCGACTACGCCTGGGGGTCGACCACCCTGCTCGCCGACCTGGAGGACCGCGCTCCCGCCGCCGCGCCCGAGGCTGAGGTCTGGTTCGGCGACCACCCCGGCGATCCCGCCGACGTTTCCGGTGGCGGCACGCTCGCGGATGTCACCGGTGGCAGCCTCCCGTACCTGCTCAAGCTGCTCGCCGCGGCCGACCCGCTGTCCATCCAGGTGCACCCCACCCGCGAGCAGGCCGTCGAGGGCTTCGCTCGCGAGCAGGGCCTGGCCGTCGACGCCCCCGCTCGTAACTACCGCGACGACAACCACAAGCCGGAACTGATCGTGGCGTTGCGCGACGGATTCCTCGCCCTGGCAGGTCTGCGCCCGGTCGCCGACACCCAGCGTCTGCTGCTGGCGTTCGGCTCGCAGCCTGCGGCCGACCAGTTGCGCGGCTGGCTGAGCGCTGACGGCGACGTGCTGCGCGACGTGATCGCGCGCCTGCTCGGCGGGCAGGCGGACGACGTCGTCGCCGGGGTCATCGCCGGACTGGACACGGCGACCTCTGACGAGTTCGCCGCCGAACTCGCGGTCGTGCGCGACATCGCGGCCCGGAACCCGGGCGATGCCGGCGTCGTCGTCGCGCTGCTGATGAATCTCGTCGAACTGCGCCGCGGAGAGGCGATCTTCCTGCGCGCGGGCCTGCTGCACGCGTATGTCTCTGGCATCGGTGTCGAGATCATGGCCGCCAGTGACAATGTGCTCCGCGGTGGACTGACCCCCAAGCACATCGATGTGCCCGAGCTACTCTCCGTGCTTGACACGACCCCCGGCGACGTTCCCGTGCAGCGCCCCGACCTCACCGCGCCCGTCGCCGAGTATCCCGTGCCCGTCGCCGACTTCGGCTTGCGTCGGGTGCGCATCGATGGTGCGGTCTCCGTCGAGATCACCGGCCCGGCAATCGTGCTGGCCACTGCCGGCGATGTGCGTGTCGCGGCTGCCCAGAGCGCGGTCGTGGTGCCGGTGGGGACGGCAGTGTACGTCTCGCAAGACGAGGACTCGCTGCTCTTCTCCGGCGCAGGCGAGGCCTTCATCGCCCAGCCGGGTCACGCAGCGGATTGACCGGGCGCGACACGCCGATGCGCGTCAATGAACCTTAAAGGGCATCTTGAGGGTTTACCATCTGCGACTTGACCCCAGCGAATGACACGGGTGTAATTAGGTGAAGTACGGCCCGTGGGGGGCACAGGCTGGGTTGGGAGATCGAGATGACGGGTTACCGTTCGGACGTCCCCGAGAACTGGTTCGTTGATCCGGTCAATCTCGGGGTTCCCGGTGTACGTCGGGTAGAGCAGGATGACGACCAGGCACTCGCCTGGCAGGCTGACGCGCTTTGCGCCCAGACCGACCCCGAAGCCTTCTTCCCCGAGAAGGGCGGCTCCACGCGAGACGCCAAGCGCATCTGCACGTCGTGCGACGTGCGGGGTGAGTGCCTCGAGTACGCGCTCAACAACGACGAGCGCTTCGGCATCTGGGGCGGTCTCAGCGAGCGCGAGCGTCGCAAGCTCAAGCGCCGCGCGAGCTGAACGGCTTGGCAGGCGCGCCGGGTCGGCTCACGCCTCGCCGCCCGCACCCTGCCTAGGCTGGCCAGGTCATGCCAGCCCGAGTCCATGCCATCGTCGTCGCGCGCCCCGGTGAATCCGCCCGCGCGCACCTGCTCCACACGCTCGACGCGCTCCGTGCGCAATCCGTCCGCCCCGCCGCGGTGACCATCGTCGTCACCGGGAGCGCGGAAGCGCTCCGCCGTGGCGATGGGCTCGATGGTTTCGTCGAAGGGATCATCGAGGGGCGTGGCGGCATGTCCTTCGCCGAGGCGATCGCCCTTGCCCAGCCTCGGGTCTCCGCCGAGAGCGCCGTCTGGCTCCTCGCACAGGACACCGCTCCAGCCCCCGGCGCCCTCGGCCACCTCACCGGTGCCCTCGAACGCTCCCCGTCGGCACTGATCGCTGCTCCCAAGCTCGTCAGCCTGAAGGACGATCGAGAGATCGTCTCGCTCGGCATCAGCATGAGCCGGTACGGGCGCACGGTGGAACTGGCCGCCGATGAGCTCGACCAGGGACAGCACGACGGCATCGAAGACGTCCTCTCCGCAGACATTCGCGGCATGCTCATCCGTTCCGAGGCGCGACGTCATCTGCAACCCGACCCGGCGCTCGGCGATGCCGACGAGGGTCTCGACCTGGGTGTTCGCGCGCGCCTCGGCGGCGGCCGGGTCGTGCTCGTGCCCCAGGCCCGTGTCGGTGTGGCACCGGACGGCCCCGCCGCCCTGCCCCGTCGCGACGTGGCTCGAGCGTGGGCCGTGCGGCGGGCGCAACTGCACCGGCGCCTCTCCTACGCTCCGGCTCCCGCGGTGCCGCTGCACTGGCTCAGCCTGTTGCCGCTCGCGCTCTGGCGATCGATCACGCACCTGGTGGGCAAACGCCCCGCCGAGGTCGGCCCCGAGTGGGGGGCCGCGCTCGCCGCCATGGTGCGGCTGCCGTCCGTGGCCCGCTCGCGCGCCGCCATCCGCTCATTCCGGCACGCGTCCTGGTCGAGCATCGCGCCCCTGCGAGTCTCACGGGAGCAACTGCGGCAGCGGCTCGATGACGGGCACGGCAGCGAGGGCGGCGCGGTCAGCGAACTCAACTTCTTCTCGGGCGGGGCGGCCTGGGCCGTGATCGCCGCGTTCGTCGTGGGGCTGACCGCCTTCACCTCCCTGCTCGCCTGGCCTGTGCTCGGCGGGGGAGGCCTGCTGCCGTTGCGCGACACACTCACCGCGCTCTGGGCCGACGCCGCCTGGGGCTCGCGCGGACTCGGTCTCGACCTCGTGGGCCCTGCCGATCCGTTCAGCGCGGTGCTCGCCGTGCTCGGCTCGCTGTGGCCGGGCGCGCCCTCGACCGCGCTGCTGCTGGTCTGGCTGCTGGCCCTGCCTCTGGCCGTGCTCGGGGGATGGTTCGCGGCGACGCGCGTGACCGATCGCGCCGGGCTGCGCGTGCTGGGCGGTGTCGTCTGGGCACTCGCCCCGACCTTCCTGACCGCCCTCGTGCAGGGGCGACCGAGCGCCGTCCTGCTGCACCTGCTGCTGCCGTGGGTGTTCCACTCCGCCGTCGTCGCCCATCGCTCCTGGGGCGCCGCCGGTGCGGCATCGCTGCTGACCGCAGCCGCCCTCGCCTGTGCGCCCTCCCTCGCGCCTGCCTTCGGGCTGCTCTGGCTGATCGCTCTGGTGTTCGCGCTGTCGGCCGGTCGCATCCGCGGCGCCATCCGGCTGATGTGGGTGCTGATCCCCAGCGCGGTGATGTTCGCACCGCTCGTGTACTGGCAGGTGCGTCACGGCGACGCCTGGGCACTGCTGGCTGACCCCGCCGTCATCCGTCCGACGACGTCCGTGACAGCGGATGCCGGCGGGCGCGCGATCCTCGCCACCGGCTTCCCCTCCGATGACGTCGCCGGCTGGACCTGGTTCGCCGGCCCCGAGATGGCCGCCTGGATTCCGCTGCTGCTTGCGCCGCTCGCACTGCTTGCGCTCGTCGCGGCGCTGTCGCCGCGCTGGCGCGCGGGGATCTCGCTGCTCGTCGTCGCGGTCTGCGGTTTCGCAACCGCTTACCTCGCCGTCGGGGTCGTGGTCTCCTTCGCCGAGGGCGTGGGCGTGGCCATCTGGCCCGGCACCGGCCTGAGCCTGGCGTGGATCGGTCTGCTCGGCGGCGCCCTCGTGGCTGCCGACACCGTGCTGTCGCTCGGCTGGGCACGCACGGCCGCCTCTCTGGTGACCGGCCTCGCCGTCGCGGCGTGTGCGGTCCCCGCCCTCTCCGCCGTGCACCTCGGGCAGTCGGCGCTGCGCGATGGCCCCGAGAGCACGCTGCCTGCCTTCGTCGCGGCGCAGTCGACCGCGGAGGTGGAACGCGGCACTCTCGTGCTCACACCGCTGAACGACGGCTCGCTCTCGACGCGCCTGGTCTGGGGCTCCAGCGACACCCTCGGTGCGCAGACCACGATGATCAGCACCGGTTCGGTCGCCGAAGACGACCTCGCCGTCGATGCCGTCGACCTGCTGTCCGCCCGCGACTTCGATGCGGCTGCGACGCTGGCCGCCGACGGGGTGAGCTTCGTGTTGCTCGCCCAGGTCGACGGCGAGGGCGACCGGGCCCGAACGATGCGGGGCGCGGCGACCACTGCCATCGATCAGCGCGCCGGTTTCGTCAAGGCCGGTGAGACCGAGCGAGGCACGCTGTGGCGTATCGAGGGTGCCATCGCCGAACGCCCGGCTCTGACCGACGCGCAGCAGGCCACCGCGCGCGCCGTCGTCGCCGGGCAGCTGCTGGTGATCCTCGCCGCGCTGCTGCTGTCGATCCCGACTCGGGCGTCCCGCCGTGCGGCGCGATCCCGATCGCGCGTGGTCGGCCGTGCTCCGGAGGAGCCTCTGGTGCTTCCTCGCCGGCGCGACGACGACGTCTCGTCAGACGAAGAGGAGCCGAACGACGTGGCCGAGCAGCCGGAAGCAGAGGAGACGCGATGAGCACCCGACGCGGCATCCGCATCGTCACTGGCGCCCGTGTGGTCGCCGGTGCCGTCGTCGCCGCCGGCTGTGTGCTGGCGGTGGTGCTCGGTGCCAGCGCACCGCTTCCCGGCATCCGCAACACGCCGGCCGTCTCAACCGTCAGCCCGGTACCGGGCGACACGGTGATCGTGTGCAACGGCTCATTCCGGGCACTCGGCCGCGACAGCGTGCGCGCCGAGGCGATGGTCTCGGCGGCAGGCCCGACCCTCACGGTCGACCGCACGCAGGCCGAGCCGGAGGTGGCAGAGCTGGCCATGCCCGATGTCACCGGCGGTGCAGGCGCGCAGAGTCTGACCGGAGTCGTCGTCGACCGCGTCGCGCCCCTGCTGTCGGCGTCGGAGTCGATGACGGTGGATGCCGACGATATGCGGGGCTTCGCGGCGGCACCCTGTCGCGAACCGGCGACCACGTCGTGGCTCGTCGGTGGTGACGTATCCACAGGTGCATCCGATGTGATCGTGCTCTCCAACCCCGGCGACGTGCCGGCGACCGTGCAGATCGATGTCTACGGCGAGGCCAGAGCGGCCTCCACGGCCGTCGTTCCGGCCGGCACACAGCTCGGTGTACCGCTGGCCTCGGTGGCCGCGGGTGAGCCGCGCCCCGTCGTGCAGGTGACCTCTGACGGCGTCCCGATTCGGGCCTCGCTGCAGTCGTCGCTCATCCGTACCCTCGACCCGGTCGGCATCGACCTGCAAGACGGCGTGACCGGACCGCAGGACCGCCTGACACTGCTGGGTGTGCAGGCCTCACACGCACCCGGTGACGACGCGACCGCCGTCGTACTGCGCGTGCTCTCACTCGAAGCCGACGCGCAGGCCGTGGTGGGTGTTCGGCCGGTGGGCGGCGCGGCGTCTGACGTCGAGGAGTTCCCGGTCGCGCTCACCGCTGATGTTCCCGCCGAGGTGGCGCTGTCGGGACTCGAGCCCGGCGTCTACGATGTCGAGGTTACCGGCACCGCTCCGATCGTGGCTGCCGTCCGCCAGACCGTGCGCGCGGGGACCCAGGCGGATTTCGCCTGGATGACCGCCGCTCCCGAGATCGTCGCTGAGACCGCGTTCACGGTGCCCCGCGGCCCGTCCGCGACACTGCTGCTGAAGAACAACGGAGCCGCCGACGTCAGCGTGGGACTCGCCGGCGGCGGCGAGGACCAGCAGGTACTGGTGCCGGCGGGTTCGTCAGTCAGCGTGCCCGTCCGCGCGGGTTCGTCCTGGCGTCTGAGTCCGTCGGGGCCGGTGCGCGCCGCGGTGACCATGGTCGGGGATGACGCCGACGCGAAGGTCGCCGGCTGGCCGTTGACCCCGAGTGCGGTGAATCAGCAACCGATCGACGTGCGCCCGTGATTCTGACCCGGCCGACGTTCCCGCGTCAGTAGCGGGGACCGTCGGGGTCGAGTTCCCAGGGCTCCCGGCCGATGTACCGGGCCGCTGCCTGGAAGACGGCACCCTCGACGGCCATCCGACGGTGCGCGGCGTCATCGTGGCCCTTCGGCAGGAGCCGCTCGATCGGGATCCGGTAGAGCGAGATGCGCTTGCCCGGCACATCCACACGCCACCGCGCCAGACCGGCCTCGTTGTCGTGGGTCGGCATGGCGGAGATCTCGAAGCGTACATCGCGCAGCTCTGGCCACGTACCGCGCAGGTACTCCACCGCGCTGCCGACCGTGATCTCGAACCGGTCCAGGCGCCCGTCCAGGGGCGGCAGGGGAGGGCGGACGACCTCGCTGCGGCCGAGACGCCCGTGCCGGCCATGCCGCGCAGGGCGCGGGGCTGCTGACGGGGTGGAACGGCGACGAGGCATGCTGTGAAGTCTAGGCGCTGCCGCGCGGCGCGCACCGACCATCGGTGTGCCGCCGTAGCGTGTTCGGGATGGATGATCGACTCAGCACCGACCAGCGGCTCTGCTCGAAAGTCGCCTGTGCCCGCGAAGCCGTGGCGACGCTCACCTACGACTACGGCGACCAGATGGCCGCCCTCGGGCCGCTCGGTCCCGCCGGGGCGCCGCATGCGCATGACCTGTGTGCCACGCATGCCGACCGGCTTTCGGTTCCCGCCGGCTGGCTGGTCGTGCGCCACGAGGCGCTGCGCGCCTGATCAGACGCCCACGCGCCGACCGGTGAGCTTCTCGGTGCGTGCGTCGGCGAGTGCCAGTGCGCGGCGTTCGCGCTCGCGGCGCAGCACGGTCGCCGCCTGGAGGATTTCCTCGGCCGGCGCGGCGGGCATGGGGGAGATGTACGGCGTCGCTTCGACGAGGAGTTCGTGAGCGATGCGCGTGCGGGGCGCAGGGGCGAGGTGGTGAGCTGTGCGCAGAAACTGGGAGATGCGACGGGCCAGGCGATCGGGCAGGCGCGCGACATCGGCGATCGTCGCCCACTCGGCCAGCGAATAGGGCATCACCGGCTCGTGCGGCGGCAGTGGCGGCGTGCGCACGCGCTGGCTGTACGTGCCGGCGACAAGGTCGCCGAGGCGCTGGGAGCGCGCGGTGAGGGCGCCCACGACGACGGCCAGGCCGCCCAGCGTCGCGTACACCTCGAGCACGCCGATCAGTCCACGGATGAACGAGTGGCGGAAGGTGATCGCTCCGCCGTCGACTCGCACGATCCGTCCGCCCACGATCAGCTTGCCGAGGGAGCGGCCCCGGGTGGCCATCTCGATCGTCACCGGAAGCACGAGAAAGCTGGTGACCAGCGTCGCGACCAGGTAGATGCGTGCGGTGTTCTGATCGAGCAGTCCGTTGAAGGTGAGCCAGAGTTGCAGCAGCACGAAGGCGAAGTACACGACGAAGCTGATCAGCATGTCGACCAGCCCGCCGGCCGCGCGGAGCAGGAAGCCGATCGGCTGGACGTCGATCGCGACGGCTTCGCCGGAGAGGATCTCCTGGTCGTCTGCGATCGGGGTCGACATGAGTACAGTAAATCAGGTGGATGCCGATGCGCTCAGCGATGCACGCCGCCCCGAGTGGGAGCGGCTCGACGAACTGAGCCGCACGCGGCGACTTTCCGGCGCCGAGGTCGATGAGCTGATCGTGCGCTACCGCGCGGCATCCGCCGACCTCGCCGAACTCAAGACTTCGGTCGGGGATTCGCCGCAGGGCACCTACGTGTCGACGATCCTCGCGGCCGCTCGCCTGCGGTTGACGGGAGCACCGAGCAATTTCATCGCTCAGACCGGCCGCTTCTTCGGTTCGCAGCTGCCCGCCGCCCTGTATCGCATCCGATGGACGACGTTGATCATCGCGGTGCTGTTCCTGCTGGTGTGGGTGATCACCGCGGCGTGGATCGTCTCAGACCCCGCCCACCTGGCGGCGCTCGGAGAGCCGCAGTATCTGAAGCAGTACGCCGAAGAGGAGTTCACCGCGTATTACGCGCCGACCGCGTCTTTCGCCGGGATGGTGTGGACCAACAACGCCTGGCTCGCCATGCAAGGGGTGCTGTTCGGGGTCACCGGTGTCTGGCCGGTGTGGATGCTCATGCAGAACGCGCTGAACCTCGGGGTGGCCACGGCAGTGATGACCGCCTACGATCACCTCGACCTGATGGTGCTGCACCTGCTGCCTCATGGTCTGCTCGAGCTGACCTGCATCTTCGTGGCCTGTGCGGCAGGTCTGCGCGTGTTCTGGGCGTGGGCGGCCCCGGGGCGACGCACCAGGGGCGAGGCGCTCGCGCAGGAGGGGCGCGCACTGGCCACCGTCGCCATCGGGCTCGTCTTCGCGCTCGGTCTGTCGGGCCTCGTCGAGGGGTTCATCACCGGCTCCGCGCTGCCCTGGCCCGTCAAGATCGGCATCGGTGCGGCAGCCCTGGGGATCTTCCTCTTCTACATGCTGGTGATTGGTCGCCGAGCAGTTCGTCGTGGCGAGAGCGGCGACCTCGTCGAGCAGGAGGCGGGAACGCCCACGCTCGTCGCCGGTTGACGACCGTCAGCGCTGCAGGTCGGCCGACGGTGCGCTGACCGTGCCGTCGAACAGCGCGCGATAGGCGAGGCCGGCGACCATCGCGCCCGCGACGGGGACGACGAGGAACACCCACAGCTGCGCCAGGGCGTCCGTGCCTCCGTAGATCGCCGTCGCCAGCGATCGGGCGGGGTTGACCGACGCGTTGTCGACCGGGATCGCGATGAAGACGATGAGCGCGAGCGTCAGGCCGATGGCGAGTCCGGCGAACGGTGTTCCGCGCTCCGGATGCGTGGTGCCCAGGATGACGAAGAGGAAGAACGCGGTCAGTACGAACTCGATGATGATCGCCGCCATCATGCCGAAGCCGCCGGGGGAGAGCGCGTCCCAGCCGGTGCTGGCGAAGCCGGCATCCTGCGCCGCGGGCAACCAGGCGTCGGGACCGAACAGCCCGATCAGGGTCAGCGCGGTGCTCGCGACCACGGCGCCGACCATCTGGGCGGCGATGTACGGGCCGACGTCGCGCCACGGCACCCGACCCGCGGCAGCGACGCCGAGGGTCACGGCCGGATTGAAATGTCCGCCCGAGATCGGTCCCCAGGTGTACGCGCCTACGATCACCGTGAGTCCGAAGGCCAGTGCCACGGCGACGTAGACGGCGGAATTCGCTCCCGGGTCGGTGAAGTGGTTCGACGCGAACAGGGCGGTGCCCACGCCGCCGAACACGAGCAGGAAGGTGCCGAACCCCTCGGCGGCGAGCTTGGAACCGAGGGCGGGAATGGTCGGGGCCGCCTTGTCGCTCACTGCGTGTCCTTCCGCTCGCGGCACGATGCCGGTCGCTCCACATGATCCCGTTCGCCGCTGCTGTCGGCAGGAGGCGCGCCGTGCCCCCGCCCGGAACCAGGGCGCGACACGCCCAGGCAGGGTCCGTCTTTTCTTGAACTATTCAAAAGAAGCTACGCTGGATGCATGACCGCCGCTGTTCCCGTTTCCGCCGCCGACGCCATCCGCGCCGCCGGTCTCCGGGTCACCGAGCCGCGCCGAGCGGTCTTCACCGCCCTCGCCGGGCACCCGCACGCGAGTGCGGAAGACCTGCATGCGCAGCTGCCCGAGGTCAGCTTGCAGTCGGTGTACAACGCCCTCGGCGACTTCGCCACGGCGGGGCTCGTGCGGCGGATCGAACCGGCAGGGCATCCGATGATGTTCGAGCTGCGGGTCGCCGACAACCACCATCACCTGGTGTGCACCGGGTGCGGCGCCATTGAGGACGTCGACTGTGCCGTCGGGCACGCGCCCTGCCTCATCCCCAGCGAGACCCACGGTTATCGCCTCGCGACCGCCGAGATCACCTACTGGGGCCTCTGCGCCGACTGCGCCCAGGCGGCGGACCCGGCCTGACGCCTGCGCTGTCAGGTCCCCACATTCTGCACATATCCGCAGAACAGGAAGGACAAACATGACCGACGTCGACACCCACGAGACTGTCGAGGCGGGCAGCTGCCCCGTCGTGCACGCCCAGCCGCACCCCACCATGGGATCGGCCAACCGCGTCTGGTGGCCCGAGCAGCTCAACGTGAAGATCCTCGCCAAGAACACCGCTGAGCGCAGCCCGCTGGGAGCGGACTTCGACTACCGGGCGGCCTTCGAGGCGCTTGACCTGGATGCCGTGAAGAAGGACATCGCCGAGACGCTCGTCACCTCTCAGGACTGGTGGCCAGCCGACTTCGGCCACTACGGCCCGCTGATCATCCGAATGGCCTGGCACAGCGCCGGCACCTACCGCGTGACCGATGGCCGTGGCGGAGGCGGCACCGGTCAGCAGCGTTTCGCGCCGCTGAACAGCTGGCCCGACAACGTGGGGCTCGACAAGGCGCGCCGCCTGCTCTGGCCGATCAAGAAGAAGTACGGCCAGTCGATCTCATGGGCCGACCTGATGATCCTCGCCGGCAATGTCGCGTTGGAGACCATGGGCTTTGAGACCTTCGGCTTCGCCGGCGGCCGGGTGGATGCCTGGGAGCCGGACGACGACGTGTACTGGGGCCCGGAGACGACCTGGCTCGCCAACGGCCGCTACTCGGGTGATCGCACGCTGGAGAACCCCCTGGCTGCCGTGCAGATGGGCCTCATCTACGTCAACCCGGAGGGGCCGGACGGCGAGCCCGACCCGCTGGCCTCCGCCCGCGACATCCGCGAGACCTTCGCCCGCATGGCGATGAATGATGAAGAGACCGTCGCGCTCATCGCCGGCGGCCACACCTTCGGAAAGACTCATGGCGCGGCTCCCGCCGACCACGTCGGCGCCGACCCTGAGGCAGCAGGACTCGAGCAGCAGGGCTTCGGCTGGCAGAACTCCTTCGGTACAGGCAAGGGCGATGACCAGATCGGCTCTGGCCTGGAGGTCACGTGGACCTACCACCCGACCCGCTGGGACAACGAGTTCTTCCACATCCTCTACGGCTACGAGTGGGAGCTGTTCGACAGCCCGGCCGGTGCCAAGCAGTGGCGGCCGGTCGGGGGCGGCGGCGCCGACATGGTGCCGCTGGCGCACTCCGAGGGCCGTCGTGAGCCGCGCATGCTCACCAGCGATCTGGCGTTGCGGATGGACCCCGAGTACGACAAGATCTCGCGTCGATTCAAGGACGACACCGCCGCCTTCGCCGACGCCTTCGCTCGCGCCTGGTTCAAGCTCACCCACCGCGACATGGGCCCGCGCGTCCGCTACCTGGGCGCGGAGGTTCCCGCAGAGGAGCTCATCTGGCAGGACAACGTCCCCGCGGTCGAGCACGCCCTCATCGGTGCGGCCGAGATCGCCGATCTCAAGGCGCGGGTGCTGGCATCCGGTCTCAGCGTCGCCGACCTCGTCTCGGTGACGTGGGCAGCGGCATCCTCTTTCCGCGGCAGCGACAAGCGCGGCGGCGTCAACGGCGCCCGCATCCGGCTCGCCCCGCAGAAGGACTGGAAGGCGAACAACCCCGAGCGTCTGGCCCGCGTGCTGGGCGTGCTCGAAGGCATCCAGGCCGACTTCCACGCCTCGCGCACCGACGACGTGCGCGTCTCGCTCGCTGACCTCATCGTGCTCGCCGGTAACGCCGCAGTCGAGAAGGCGGCAGCCGACGGTGGCGTCGAGGTCGAGGTGGTCTTCCACCCCGGGCGTACCGACGCCACCGCTGAGCAGACCGACGTCGAGTCGTTCGCCTTCCTCGAGCCGGCAGCAGACGGTTTCCGCAACTACGTCGCAGACGAGGTGGCAGCCGTCCCGGCCGAGCACATGCTGCTCGACCGCGCGAACCTGCTCACCCTGACGGCGCCGGAGATGACCGTGCTCGTCGGCGGCCTGCGCGCACTGAACGCCAACTGGAACGGCTCGCCCTACGGCGTGTTCACTGAGCGGCCGGGTGTGCTCTCGAACGACGTGTTCGTGAACCTGCTCGACCTCGGCACCACGTGGAAGCCGCTGGACCCGGGCTCGCACGCTTTCGAGGGACGCAAGGACGGCTCAGGTGAGCTGGTCGGCTACGGCACGCGCGTCGACCTGCTGTTCGGCTCGAACTCCGAACTGCGTGCGCTCGCCGAGGTCTACGCCGCCGACGACGCCACCGAGAAGTTCGTGCGCGACTTCGCCCTGGCCTGGGGCAAGGTGACCGAACTCGACCGGTTCGACCTGCGCTGAGCCCACACCCACGATGCCCCGCACCCGTTGAGGTGCGGGGCATCGTGCGTCCGGACGCCGGGGCGCATCGGACTCAGAGCAGGCCCGCCGCCTTGAGCTCGAGGTAGCGGTCTGCGATGCGTGGGGGCAGGGTTTCCGGATCGGCCGCCACGGCCTCTCCGCCGGCCCGCCGCACGGCATCCGCCACGATCTCGGCGTCACGCAGGCTGCGCTCGGCCGCCGCGGCGAGATAGACGTCCTCCCGAGAATCACGGCGCCGGGCGAGCTCACCGATCGCCTCGTCGGTGACCGACCCGACGAGCACGGTCGTCGCGCGGGACGAGGTCGGGAACGCGCCGAGGAAGCCTCGCGCGGACTCCGCGGCATCCTGCGCGGTGAGGACGACGATCAGCGACGGGCGCGTCGTCATCGAGCGGATCGCCGCGAAGGCGGCCGGCCAGTCGGTGTCGACGAGGCGGGCGTGCACCGGCGCCATCGCATCGGTGATCGCCGGCAGCAGTGCGGCCCCGTCGACTCCGGTGACCCGAGCGCGAGAGACACGATCGAACAGCAGCACGTGCACGTGGTCGCCAGCCCGATTGGCCAGCGCCGCGAGCAGCAGCGTCGCCTCGAGCGCGGCATCCAGCCGGGTGCCGTCACCGACCCGAGCCGCCGCTGTGCGCCCCGTGTCGATGAGGATCACCACGTGGCGGTCGCGTTCGGGTCGCCAGGTACGCAGCATCGTCGTGCCGGCGCGTGCGGTCGCGCGCCAGTCGATCGAGCGGATGTCGTCGCCTCGCACATACTCGCGCAGCGAGTCGAATTCGGTGCCCTGGCCTCGTACCTGAATCGAGGTGTTGCCGTCCAGCTCGCGCAGGCGGGCCAGGCGAGAGGGAAGATGCTTGCGTGAGCGGAAGGCCGGGAGCACCCGGAGCGCCCCGCGCACGTCGTGTCTGCTCTGCCTGCCGCCCAGACCCAGCGGACCCCGCGAGCGCACGATCACGAAGTCACTCTCCAGCTCTCCACGCCGGCGCGGGAGCAGCGGCACCTCGACGCGACGTCGTTCGCCGGGCGGCACCGTGATGCGCGGACGCTCTGTCGGGGCGCCTGCCGTGGGCTGCCACGCATCGCGGAGCCACCCGCGGAGGGTGCGGGCGCCGTGATTGAGCACGGCGACGCTCACGGTCACCGGCTCGCCCTGACGTGCCCGGTTCGGCACCCGCCGGGTCACCACGAGACTGCGCGTGCTCGCGGCGAGGGCCACGTCAGCTGCCAGCAGCACCGCGCACAGCACCAGCCATCCACCGACCACCAGCCAGGCGGGCACCCCGATCGTGCTGAGCAGGACGACCGGGATCACCCCGAGTCCCACCAGCAGCGCGAACAGGCCGGTCACGAACACTTAGATCGGCACCCGGGTCTGCTGCACGACCGACTGCAGCACGGCATCCGCCGAGACGCCTTCCATCTCGGCATCCGGCCGCAGTTGCAGGCGGTGCCGCCAGACCGGCATGAGCATCGTCTGCACGTGGTCAGGGGTGACGGCGCTGGACGCGTTCAGCCATGCCCACGCCTTCGCCGCCGCGAGCAGTGCGGTCGCCGCACGCGGGCTCGCGCCCAGCTCGACCGAGGGTGACTGTCGGGTCGCGCGGGCGAGGTCGACGATGTATGCGAGCACATCGTCGGTGACCTGCACGCGGGCCGCGGCGTCCTGTGCAGCGCGGATCTCGTCGGCGGTCACGACAGCCTCGATGCCGCTCAGCGCACGGGGTGAGAAGCCATCGGCGTGCAGGCGCAGCACCGATACCTCGGCATCGCGTTCGGGCATGGCCACGACGAGCTTCATCAGGAAGCGGTCCAGCTGTGCCTCCGGGAGTGTGTACGTGCCCTCGTGCTCGACCGGGTTCTGGGTGGCGGCCACGAGGAACGGGTCGGGCAGGCGACGGCTCTCACCATCGGCCGAGACCTGACGTTCTTCCATGGCCTCCAGCAGCGCCGCCTGCGTCTTCGGGGGTGTGCGGTTGATCTCATCCGCGAGCAGGATGTTGGTGAACACCGGACCGGCGCGGAACTCGAACTCTCCCGTGCGTGCGTCGTACACCAGCGAGCCGGTCACATCACCCGGCATGAGGTCGGGAGTGAACTGTACCCGCTTGGTGTCGAGCCCGAGAGCGCGTGAGAACGACCGCACGACGAGTGTCTTCGCGACACCAGGCACGCCCTCCAGCAGGACGTGTCCTCGCGCGAGCAGCGCGACCAACAGGCCCGTGACAGTGCCTGCCTGGCCGATCACGGCCTTGTCGACCTCGAGACGCACGCGGTGCATCGCGTGGCGGAGCGCGTCATCTGTCGCCGCGGTCGCGTCGGGGGTGTTCACATCGGTCACTGGTCGTTCCTTTCAGTGCGGGCGGTGGTTTCCACCGCCGCCTCCAGATCGGCGAGGCCACGGGCCAGGGCGATGAGGTCGGGGTCGTTCTGTGGCAGCGGTCCGGCGAGCAGCTCGTACAGCGAGCCGCGTGGCACCCGGAGGCGGTCGGCGGCAGCATCCGCAACTTCCTGCGCGGTGGCGCGCGAGCTGAGTCCGAGCCGGCGCGCGAGACGGAGCACGGTGCCGGTCCGGATCTCGGTCGCCGCATGACCGGCATCCGCCGCCTTCGCCGTCAGGCGAGCGCGTCCGTGCATCGTCTCGGACGCACGGACCGTCACCGGCAGCGATTCGGCGACCAGGGGTCCGAAGCGCCGACCTCGCCAGGCGATCGCCGTGAGGCCGGCGATCGCGAGCAGCACCAGCGCAGGGGTCACCCAGTCGGGCGTGAGCGACCCGAGGGTGTCGGCGTCATCAGCGGTGTGGTCACCGTCATCGATGTTGGGCACGTACCAGAGCACGTGCCCGGTCTGACCGAGCAGGCCGAGGGCGAGGGCGGCGTTGCCGTTTTCGGCGAGCTGCGCGTTTGAGAAGAGCCGGGTGCCCTCGACCAGCGTGACGCGCTCGAGCGATGAGTCCACCAGCACCGCGGCACTGCCGTCGGGCGCGGTGAAGCATCCGGTGGTGCCGGCCGACGGAGTGAACAGCCGCTCGGGCGCGATTTCGCCGACGCGGGACAGATACTCGATCTCGCAGCCGACCTCCGCGGTGTCGACCTGCGTCTGCGATGGTTCGCCGAGGGCGGTGAGGCGCAACAGGCGCGAACTCACCGAGAGGAAGACCGTGCGCTCGGAATCGTTGAGCAGCGACACGACGGAATCGTCGCTGAGGGGATAGGGATCGGTCATCACGAGCGTCGTGTCATCTCGCAGCCGGTTGTACAGCTCATCGCGGGTACGGACCACATCGACCGTGACCCCCTGCTGGCGAAGCACCTCGGCCAGAGCCTGCGCGCCGTAGGGGTTGCTCACATCGGGGTTGAGGGTGCCGTCCAGCGGCGGCGCCGTCGCGACGAAGCGCATCGCTGTGAGTGCGATTCCCACCAGCAACACCACCACGAACAGCCAGCCGAGGATTTTCCCCCACCGTCCTGCCGGAGGCGCGGCGGCCGTGGAGACAGGGGGCTCGGCTGTCGTATCGACAGTGCGCTCGGCGATGCTCATGCCGGCACCCCCTCGGGCTCGGCCGCATGCACCGGAGCGGCCGCCGAGACGGCCGCATCGATCTCGGTGATCGCGCGATAGTCATCCGCGGCGGCTGCGACGTCGAGATAGCGGACACGGTCGAACAGCACCGCCGCGTCATGCAGGCGTGCGGAAAGCACGGGGAAGACGGTGGATGCCTCGCGGGAGATGCCCTGCGCGGTGGCGCCGGGGGCGGGGTCGATCAGGTCGCGCTCCAGAAGCGCGCGGGCGATCGCCCGGAACCGCAGGACGACGGCGGAGTCGAGATCGCCGCTCTTCGCGGCGCGATCGGCTTCCGCGCGCAGTTGCGCAGCAGTGCGGTCGTCGCGTTCCCCGAGCAGATCGGTGCGCCGCCGGATAGAGCGGGAGGCGCGCGGGCGTCCCCAGATGATGAGCGCGACCACGATCGCCGCGATGAGCACCATGACGATCAGAGTGGCCGCGAACGGGGCGATGTTGCCGCTGCCGTCACCGGAGAACAGACCGATGATCGCGTCGACGATGTCACGGGCGAGCTGATCGAACCAGTTCGGCTTGGCCTCTTGATAGGCAGCCTTCTCCAGCTCGTCTTCAGCCCACTTCTGGGCCTCGTCTCCGTCGGGGATGAAGACGCCCGCGGAGGCCAGCCGCCAGCTCATGCGCTGCCGCCGCCCGGCGGTGCCCAGGTGGAGTCGGCCTGCCCAGGCGCCTGCGGCGGCGGAGCGACGGCAGGGGGCGGCGGAACCGGTGCGGGCACCGGGGCATATGGCGGGCCGGGCGTGCCGTACTGTCCTGCCGGACCGTACGGACCCGGGGCGCCGTAGCCAGGAGGCGGGCCGTAGCCGGGGGCAGCACCATACCCGGGGACGGGGGCGGGGGCCGGCGCGGCGCGAGGCGGTGGCGCACTCGAGACCGCTCGTTCGGGATCGACGCGGTACGGATCGCCGAGATCTTCATCGCTCACACCCAGGGAGCTGCGCTCGGTATACGACAGCAGAGCCTGGTCGAGCCCCTCGTACCGCATGCGGGAGTCGAGATAGATGAGAGCACCGCCCGTTGCCTGCACGACCAGGGTGATCGCCTGGACGGCGAAGACGAGAATCTGCGGAATGATCATCAGCGCCAGCACCGTGATCATGCTGACCGCATCCACGGCGCCGGTGGGGGCGAATATGCCGACGAGCACCATGCTCAGGATCGTGCCGGGCACGCCGACGACCTGCGCGGCAAGCCCCATGATCGCGCCGATCAAGAACATGACGCCCAGCGCCGGCCAGAAGCGCCCACGGGTCAACCGCCACGACCGCACCAGCGCCGTCCGCAGTGTCGCGTGCTCGATCACCAGGATCGACGGCACCAGCAGCAGCTTGGTCGACAGCCAGATCACCAGCGGCGTGAGCACCAGGATCACGCCGAGCAGTGCGAGGATCACCACGCCAGCCGCCGCGAACGCGTCGGATGTGCTGCCACTTCCCATCAACCCGCCCGCCGCGAGCCCGAAGATGATCCCTGAGGCGAGGAGGATCGCGGCGACGACCACCAACCCCTGCAGCAGTGCGAACACCCACAGGCGCCAGAACGCCGGCTTCATCCGGTTCCACAGTGCCCGCAGCCCGACCGCGCGACCGACGGCGGCGAAGGACACATCAGCGGCCACCACGCCCTGCACGACGGCGGTGAAGGCGACGGATGCCAAGGCCAGGGCCACACCGATGATCAGGTTCAGCGCGATGGTGCCGGCAACGATAGTCGGGTAGTCGGGCGACGTCTCCGGCACGGATTCCAGGCGCTGTGCGGATGCCAACAGGACGGTCGTCATGATCGCGGTCGTGATGATGACCACGACCAGTTGCACGGTCACCGCGAAACCGAACAGCACCTTCGGGTTGTGACGCAGGGCCGCGAACGCCTTACCCAGCAGCATGCCGAAGGTCATCGGATGCAGCGGGATCGCGCCCCGCTTCGGGGCTGGTGTCCAAGTCTGGCCGCTCACGCGCCCTCCCTCCGTGTGCGCTCCCATCGTGCCACACGCCCCTGACGCGGCCCGCCGCAGGCAACGCCGGAGCAGCACGTTTATTGAGTAGGCTGAGAAAGGTTGTCGGCTCGGGGGGATTCGGCAGCGCACCCGTGAAGAAAGATGAGGCTGGGCGGAAATGACCTCACGCATCCTCGTGGTCGATGACGACACAGCACTTGCCGAGATGATCGGCATCGTGCTGCGGACCGAGGGATTCGACGTGTCGTTCTGCGCCGACGGCGCGCGAGCCGTCGAGGAATGGCGCACCACTCGTCCTGACCTGGTCTTGCTTGACCTCATGCTTCCCGGCATGGACGGCATCGAGATCTGCACCCGGATCCGGGCTGAGTCCGGCATCCCGATCATCATGCTCACCGCTCGCAGCGACACCGCCGATGTCGTGCGCGGACTGGAGGTCGGTGCCGACGACTACATGGTCAAGCCGTTCAATCCCAAAGAGCTCGTCGCCCGCATCCGCACCCGGCTGCGCCCTGCGCCGCAGACGGCCAGCGAAGTGCTCCGCATCGGCGACCTCGTGATCGACGTCGACGCGCACGAGGTGCGTCGCGGCACTGCTCCGATCGCGCTGACGCCCCTGGAGTTCCAGCTGTTGGTGGCGCTGGCATCCAAGCCGCAGCAGGTGTTCTCGCGCGAGATGCTGCTCGAGCAGGTCTGGGGTTACCACTACAAGGCCGACACCAGACTGGTGAACGTGCACGTGCAGCGCCTGCGGGCCAAGGTCGAGCTCGATCCCGACAACCCGAAGATCGTGATGACGGTGCGCGGCGTCGGCTATCGCGCCGGGAGCGTCAGCTAGGAGCCTCCGATGACGGGGACGACTTCGACGCCCCAGCAGGCAGCGCTGTGGCGCGACATGCGATCCTGGCCGACGAGCCTGGTCGGTCTGTGGCGCCACTCGATGCGCTTCCGGGCGGTCGCGGTCACCCTCGCCCTGACCTCCTTCGCGATCTTCATCGCCTGTGTGATCACGGCCCTCGTGATCCAGAACGACCTGTTCGAGTCGCGCAAGGACGAGGCGCTCGACAATGCCTGGCGTGCCACGCTTCAGGCGCAGCGCATCCTCGACTCCGGCGAGGTGGGCGATGACCGCGGGGCCATGCTCGCGCTGTGGCGCGACGTGCAGGAGGAGATCGGCCGGTCGTCGTCGTCGACGATGGTCGCGGCGTTCCCCTCCGACATCAATCAGGGTGCGTTGGCCCCCAGCGGCTTCACCAACAACCTCTCCGCCGATCAGCTCAGCGATGCGCTGCGGGCCCGGGTGACCGACCTTGACGACCGGCAGGCCTGGCAGTCCATCCCCATCCCGCAGGCGGACGGTTCTAGTGCGCCCGGCATCGTCGTCGGACAGCAGCTGCGAGTGCCGGAGATCGGTGTCTATGAGCTGTACATCGCCTACGACCTGATCGACGCCGACAACACCCTGCTGTTCGTGCAGAGCACCTTGTGGGTCGCTGGCATCAGCCTGGTCGCGATTGTCGCGGCGATCTCCTGGCTCGTGCTCCGCGCGGTGTCGACGCCGATCATCGAAGCGGCAGAGACGAGCGCACGTCTGGCGGCTGGCGACCTCGAGGTGCGTCTGCCGGTGCGTGGCGAAGACGAGATGGCGACCCTGGGCCGGTCGTTCAACGCGATGGCCGACAGCATCGAGTCGCAGATCAAGGAGCTCGGCGAACTGTCACTGGTGCAGCAGCGGTTTGTCTCGGATGTCTCTCACGAGCTGCGCACGCCGCTGACGACGATCCGGCTGGCCGCCGAGATGATCAACGATCAGCGCGAGGACTTCGACCCCACCACGGCCCGCACGGCCGAACTGCTGCACACGCAGGTGCAGCGTTTCGAGACCCTGCTCGCCGACCTGCTGGAGATCAGCAGGTACGACGCCGGCTCGGTACAGCTGGAAGAAGAGGCGACGAGCCTCGCCCAGCTCGCGGAAGAGATCGTGGAGCAGATGCGTCCGCTCGCCGACACCCACGGCACCGAGCTGCGCCTCGTGGCGCCCGGCGGGTATTCGCCCGTCGATATGGATCCGCGTCGGGTGCGTCGGGTGCTGCGCAACCTCGTCGGCAACGCGATCGAGCACGGTGAGGGCCGCCCCATCGTGGTGACGGTCGACAGCAACCAGCACGCGGTGGCTGCCGGAGTTCGTGACTTCGGGCTCGGCATGCGCCCCGAGGATGCTGAGCGGGTGTTCGACCGCTTCTGGCGGGCCGACCCGTCGCGCAAGCGCACGATCGGCGGCACGGGCCTCGGCCTCTCGATCGCACTCGGTGACGCCAAGCTGCACGGCGGTGCGCTCGAGGTGTGGTCGGAACTGGGGGTCGGCACGAATTTCGTGCTGACCATTCCGCGTTCGGCCGAGGGTCTCTCCGGTCCGAGCCCCGTGCCCCTCGAGCCGCAGGAGACATTGACGGACCTGGGTACGGCGACGATGCCGATCACCACGATCGTGCGGCTCGACGAGCTGACCGATCCGATCGACGATCTGGGGGGTCCGCGGTGATGAGGAAGTCGCGACTGGGCAGGGCCATCGCCGTCGTGGCGGCGGGGCTCGTCGTCGTCGGTTGTACCGGTCTGCCCACCAGTGGCCCGGTGAATGTCGGTCTCGCGCTCGATGACGAACTCTCCGAGTTCGACCCCAACCTCGAGGCCTCGGGCCCCGCGCCCGGGGCCTCGCCGGAAGAGATTGTCGTCGGGTTCCTCGAGGCCGGTGTCACGCCGACCGAGAGCTGGAGCACGGCCCGGCAGTTTCTGACGCCGGAGTTCGCGAGCGAGTGGCATCCGGACACCGGTGTGACCATTGACGCCTCGCTCTCCTCTCGGCAGTTCACCGCCGAAGAACCGAGTACCGAAGAGGTCGGCAGTGCCGCCGACGTCTCGGTGACACTCGACCAGGTCGCCGGCCTCGACGAAGCCGGGGCGTACACGCCGGCGCCAGGCACAGCAAAGAGCGCGTTCCGTCTGGTGCTCGGTGAAGACGAGCAGTGGCGCATCGACGATGCCCCGGACGGGATCGTGCTCGACCAGGAAAGCTTCGCGCAGGTCTACGACCAGCATGTGCTGCAGTACTTCGACTCCACCTGGTCACGCCTGGTGCCTGATGCGCGTTGGTTTCCGCGACTGGGCTCGATGGCCACGTCGATCACCAGGGCGGTGATCGGTGGCGACCCCAGCGGCTGGCTGGCGCCAGCCGTGCGCACCGCCTTCAGTGGCGATGTGGAGCTGGCCCGTGACTCGGTGCCGGTGGATGCCTCACAGGTCGCCGAGGTCGCGCTGGGCCGCGCCGCGCTGGCCGTGCAGCCGGTGACGCTTGCCCGCATGCGCACACAACTAGAGGCGAGCCTGTCGGAGCTCGGCATCACCCAGGTGCGCTTCACGGTCGACGGCGCTCCGCTCGAGGCGGGATTGGTCGAGGTCGATCAGGCCGCCCCCGAACCCAGTGTGCTCGTCCTCACCGACGAGGCGTTCGGCAGCGCTGTGGGCGACGAGGTCGTGCCGCTTCCCGGCATTACGGCCGAGATCGCGAAGATCACCGATCCGATCCTGGACATCGATGTCGCGGCCGACGGCACGCGCGCGGCCGCGCGTCTGGGTAACGGAGCCGTGTTCGGCGTGAGTGAGGGTGAACGCGTCGAACTCGACGCCCGTCCCGGGCTCATCGCCCCCACCATGGACCCGTTCGGCTACACCTGGACGGTTCCCCGCGACGACCCGCAGGCTGTACTCGCCTGGACACCCCAGGTGGAGAGCGAACGCATCGCTCAGGCGTGGCCGGATGCCTCGGCGATCAGTCACCAGCGCATCGCTGCCGACGGCACCAGGATCGCCGCCATCGTCACCGTCGGCGGTCAACGTCGCATCGTGGTGGCCGCCGTGCTGCGCGATGACAACGGGGCACCCACGGGGTTCGGGGAGGTGCACGAGATCGGCCGCGTCGCCGCTCCCGCCCAAGGTCTCGCCTGGCTCGGCCCCGACGCGGTCATGGTGCTCACCGGTGGCGAGGACGCCCTCGTGATCACGCAGCAGGTGGGCGGCCCCGCATCCTTCGTCGCGGCCCCACCGCGGGCGCAGTCCATCGCGGGGGCGAAGGCGATGGCCTGGGTGCGTGTGCTCGGTGACGACGGCGTCGTCTACGCCCAGCGCGGCTCGTCGTGGCAGGAGGGTGTCGACGGCATCCTGGTGCTCGGCACGCACGCCGGACTCTGATCGTCCTCCTCACCGCACGCAGCCGACCGAGTTGTCCACAGGCTCCGGCGCTCGGCGCCCGCGCCGGGTGCCGGTCGGGGATGCTCGAGGGATGGATGCCGACGATTGGCGTGACCTCGGTGCGGAGGTGCTTGCGTTTCTGCTCGCCGCAGAGTGCCCAGGGTGCGCGAGGGGAGGCACGCTGCTGTGCGAGCGCTGCCGCCTGCAGCTGCGCCCGCATCCCGTGGGAACGCGCACGCCCGGCGGTATCCCGGTGCGTGCGGCCTTGCGGTACGAGGGGGTGCCTGCGCGCTGCATCCGGCGGGTGAAAGAAGACGGCATGACCCTGCTCGCCCGGCCGCTCGGGCTGGCGCTGCGTGACCTTCTCGCGGCACACGAACCTGCCCTCCTGGTGCCGGTGCCCACCGGTCGCGTCTCCTTCCGGCGACGCGGGTACCGAGTGCCAGAACTCCTCATCCGCCGCGCAGGGGCGAGGCCGGAGCGACTGCTGCGCAGCGTGCGCACCGTCGGTGACCAGCGCGGACTCGGACGCGCACAGCGAACCCGGAACGTGGCCGGGAGCATGCGTGCATCCGCCCCTCGGGGAGGGCAGGACGTCGTGATCGTCGATGACGTCGTGACCACCGGGGCGACGATCGATGAGGCGGCCAGGGCGCTGTCTGCGGCCGGTCATCGGGTGCGTGGCGCGGTCGCGCTCGCCGCCACTCCGCGGCTCGATCGAACCTCTCGCGACACGGCAGAAATGGATGGTGACAACAGGGGGAGGGGCGACTAGCGTAGGGGTTCACAAGGCGACCACGGTCCGCCCTTGGCCGGGCGGACCGGGACAAGGAGGCAGTGATGGAAACGAGCATCGTCGGCGTCGGAGTGAGCATCTCCGATCGGTTCCGTACGGTTGTCGAGGAGAAGATCGCTCGCATTGCGACGCTCGCCCCGCGGGCACAGCGACTCGAGATCAAGGTCACTCATCGCGCCTACCGCAACGGCCGTGTTCCTGATGAGACCGTCGAGCTCACGCTCCTCGGCAAGGGGCCGGTGGTGCGGGCGGAGGCGATCGACGCAGACAAGTTCACCGCCTTCGATCTCGCCATCGACAAGCTCGCCGAGCAGTTGCGCCGGGCCAAGGAGAAGCGCATCGATGGGCGCAACCACCCGCGCGGTGCGCACTTCGAGAAGGGCAGCGGCTCGCTCGAAGGAATCGACGTGCAGCCGGCATCGGTCGATGTGCTGCGGGCCGTCGCGACCGGGTCGGTGCCCGTGCAGGTCGACGCTGAGGAAGATGTCTATTCGCCCGTCGTCATCCGCACGAAGAACTTCGATGCCGAATGGATGACCGTCGAAGAGGCCGTCGACCGGATGGAACTCGTCGGACACGACTTCTTCCTCTTCGTCGACGCCCGCAGCGACCACCCGAGCGTCGTGTACCGGCGCAAGGGCTGGGACTACGGCGTCATCTCACTGACCACCCAGGCCCCGCCGGTTGAGGAGGAACTGGCGTCCTGACCTGACGAAAGGCCGGCCCCGAGAATTCTCGGGGCCGGCCTTTCGTTGTCTGCGGATGCCTGTGGCGATCGGCGTCAGTCGAAGATGCCGTCCAGGATGCTGCCGATCACGAGGCCGCCGAGCACACCCTGCACGATGTCGCCTCCGCCACCTCCGCGGCGTCCACCGCCCCAGCCGCCGCCACCACCCCAGCCGTCGTCGCGGGGACGCGAGGAGTCGATGTCGCGCTGGGCGAGCTGCAGCGCCTCGGAGGCTAGCTGTGCCACACGGCGGGCGCCGGCCAGTGCTTCTTCACGCGTGTCTTCGGCCGGAAGCAGCGCGGGAACGTCGACGCGCAGGCGCTCGGCCTCGGCCAGACGCGTGCGCGCATCGGCGCCGATCCAACCGCGGTGCCCGGCGATCAGGCCACGCGCGACACCCAGCTGCCGGTCGGCATCGTCGAGCGCGTGCTGCACCTGCTGCAGCGAAGGGAGCGGGTTCTCCAGGCGATAACGGGCCTTGGCGATCGCATCGTCGAGGGCGGTGTTCGCGCCGCGCAGCGAGGAGAGTTCGGTGAACGGATCGTTGATCGACCCGGTCGGGGCGAGCGCGGAGAGCGCTGCTTCGAGTTTCACCGTGGCGGCCTGTACCTCGGGGGTCTGCGGGGCGTTGCGAGCCGCGACGATATCGCCGCGCGAGTCGGCGACGACGTCGGCCAGAGTCGATTCGGCGCGCAGCGCCTCGATCTCGAAGTCCTCCACGGCGTCGAGCATCGCGCTCGCGCGCCGCGTGGCCTCGGTTGCGGTCTCCAGCGCGAGGTTCGCCTCGGCGTTCTGCTTCGCCGCGCGGCGGCGCTCGGAGACGTCGGCGCCATGCGTGGCGAAGGAGATGAGTTGCGCGGCCTCGTCGGCCGATGACGCGATCCGGTGCATGGCCGATTCGGCGTACCGGGTCGACAGCCGTTCGATGGTGGCACGGGCCTGGGGGAGGCGTGCGCTGAGCGCCTCCGCCTCGGTGCGCAGCTGCGCGATGATCTCCGGCGCGCGACGCACCTTCGCGACGGTCTCGGCGAGCGCGGACGTCTTCTCGTCGAGCAGGTCTTCCGCCCAGTCGCACAGCTGGATGATCCGCGCGTTGCGGGTGCGTAGCTCCTCTGCCGTGTCGGGGATCTCGTCGTGGTTGAGCTGGTGCAGGTGGAAGGCCTCCTGCAGGTGCGTGCGCACCGCGTCCAGCGCAGCCTTGAGATCGGAGGTCAGAACGTCGCCGAGCTCGGCCTGGGCGAAGGCGAGCTCGTCAGTGGTGGTGCGGATGCGTTCGTCGGCGGCGACGAGCGCCTGCTGTGCGCGACGCGCGAGATCGGCGTCTTGTGCATCCTGAGCTTCTTGTTCACGTTTGCGCTTGCCCCAGAATCCGGCCATGGATCGATCCTACGGGCGTGGGTCGAAAGGATGCCGAGTGTCGACTTCGCCCTGGGTGAACGGAGGATGCCGGAATGCCGATATCTAGAACAAAAAGACGAAAGATATCTTCGATAATGTCGGTGGTCGCTGAGATGATGGATGCATGACGAACCACCTCTCCCCGCTTCGCGAGGCCGTTGCCTCGCTCGATGCGGCGTGGGGCGCGGCGGCCGATGCGACCGAGCTGTCGCGGGCACAGCTGGTGGCCGTGAATGCTGCGATCGGGGTGCTCCAGCGGCGGGTCGATGCCGTGCATGCTGAGGTCGCGGCGGGCATTGCGCACGAGTCACGGCCGGAGCTCGGCCCCGGGTCGCTGGCGAAGGAGCAGGGTTTTCGCACGCCCGCGAAACTGATCGCGGCGACGACCGGCGGGTCGACGGGAGATGCCCTGCGCCTGGTGAAGGTGGGGGAGGCGACGGCGGCACGCACCAACCTCATCGGCGATCGGTTGCCCTCGCGGTATCCGGCTGTGCAGGCCGCGCTCGCGGCAGGAACGGTGAGTGCGCAGGTCGCTGCCCTGATCGTCGCGATGTTGGAGCGGGTGCGCGTCGCGGCGGGAGCCGTGCGGATCGCCGAGGGGGAGCGGTTGCTGGTGCGCCAGGCTCCGGGGCTCGCGGTGGACGACATGCGGCGGTTGCTGCAGCGCGCAGAGGCCTGGCTGGACCCCGATGGGATGCCTCCGCGCGAAGAGGAGTTGCGCGCGAAGCGCTCTACCCGGATGTGGGAGCGCGACGGCCTGTTCCATCTCGAGCTGGTGGCCGATGCGGCCACGGCCGCCCCGGTGAAGGCGGCCGTTCGCGGGTACGTGACGGCGGCGTTCGCCGCGCGGACGGCTGCGGTGGAGCCGGATGCCGTAGATGCTGATCGCCGCTCGGTCGAGCAACTGCAGGCGGACGCTCTGAGTCTGATCTGCGCGCAGGCGCTGGAGCGCCAGGGCGACGAGCTGCCGCTGGCCGGGGCGACCGTGATCGTGCGTGTCGGCCTCGACGACCTGTGTGCAGGTGACGGCGTCGCGAGGATCGATGGCACCGATCAGCCGGTGAGTATCTCCGCGGTGCGGCGGATGGCCGCAGACGGCGGTGTGATTCCCTGGGTGATGGGTGGCGAGGGTGAGGTGCTCGACTGGGGGCGCCGACGTCGGCTGTTCAGCCGCTCCCAGAAGCTGGCGCTGACCGAGCGTGACGGCGGGTGCGCGATGTGCGCGCTGCCTCCGGAGATGACGAAGGTCCATCACATCGACTGGTGGCAGCGTGACACAGGTCGGACCGACCTGCGCAACGGCATTCTGCTATGTGAGACGTGCCATCACCGGATTCACGACAATGGCTGGGAGATTCGGATTGACGGGTGCGGCGTCGCCGCCCGCGTGTGGTTCATTCCGCCGCCACATGTCGATCCGGAGCGCACACCGCGTCTGGGTGGTCGTGCGCGGTTCGACCTTGACATGGCGGCGGTTGCGGTCGGCTAGCCGAGAAGGCGTGAGCTAGCCGAGAAGGCGTGAGCTAGCCGCGAAGGAGTGGCATGGCCGGCTCTGTGACGCCGCTCCCGGCGTCGGGAAGCCGTGGTGGACGACCCCGGCGCGGCTTGTCTGCGCTGATGTGCAGGGCCAGCGCGTGCGGCGCGTGGCCACCCAGGGCTGTTTCCACCTGATCCAGCCAGCGCAGCTCGGCCTCCATCTGCAGGGCCATGGCCTCCGTGACGAGCCGGCGAGCGAGCGCTCCGCCGTCTGGCTGCGCCCCCGGCTGCGCCGCGGCGGTCTCCGCCGCGGGCGCGGCATCCTGCTCCTTGCGCAGCCGCTCCAGGGCCGCGCGCGATGCCACACGCTGGTCATGCACGATCGCAGCGACGTCTGCGCCGGGCAGCGTCGCCGCCAGTGCCAGCTTGATCGTCAGCTCATCCCGCGTGCCCGTCGCGCGCTCCACCGGGGCGGCCAGCCAGGCCCGCACGTCGTCGCGACCGGCATCCGTGATCTGGTAGTAGACATGCCCGGCGGCATCCACCTCGCCCTTGGCGACCAGGCCGTCGCGTTCGAGCCGTTCGAGGGTGTTGTAGATCTGACCGACATTCAGTGGCCAGGTCGACCCGGTCCGCCGGTCGAACTCCGCCCGCAGCTGGTAGCCGTAACACGGCCCCTGGTCGAGGATGGCCAGCAGACTCTGGCGAACTGACATCGGCGCTCCGTGCGTTGCGGGTATCGGGTTTCTCGGTATATGCGTACTCGGAAAACACCACCCATACAACGACCGTGCGGCGTGTCGTGTTCGCCCTGGGCGTCGCGGCGCACGTCGGCTCGTAGGTTCTGCGCAGGTCACGGGCCGGTAACATGGCACCATATGCCCGGCGCGGAACAACGCCGGCACCCGAAACCAAGGAGACATCCGTGGCGAACCCTCTCGAGAAGCTCCTGCGCGCAGGCGAAGGTCGCGTGCTGCGCCGGTTGAAGCAGATCGTCAAGGCCGTCGGCGAGCTCGAGTCCGACTTCGAGAAGCTCACCGACGACGAGCTGCGCAACGAGACCGCCGAACTACGGGCCCGCTACGAGAAGGGCGAGACGCTCGACCAGCTCATGCCCGAGGCCTTCGCCGCCGTCCGCGAGGCCGCCAAGCGCACCCTGAACATGCGCGCCTACGACGTGCAGATCATGGGCGGCGCTGCCCTGCACCTCGGCAACATCGCCGAGATGAAGACCGGTGAGGGCAAGACTCTCGTCGCCACCTTCCCTGCCTACCTCAACGCGATCGCCGGCAAGGGCGTGCACGTCATCACCGTGAACGACTTCCTCGCCAGCTATCAGGCCGAGCTCATGGGCCGCGTCTACCGCGCCCTCGGTATGACCACCGGCATCATCGTCTCGGGGCAGACCCCCGCGGTGCGCCGCGAGCAGTACGCCGCCGACATCACCTACGGCACCAACAACGAGTTCGGCTTCGACTACCTGCGCGACAACATGGCCTGGCGCAAGGAAGACCTCGTCCAGCGCGAGCACTTCTTCGCGATCGTCGACGAGGTCGACTCGATCCTCATCGACGAGGCCCGTACCCCGCTCATCATCTCCGGCCCGTCGTCGGGCGAGGCCAACCGCTGGTTCGCCGAGTTCGCGAAGATCGCCCGCACCCTCGAGGCCGGCGAAGACTACGAAGTCGACGAGAAGAAGCGCACCGTCGGCGTGCTCGAGCCCGGTATCGAGAAGGTCGAGGACTACCTCGGCATCGACAATCTCTACGAGTCGGCCAACACCCCGCTCATCTCGTTCCTGAACAACTCGATCAAGGCGCTCGCGCTGTTCAAGAAGGACACCGACTACGTCGTCATGAACGACGAGGTCATGATCGTCGACGAGCACACCGGCCGCATCCTCGTCGGCCGCCGCTACAACGAGGGCATCCACCAGGCCATCGAGGCCAAGGAGGGCGTGCCGGTCAAGGCCGAGAACCAGACCCTCGCCACCGTCACGCTGCAGAACTACTTCCGCCTCTACGACAAGCTCGCCGGCATGACCGGTACCGCCGAGACCGAGGCGGCCGAGTTCATGTCGACCTACAAGCTCGGCGTCGTGCCCATCCCGACCAACCGGCCGATGGTCCGCAAGGACCAGCCGGACCTCGTTTACAAGAACGAGCAGGCCAAGTTCGCGCAGGTCGTCGAAGACATCGCCGAGCGTCACGCCGCCGGCCAGCCCGTGCTCGTCGGTACGGTCAGCGTCGAGAAGAGCGAGTACCTCTCGCGGCTCCTCGCGAAGAAGGGTGTCAAGCACGAGGTCCTCAACGCCAAGAACCACGCGCGTGAGGCCGAGATCGTCGCCCGTGCCGGCAAGCTGGGCGCCGTCACGGTCGCCACCAACATGGCCGGTCGAGGCACCGACATCATGCTCGGCGGCAACGCCGAGTTCCTCGCCGTGCAGGAGCTGAAGTCCAAGGGTCTCGACCCGGCCGAGACGCCGGAGGAGTACGAGGCCGCGTGGGATGAGACCTACGAGGCGATGAAGGCCCAGGTCGAGGAGGAGAGCGCGCAGGTCACCGAGGCCGGCGGCCTCTACGTGCTCGGCACCGAGCGCCACGAGTCGCGTCGTATCGACAATCAGCTGCGCGGTCGCTCCGGGCGTCAGGGCGACCCGGGGGAGAGCCGCTTCTACCTCAGCCTCACCGACGACCTCATGCGGCTGTTCCAGTCCGGTGCCGCCGAGGCGATCCTCGCCCGCACCAACTTCCCCGACGATGTGCCCATCGAATCGGGGCTGGTGAGCCGCGCGATCCGTAGCGCCCAGTCGCAGGTCGAGGCGCGCAACGCCGAGATGCGCAAGAACGTGCTCAAGTACGACGACGTGCTCAACCGTCAGCGTGAGGCGATCTACGCAGACCGCCGCCACATCCTGCAGGGCGACGACATCGCAGACCGCGTGCAGCACTTCATCGAAGATGCCATCGGCGGCGTCGTGCGGGATCACACCGGCGAGGGTCACAACGAGAGCTGGGACTTCGACGCGCTGTGGACCGAGCTGAAGACGCTCTACCCCGTCGGCGTGACGATCGACGAGGTCGTCGCCGAGGCCGGCGGCCGCAAGGGCGGCATCTCGGCCGACGGGCTGACCCGGGAGCTGCTCAGCGACGCGACGATCGCCTACGAGAAGCGCGAGGAGTCGCTCGGTGAGGCGGCCACGCGTGAACTCGAGCGCCGCGTCGTGCTGCAGGTGCTTGACCGTCGCTGGCGGGACCACCTGTACGAGATGGACTACCTCAAGGACGGCATCGGCCTGCGTGCCATGGCCCAGCGTGACCCGCTGATCGAGTACCAGCGCGAGGGCTACGCCATGTTCCAGGCGATGATGGGCCAGATCAAGGAAGAGTCGGTCGGCTACCTCTACAACCTCGAGGTCGAGGTGCGTCGCGCGGGCGACGACCAGGTCACCGAGGTCGAGGCCAAGGGTCTCGCCGATGGCCAGCCCGAGCAGAAGCTCGAGTACTCGGCGCCGAACGACTCGGGCGATGTCGAGGTGCGCAATGAGCGCGGCCAGGTGCAGCAGGCGGCGACCGCGCGCCTGCGGCAGGAGACCGCGGCGCAGGAGCAGGCAGAGGATGCCCCGCGCGGTGCCTTCGGCCAGCGCACGGACGCCGGCGCCGAGGCGGCCGCGGGCAACCGCGAACAGCGCCGCGCCCAGGCCAAGAAGAAGAAGTGACACGACGCCCCGACCGCCGCGGCACCCCGCTCAGGGGAGTCACGGCGGTCGGGGCGACCTCGTCGTGGCGGTAGTGTGGATCAATGACCCGCCGCACCCTGGACCAGTCCTCCAAGCTGAAGAACGTTCTCTATGAGATCCGCGGCAAGGCACTGATCGAGGCGGCGCGTCTGGAGGCCGAGGGCCACCAGATCCTCAAGTTGAACACCGGCAACCCTGCCACCTTCGGGTTCGAGGCTCCGCACCAGATCGTGCACGACATGCTCGCCACGCTGCCCACCGCGCACGGCTACAGCGACAGCAAGGGCATCATCTCCGCACGTCGGGCGATCGTCAGCCGCTACGAGCAGGAGCCCGGCTTTCCCCGCTTCACGCCCGACGACGTCTTCCTCGGCAACGGTGTCTCCGAGCTCATCACGATGGTCATGCAGGCGCTGCTCGACCAGGGTGACGAGGTGCTCATCCCGGCACCGGACTATCCGCTGTGGACCGCGATGACCTCGCTCGCCGGGGGGACGCCCGTGCACTACGTGTGCGATGAGGATAACGACTGGCAGCCGGATCTCGAAGACATCCGGTCGAAGGTGACGCCGCAGACCAAGGCGATCGTCATCATCAATCCGAACAACCCGACGGGCGCGGTGTACTCCCGCGAGATCCTGGAGGGGATCGTGCAGATCGCTCGGGAGAACGGCCTGCTGCTGCTCTCCGATGAGATCTACGACCGCATCCTGTTCGACGACGCGGTGCACATCCCCACCGCGACCCTCGCGCCTGACCTGCTCTGCCTGACCTTCAACGGCCTGTCCAAGACCTACCGCGTCGCCGGCTACCGCTCGGGCTGGCTCGTCATCACCGGCCCCAAGTCGCACGCCAAGGGCTTCCTCGAGGGCATCGCGCTGCTCGCTTCCACTCGCCTGTGCCCGAACGTCCCCGCCCAGCACGCCGTGCAGGCCGCGCTCAGCGGTGTGCAGAGCATCGACGCCCTCATCGCGCCCACGGGGCGTCTCGCCGAGCAGCGCGACATCGCCTGGCAGGGCCTGGAGGCGATCCCCGGCGTGAGTTGCGTCCGCCCGGCAGGCGCGCTGTACGCGTTCCCCCGCCTCGACCCGAACGTGCACGAGATCCGTGACGACGAGAAGCTCGTCTACGACCTGCTCGTGTCGGAGAAGATCCTGCTCGTGCAGGGCACCGGCTTCAATTGGGCCACCCCCGACCACCTGCGGGTGGTCACTCTGCCCGAGGCCCGCGTGCTCAGCGAAGCCGTCGAGCGACTCGGGAACTTCCTCTCGAGCTATCGGCAGTGACCGCCTCACGCGGCAACAGCGACGTGGCCAGGCGACGGATGCCGGCCACGAACGCCGAGCGCGGGGCGACATCGCCTACCGGGCGCGCGTGCAGCGCGGCGGCATCCACCGCGCGCTGATCGTCGGGGAGGAAGGTCACCTCGTCGATCCCGGCGAAACGCTCCAGGGTGCGCCGGATCTGACCGCGCGCGTCAATGCCCAGCGGACCGGGGCGCACCCGGTTGGCGACGACCCTGATCGGGGTCGCGCCGACGAGGTGGCGCAGTTCGGCGTGCCCACGCAGGAAGCGGCTCACCCCCAGCGGGTCGGCCGAGAGCACGGCCACGATCTGGTCGGCCTCGCGCAATGACACGGCAGTCGCCGCATGGCGCGACGGCGCACCAGGGTCGAGGCCGTCATCTTCGTCGTCGAAGGATGCCGACACGTCGACCACACTGTCGTCGACCCAGCCCCGCGTCGCCTCGAGCGTGGAGCGCAGACGCCCCGCCGCCAGCTCGGGCCAGCGCCCAGGGCGATTGAGGCCGCCGAGCACCTCGACGGCCCCGGCGGAGGTCTCCACCGGCGTCGACAGTCGGTCCAGCTCCGGGGCATCCAGACTGCCGAGCTCGGCGCGGCGGCAGGCGGCCGCCAGCCCCGGCGACTCGTCTCCCAGCCCCAGCAGCAGTGCGAGCGATGGCGCCGTCGTGTCAGCATCGATCAGCGCAGACCGCCGACCGGCCCTGGCGAGTTCGACGGCCAGCTGGATCGCCAAGGTCGAGCGTCCGGGCGCGCCGTGCGGCCCCCACACGGCGAGAAGCCGTGACGGCGCTCGGCCTGTCTGCGGTGCCGGCGGTACGTCTTCGGCCAGCATGCCGAGCACTTGCCAGGCTGCCGCGTCAGCCGGAAGCGGTGCGGGCAGGCCGTACCGGGCCAGCAGACGGGACGAGCCGGGGTCAGCGGCGCCGGACGCAGCGATGGCGATGATCCGCGTGCCCGCACGGTCACAGGCCCGCACGAAGCCGGCCGTGAGGGTGCGACGGTCAGGGTTCAGCACGATGGCGTCCGCAGCCTGCAGGTCGGCTTCGCCGGCATGTTCCGGTCCTGACACGGCGATCACGACGGCGCCGTCGAGTTCGAGGTCCGCGGCCAGCGCCGCCGACTGTTCGGGGCTGACGGCCAGGATGACGACGCTCATGAGCCGTCACCCGTCGGCACGAGCGAGATCGCTGCGCCGCCGGTCATCGCCTCCAGGACGGAGGCGACGTCGGCGCGGTCGATCACGACCTCGACGTCGGTGCGCTCCTGACTGAGCATCCCTTCGCTCTCGGCCACGGTGGCGACCACCGCATCGGCCACCAGAATCCGCGGTGTGTCGAAGCTACGGCCATCCTCTTTCAGCGGTGCCTGCCAGAGCTCGACCACCGTGCCCTCCTTCACCCCGGCCGGGATCGCGGCAGCGCTGGGGATGACGATGGTCGTCGTGCGGGCGCTGTCGGCGTCGGTCACGCTTGCTGTCGGCACCAGCTCTCCACGGGCGAGGGTACGACTGGCGACCATGCCGGCTTCGAGATCCTGCGGGGCGAGGTAGTCGTCAGTCAGCGTTCCCAGACCCACCTCGACCACCTGGAAGTCCTCGGAATCGAGCGCCTCGCCGACGACGATCGTCGTCGTCGCCTGCAGCATCGGCGTGGTCTGCCGTGACGCCGCGACAAGGGCCCAGACCCCGGCGATGGAGGCGATCACCAGCACGATGCCGACGATGAAGCGAACGTCGACGAAGTAGGCGCGTCGAGGCCGGGAGCGAGTCATCATGCAGACATCGTCACAGATCGCCCGATCGAGTCGAAGAAGTTATCCACAACGCCTGTCGGGGGAGACGGAAACGGGCCTCTCGGTGGAGAATAGGCATATGCCGCACACGCCCGCATCGGCACCTCGCTTCCTTGCCCCCGCGCAGGTCGCCGAGCTGCTCAACATCGAGGTCGACGAGGTCGTCGCCCTCGTGCTCGAAGGACGGTTGCGAGGTGCGCAGCTCGGCTCGCCGCCGCGGTGGCGCGTGGAAGAGGCCAGCATCGCCGACTACCTCGCGGAGCAGTCGGAAGAGGCCAGGCGGATGGCGCTATGGCGACAGGCCAGCGAAGCGAGCTTCCCCGAGGTGTGGGGTACCACGCCGTTCCGCGGAGCCTGAGCGGGCGCGGTTTCCGCGTTCAGGGCATCCCGGCATCCGCCCACTCTGCGCGCACCCACACGATGGCGGCGAACGGCACCATCAGGTGTGCCCGCACCGTGTGCGTGCGTCGGGGTTCCCCGGGGTCGTGCACAGCCAGGTCGAGGTGATCGGCGCCCGCGCGATCGATCGTGCCGTGGAGGGGGTCGCCCTGACGCAGTGACATGCGGATGGGAACGCGCCGCCGGGCGAGATCACGGAGCACGAAGCCGAGCGTCATCCGCTCGCGCAGCGAGGCTGCCGGCTGCTCGGCATCCAAGGAGGCCAGCAGAGTGCCATGGTCGACGCCGAACTGCTCGATCGCGTCGATCGGCACGAGAATCAGTCGGGGGTCATCGGCTGGCGTCAGCCCCACCCAGTCGGCACCCAGTCCGCTGACCCTGGCCGTCAGCCGGTCACCCGAGGCCAGTGCGACCGTCGCGCGGGCGTCGGAGGACGCGAGAATCCGCAACCGCTCCCGCAGCGCAAGCCGGGAGATGCGCAGGCGTTCAGACTCGGCGTCCAGCGCCGCGCGCTCAGCTTCCCACTCCGCGGCGAGCTGACCCTCGAGGTCATCGAAGAGATGCTCCCATTCCACCTGCCCGACAGTAGGGGATCGTTCGTCGCGTCCGGGCGAGTTATCCACAGGTTCTTGGGTCGGGTTCAGAATATCGGTGACTCGTGTTCTACTTTTCAGGACGCCGCACCGCGAAACGGGGGCGGCACATCCACGACCGGGGGGATCGGGGCACGGACGATGATGTTGAACGAGTACTTCGCACCACAGCCGACGCCGGCTGCGGAGCTGCCGGATCCGGAGCCGCTGCTGAGAAGCCTGACGCACGGTGCTCTGGAGGTGCTCGCCGGCGTTCGGGAGGTCGATCAACTCGCCCGCTGGTTCAACGAGGATGCGTATCGTGTGCTCGTCACGCGGGCCAACCTCTCGGCCCGCGCTCGCAGCGCCCGAGGGACGGCACCGATCCGCCCCAACTTCCAGATCCTGTCGATCCGGCACTCGGCACCCGCCGACGGGGTGGTCGAAGCCGCCATCGTGGTCGCAGGACCCGGGCGCACGAGGGCCGTCGCGATTCGACTAGAAGGACTCGACCGGCGCTGGCGCGCCACGTCGCTGGCGATCCTCTGAACGTCGCGCCCCTAGGCTGGTGGGGTGTCAACCCTCAGTGATCTCATCCAAGCCCAGGGCCTGCTGAACGACCTCGATATCGAGTGGCTGCATCGGCTCGCGGGCGACGGCCAGCTGCTGGCCGATCTGGCCTCGGCCGACATCGTCACCTGGGTGGCCACCGCAGACGGCACCTTCATCGCCGTCGCTCACTCCCGGCCCAGTGGCCCGGCGACCCTGTTCTACCGCGACATCGTGGGGGAGCGTGTTCGCCCGCAGTGGCGCACGCAGGTGCAGGCGGCGTTCGAGAGCGGAGAGATCGTCGACTCCTCCTCGCCGGACTGGTTCGAAGAGACCCCGACGCGGGTGCGCGCGGTGCCCATCGTGCGCGGATCCGGCGCGAGTCGCGCGGTGGTCGGCGTGCTGACCCGACACACCAACCTCGGTGAAGCTCGGATGCCCTCACGCCAGCAGATGTCATTCGACGAATGCGCGAATGACCTGTTCCGGATGATCGCCTCGGGTGAGTTCCCCGACCTTGCCGCCCCGACCGCCCCTCGCCGTGGCGCTCCGCGCGCTTCCGACGGGTTGATCCGCATCGACGTCGACGGCATCACCACCTTTGCCAGCCCCAACGCCCTGTCGGCGTTCAACCGGATGGGCTTCGACGACGAGCTCGAGGGCGAGTCCCTGGCCGAGGTGATCACGCGCATCCTGCCGCCGTCGCGTCAGGTCGACGAGACGCTGCCGGTGGTCGTCACCGGGCGGGCGCCCTGGCGCACCGACATGGAGGCGCGCGGGGTGACCGTGTCGCTGCGCGCGATTCCGTTGAAAGACCACGGCACACGCATCGGCGCGATCGTGCTCTGCCGCGATGTCTCCGAGCTGCGTCACCAGGAGCAGGAACTCATCACCAAGGATGCGACCATCCGCGAGATCCACCACCGGGTGAAGAACAACCTGCAGACTGTGGCCTCACTTCTCCGTATCCAAGCCCGCCGCACGCATTCTGAAGAGGCTCGCGATGCGCTGACGCAGGCCATGCGCCGGGTCGAGGCGATCGCCGTGGTGCACGACACACTCGCCAGCGGCCTGTCGCAGACGGTCGACTTCGACGAAGTGTTCGACCGCGTGCTGAAGCTCGTGGCCGAGGTCGCCGCCGCGCCCAGCACTCGGGCGCGCACCGAGCGCGCGGGGCGCTTCGGGGTGCTGCCCAGCGAGTATGCGACGCCGCTGTCGTTGGCGCTCACCGAGGTCGTCACCAATGCCGTCGAGCACGGCCTCGCCGGTCAGGAGGGCGTCGTGCGGATCGAGGCCACCCGCACCGATGAGACGCTGCGCGTCACCGTGACCGACACCGGTCACGGGTTGCCAGAGGGGCGCGTGGGACAGGGGCTCGGCACGCAGATCGTCCGCACCCTCATCCAGGGCGAGCTGGGCGGCACGATCGAGTGGAAGGGCGCGGAGGGGGAAGGTACCCAGGTGACCATCGAGATTCCGCTGCGCTGGATCAAGGCCTGACGCGACCGAAGACATGGAAAAGGCCCCCGAGAGATCGGGGGCCTTTTCTTCGTCGGGGTGTCGCGGCTCAGCCGGCGCGGCGGGCGCGGGCGGCGCGACGCTTGAGGGCGCGGCGCTCGTCTTCGGACAGGCCGCCCCACACGCCCGAGTCCTGGCCGGACTCGAGAGCGTACTGCAGGCAGATCTCGGTGACGGTGCAGGTGGCGCAGACTGCCTTGGCCTTCTCGATCTGGTCGACAGCGGGGCCGGTGTTCCCCACGGGGAAGAACAGTTCGGGGTCGACGGTCAGGCAGGCGGCTTTGTCGCGCCAATCCATAGGGGGGCTCCTCTTATCGAGATTTTCGGTGTGGGCGGTCGCATCTGCGGCGCTCGAATTCGGGCGTCGGTTCGGGTTCCGCTACCCTGGTGATGCGAGCGAGTGCTCGCCCCACTCCGATGTGGGAGCACATGGCTGTTTCCATTGTGTTACAGAAACAATCTGAAATCAAGGGTTTTGTGACTAACCCCTGAGAGGAGCATGCGTGCGTCGATCGGGAGTGGCCCTCGCCGCCGCTGTTGTCCTCATGGCAGAAGGCGTCGCCCTCGGCGTCGTCTCGCTGCTCGAACTCTTCGCCCTCACCTCGGGCCGGGCCTCGTCCACACCCACCGGTGCAGCGCTGGTGGTGCTGACGCTCATCGGCGCGGCGGCCCTGGTCGCCTTCGGCTTCGGCGTCTTGCGCGGCGTCTCATGGGCGCGCTCGGGTGGCATCCTCTTCCAGGTGATTGCGATCGCCCTGGCGCTGTCGTCGCTGTCGCTGCAGCCGGTGCCGTGGACGTTCACACTGGGCCTCGGTGTCGCCGGAGTCGCCGGGCTCGTGCTGCTCATCCTCACCGCACGTCGCGAGGGCGGCTCCGACCCGCGCACGCACCGCCCCGACGCGGACTGAGCGCGCCGGGACGGTCGCAGATCACGCGTCCAGGCCCAGCATCTTGCGCAGACGCGCGACGTGGCCGGTGGCCTTGACGTTGTACATCGCCTCGGTGATGATGCCGTCCTCATCGAGCACGAAGGTCGAGCGGATGACGCCCTCGACGACCTTGCCGTAGTTCATCTTCTCGCCCCAGGTGCCATATGCCGAGTGCACGGCATGGTCGGGGTCGCTGAGCAGGGTGAACGACAGCCCATCGCGCGCGCGGAATTCCGCCAGCTTCGCCGGCTCGTCGCGGGAGATGCCGATCACGCGATAGCCGGCGCCCTCGAGCGAGGAGAGGCTGTCACGGAAGTCGCAGGCCTGTGTCGTGCATCCGGGCGTCATCGCCGCCGGGTAGAAGTACAGGATCGTCTTCGTGCCGCGCAGATCGGCCAGCGACACCGCAGTGCCGTCCTGGTCGAGCAGCGTGAAGTCGGGAGCAGGGGCACCGGGTTCGAGTCGCTCGTTCGTCACCTGGTCAGCCTACCGGCGGTCAGCGACCGGGGGAGGAGAACGTCTCGAGCAGACGCTGCAGCGAGTCCAGACGTGCGCGCTCGCTGGCGCCGAGCTCGCCGGCGGCCGCTGCCTCATTCAGAGCGCAATCCTCGGCGTCGGGCAGGTGCGTGCAGCCCCGGGGACAGTTCTCGGCGATCACAGCGAGCTCGGTGAACGCCGCGAGGATGTTCGCCGGATCGACGTGCCCCAGGCCGAACGATCGCACGCCGGGAGTGTCGATGACCCACCCCGAGCCGCTCGGGCCCTCATAGCGCAGCGACACGGTCGACGAGGAGGTGTGGCGCCCACGACCCGTGACCTCGTTGACGTGTCCTGTCGCTCGATGGGCGGTCGGAACGAGCGCGTTCACCAGCGTCGATTTGCCGACACCCGAGTGCCCGACGAAGACCGTCGAATGCCCGACCAGTGCCTCGCCGATCTCGGCGACCGGCATCTTGCCCCGTGCACTGGTGAACACGCGCAGATCGTCCAGTCCGTCGAAGTGGCTGAGGAAGGCGGTGGGGTCAGCGAGATCGGTCTTTGTCACCACGAGGAGCGGCCGGATGCCGGCATCCAGAGCTGCGATCAGGTAGCGATCGACCAGGCGCTCCCGCGGTTCCGGATCCGCGGCGGCCACGACCACGAGCATTTGATCGGCGTTCGCGACGATGACACGCTCGACCTGATCCGTGTCGTCTGCGCTGCGGCGCAGCAGGGAGGTGCGCGGTGCGAGCCCGACAATGCGGGCCAACGTGCCGTCCTCGCCGCTGGTGTCGCCGACGACGCGGGCCCGGTCGCCTGTGACGATCGGGGTGCGGCGCAGTTCTCGGGCACGGGCGGCGGTCACCATGCGCTCGTCGTCGGTGTTCTCACCGATGAGCACGCTGTAGCGGCCGCGGTCGACCCCCAACACACGGCCGAGTTCCGCGTCATCATGCGCGGGGCGGCGCTTGGTGCGAGGACGGTTCGCCTTCGGGTTCGGCCGCGTGCGGATACGACTCTCGTCGAACTCGTCGTACTCGTCGTCAAGACCGTCGTCGTCGCCGAGCCAGCTCACGCGGTGGTGCCTCCCCGCATCCGATCCCAGAGCAGCGTGAACTCGGGCAGCGTCTTGGCGGTCGTGCCGATGTCGTCGATCTCGACACCGGGCACGCGCAGCCCGATCAGGGCGCCGGTGGTGGCCATTCGGTGATCGTGGTACGCCGGCCAGGCGCCGCCGTGCAACGGCACGGGCGTGATGCGCACACCGTCGGAGAGCTCCTCCGCCTCGCCGCCGAGTGCACGGATGTTGGCGACGAGCGCCGCAATGCGGTCGGTCTCGTGCGTCCGGATGTGGCCGACCCCACGGATCGTGGTCGGACCGTCGGCGAACACTGCCAGCCCCGCGATCGTCGGGGTGAGCTCGCTCGCCGCGGACAGGTCGAGGTCGGCGCCGCGGATGCCGTCACCGGCGCGCACCGTCAGGGCGCCGCCGTGGCGCGACGTGTGTGCGCCCAGCGCGTGCAGCAGCTCGGGCAGCAGCGCACCCGGCTGGGTGGAGTGCAGCGGCCAGCCGGTGATCGTCACATCGCCGCCGGTCACCATGGCCGCGGCGAGGAACGGCGCGGCGTTGGAGAGATCGGGTTCGATCGCGATCTCCTTGGCGCGCGGCACACCTGCCTCGACCAGCCATTCGCCGTGCCCTGGGCGTTCGATGCGGATGCCGCGCCGACTGAGGGATTCGATGGTCATGTCGATGTGCGGCAGGCTCGGCAGATGAGTGCCCGTGTGCACCAGGTGCAGGCCCACATCGAAGCGCGGCGCCGCGAGCAGGAGGCCCGAGACGAACTGGCTCGATCCGGAGGCGTCGATCTCGACGCGGCCGCCGCGAATGCGGCCGTGGCCGCGGATCGTGAACGGCAGGGCCCAGGTGCCCTCATCGTCGACGTCGACGCCGAGGTCGCGCAGGGCCGTGATCATCACGCCCATTGGGCGGTGCAGTGCCGACTCGTGGGCGGTCAGATGCACGTCCTCCGAGGCGAGGCCGGCGAGCGGCGCGATGAACCGCATGACCGTGCCCGCCTGCCCGCAGTCGATCGTGGCACCGCCGTGCAGCGGTGCGGGGGTGACCAGCAGGTCGGGGCCGAACTCCCCGCCGCCGTCGATCTCCTCGATGCCGACGCCGAGGGCGCGCAGAGCCTCGATCATCCGACGCGAATCGTCGGAGTGCAGCGGGGCGATCAGGCGGCCGGGGCCGTCGGCGATCGCCGCGATCATCAGCTCGCGATTGGTCAGCGACTTCGAGCCGGGGATGGTCAGCGTCGCGTGTACCGGCGCGTCGACGAACGGCGCCGTGTAGGCGCCGCCGGTGGACGCGGGGGAATACCTGTGCTCACTCATCGGTTCCTACCCTAGTGAACCCCGGCGCAAGAGCCGAGGATCGGCAAGGGAAGGATCGGGCATGACAGCGGCGACGCTGGAGCGGGAGATCGAGGAGGTCGTCGGCCTAGACTGGCCGGTGATGGACGAGACAGTATCCGAAGACCCTCGGCGCGAGTTCGAGGAGCAGGCGATCCCGTACATGGATCAGCTCTATGCGGCGGCGATGCGCATGACGCGCAACCCCGCCGACGCAGCCGACCTCGTGCAGGAGACCTTCGTGAAGGCCTACGGCTCGTGGGCGACGTTCTCGCAGGGTACGAACCTCAAAGCGTGGCTGTACCGCATCCTGACCAACACCTACATCAACATCTATCGCAAGAAGCAGCGTGAGCCGTTCCAGGGCACCATCGATGAACTCGAGGACTGGCAGCTCGGCGGCGCCGAATCGACCACGGCCACACATGGCCGGTCGGCCGAGGCAGAGGCGATCGATCGGATGCCGGCATCCGTCGTCAAGGACGCGCTCCAGGAGGTGCCGGAGGACTTCCGCCTCGCGGTGTACCTCGCCGATGTCGAAGGGTTCTCGTACCAGGAGATCGCCGACATCATGAAGACGCCCATCGGCACCGTGATGAGCCGGTTGCACCGGGGGAGGCGCATGCTGCGCGAACTGTTGGCTGACTATGCCGCCGAGCGAGGAATCGCGGCGGCCCAACTGAGGAGCGGGAAATGAGCGATTGCGGCTGCGAGAAGGCACGCCGGGATCTGGAGGAGTACCTCCGCAACGAGGTGTGCAACACCGAGCACGCCGAGATCCGTGAGCACCTGGACAATTGCCCCTCCTGTCAGGAGGAGATGCAGGTGAGCGTCACGCTCACCGAGGTGATCGCCCGCGCCTGCAAGGAAACCGCCCCCGAAGAACTGCGCGAGCAGGTGTTCCTGCGCCTGCGCGAGATTCAGGCCAGCGCGCACTGACCCTCGAGGGCGAGGCTCGGCCGCAATCGCCGCGCCCCCTAGGCTGTCGGCATGACGGACATCGACGCCAGAGACCAGCCAGCCGACCCGCGATCCGCCGAGCGACTGCACCGTTCCGGCTTCGACTACCGCATCATCGACACCGCAGATGCGCAGGCCACGGCCGCGTTTCTGCGGGCGGAGACCCGCGGTTTTCTCGATGCCGAACCCACGGATGAGTCCAGGGATGAGATGGCGGGCATCCTTCAGGATCGCCGCAACATCGGCGTGTTCGACGGCGACGACCCGCTGCCGATCGCGACCGTGAACTCGTGGGTGACCCCGCTGACCGTGCCCGGCGGCGAGGTGCCGATGTGGGCGATCAGCTCGGTCACCGTTTCGGCCACCCATCGCCGCCGGGGCATTGCCAGGCAGCTGCTGGAAGGTGAGTTGCGGGCGGCGGCGACGGCCGGTGTGCCGGTGGCAGGGCTCACCGTCAGCGAGGCCACGATCTATGGGCGGTACGGATTCGGAGCCGCGATCCCCGTGGCGCAGCTCACGATCGACGCGCGGCGCGCCGGATGGGGCGCCCCCGATGCATCCGGGCGGTTCGCGTACGTCGAGAAGGACGAGCTCGCAACCGTCCTCGGCGAACTGCACGACCGTGCTCGCACGCAGCGGGCCGGGCAGATTGCCGGGTGGCCGGCACGCTGGCGACGGATGGCGGGCCAGGGCCCGTCTGACAAGGGCGCCGCCGAGGTGCGCGGCGTCGTCTGGCGCGACGACGAGGGAAGGCCACGCGGCGCCGTGGCGTATCGCCTCGCGGAGGTCGAAGGTGAGTTCCGCGCACAGCTGCAGGTACGCCATCTCGTCGCCGACACTGACGAGGGGCTGCGGGCGATGTGGTCGTTCCTGCTGCACCACGATCTGGTGAACAGGGTGTCGGTGGATCTGCGCCCCGTGGACGACCCCGTCACGTGGCTTGTCGCCGACCAGCGGGCCGTCACCCAGCGCGTGCACGACCATGGCTGGCTGCGCATCCTCGATGTGCCGGCAGCCCTCCAGGCGCGCACATACGCCGGCGACGATCTCGAGATCACGGTCGAGGTGACCGACGCGCTCGGCTTCGCGGAGGGGATCTGGCGCGTCCGCGTGTCCGGCGGCACGGCGACCGTGCAGGCGACGGATGCCGCACCGGACGTGACACTCGACGTCGCCACCCTGTCGTCGGCGTATGTCGGGGGAGTGCCGCTCACACAGCTGGCAGCAGCCGGACGAGTGCACGGCGACGGGGCGCAGATCATCGCGTTCTCCGAGGCGCTGCGCAGCCCTGAGGCCCCTGTGCTGTCCATCTGGTACTGACCGCGTACGACCGCACACACGCGAGAAAGCCCCTGACCTCGGAAGGTCAGGGGCTTTCTCGTTGATCGTCAGAGCGTGACAGCCCGGCGGATCAGCTCGGCCTGCTCGATGGCGTGCACCTTCGACGAACCCGTCGCGGGCGACGCGGATGCCGGGCGCGACACGTCGCGGAACTCGCGGTCACCCGGCACCTCGGCGAACGCCAGCGCCAGGAACGGCCAGGCGCCCTGGTTCTCCGGCTCTTCCTGCACCCACACCAGTTCGGCGTTGGGGTACGAATCGGTGACGGCCTTGAGCTCGTCGATCGGGGTCGGGTAGAGCTGCTCGAGACGCACGAGGGCGACCTCGGGGTTCGGGTTCTTCTCCAGCTCGCTGCGCAGGTCCCAGTGCACCTTGCCCGAGTGCACCAGCACCCGCTTGACGGCGTTGCGGTCGAGTCCGCGGTCGTCGTCGATGACCGGCACGAACCGGCCCTGCGTGAAGTCCTCGACCGGGCTGGTGGCACCGCGCAGGCGCAGCATCGCCTTGGGCGTGAACACGATCAGCGGCTTGCGCGGACGGGCGTACGCCTGACGACGCAGCAGGTGGAAGTACGACGCGGGGGTCGACGGGCGCGCGACGGTCATGTTGTCCTGCGCGCACAGCTGCAGGAAGCGCTCCATGCGGGCCGACGAGTGGTCAGGGCCCTGGCCCTCGTACCCGTGCGGCAGCAGCAGCACGACACCCGACTGCTGGCCCCACTTCTGCTCCGCGGCAGAGATGTACTCGTCGATGACCGACTGGGCGCCGTTGGCAAAGTCGCCGAACTGGGCCTCCCAGAGCACGAGCGCCTTGGTGTCTTCCACCGAGTAGCCGTACTCGAACCCGAGGGCGGCGTACTCGCTGAGCAGCGAGTCGTAGACGAAGAAGCGGCCCTGACCGTCGGCCAGGTTCGCCAGCGGCAGCCACTCCTGACCGTTCTGCCGGTCGTGCAGCACGGCATGCCGCTGCACGAACGTGCCACGGCGCGAGTCCTGACCGGCCAGGCGCACCGGGGTGCCCTCCACGAGCAGCGAGCCGAAGGCGAGCAGCTCGCCGAAGCCCCAGTCGATGTTGCCGTTGCGGCTCATCTCGACACGCTTGTCGAGCTGCTGCTGCAGCTTGGAGTGCACGGTGAAGCCGTCGGGCTTGTTCGCGTGCGCATCGCCGATGAGCTGGATCACCTCGGTGGCCACACCCGTGACATCCGGGCTGCCGACAGGCTCGTCGTCCGGCGCCGGCGCGGCTGTCTGCACGGCGATCGGCGTGGCGCCGGTCTCGGCGGCGTGCGTCTCGGCGAACGCGATCTCCAGGCGGTTCTGGAAGTCGGCCTTCGCCTCGTCGTACTCTTCCTCGGTGATGTCGCCGCGACCGACCAGAGCCTCGGTGTACAGCTTTCGCACCGAGCGCTTGGCCTGGATCAGGTCGGTCATCAGCGGCTGGGTCATCGACGGGTCATCGCCCTCGTTGTGACCACGGCGGCGGTAGCAGACCAGGTCGACCACGACATCGCGGTGGAACCGCTCGCGGTACTCGAAGGCGAGCTGCGCCACACGGATGACGGCCTCGGGGTCGTCGCCGTTCACGTGGAACACCGGCGCCTGGATGGTCTTGGCGACGTCGGTGGCATACACCGAGGTGCGCGAGTCGTTGGGCAGCGTGGTGAAGCCGACCTGGTTGTTCACCACGACGTGCACGGTGCCGCCGGTGCGGTAGCCGCGCAGCTGCGACATCTGCAGGGTCTCGACAACGACACCCTGACCGGCGAAGGCCGCGTCACCGTGCACGAGGATCGGGAGCCACGCGAACGTGCCGATGGGCTTGCGGTCCTGCTTGGCGCGCACGATGCCCTCGAGCACACCGTCGACGGTCTCGAGGTGGGACGGGTTGGCGGCCAGGTAGACCGGCAGCTCCGACTTGTCGTCGGCGACGAAGGTGCCCTCCGTGCCGAGGTGGTACTTCACGTCACCGGAGCCGCGCTGGTTGCCGGTGGCGGCGAGACCCTCGAACTCACGGAAGACCTGACCGTAGGTCTTGCCGGCGATGTTGGTGAGCACGTTCAGACGGCCGCGGTGAGCCATACCGATCGCCGCACCATCGAGGCCGGCGCCGGCTGCGCCCTGCAGGATCTCGTCCAGCAGGGGGATCAGCGACTCGCCACCTTCCAGCGAGAAGCGCTTCTGGCCGACGAACTTCGTCTGCAGGAAGGTCTCGAAGGCCTCCGCCTCGTTGAGCTTGCGCAGAACCCGCAGCTGCTCGTCGTGACCGGGCTTGACGTACTTGACCTCGAGCTTCTCCTGGAACCAGCGACGCTGCTCCGGGTCCTGGATGTGCATGTACTCGATGCCGACGGTGCGGCAGTACGAGTCGCGCAGCACACCGAGGATCTCGCGCAGCTTCATGACGCGCTTGCCGCCGAAGCCGCCCGTGACGAACTCACGGTCCAGATCCCAGAACGTCAGGCCGTGGCTCTCGATCTCGAGGTCGGGGTGCGAGCGCTGCATGTACTGCAGCGGGTCGATGTCGGCCATCAGATGACCACGCACACGGAACGAGTTGATCAGTTCCTGCACGCGGGCCTGCTTGTCGACGCGCTCGGCCAGGTCGACGGCGATGTCGGCGTTCCAGCGGATCGGCTGGTAGGGGATGCGCAGGGCCGCGAAGATGTCGTCGTAGAAGCCGCGCTCGCCGATGAGGCGCTCGTGCACCTTCTTCAGGAACTCGCCCGATCCTGCGCCCTGGATGACGCGGTGGTCGTAGGTGCTGGTCAGGGTGATGGTCTTGCCGATGCCCAGTTCGGTGAGCACCTTCTCGCTCGAACCCTGGAACTCTGCCGGGTACTCCAGCGCTCCGGCGCCGATGATGCTGCCCTGGCCGCGCATGAGGCGCGGAACGGAGTGCACGGTGCCGATGCCACCGGGGTTGGTCAACGAGAGCGTGGTGCCCTGGAAGTCGGCGGCGCCGAGCTTGTTGGCCCTGGCGCGGGTGACGAGGTCTTCGTAGGCGGAGAGGTACTCGCCGAAGGTCATCGTCTCGGCACGCTTGATGCTCGGCACGAGCAGCGCCCGCGTGCCGTCGGGGCGGGGCAGGTCGATCGCGATGCCGAGGTTGATGTGTGCGGGCGAGACGGCGGAGGGCTTGCCGTCGATCTCGGCGTAGAAGACGTTCTGGCTCGGGAACTCCTTGAGCGTCTGGATCAGCGCCCATCCGATCAGGTGGGTGAAGCTGATCTTGCCGCCGCGGGTGCGGGCCATGTGGTTGTTGATGACGATGCGGTTGTCGATCATCAGCTTGGCGGGGATGGTGCGCACGCTGGTCGCGGTGGGGACGGTCAAGGACTCGTCCATGTTGGCGGCGAGCGTCTTGGGCAGACCGCGCAGCACCGTGACCGTGTCTTCCGAGGCGGGCGCCTCTTCCTTCGCCTGAGGCTTCGGTGCCTGGGCGGGGATGGGGGCGGATGCGGCAGGCTTCGCGGTCGTGCGGGCGACCGGCTGCGCGCCGATCACGGGCACGGGAGCGGTCACCGGGTGGGCCTCGGAGGCAGCAGCCGGGGCGGACGGCGCGGACGTCGTGGACTCAGGCTGGTAGTTCTCCAGAATGGGCCACCATTCCTTGTCGACGGAGTTCCGGTCCTGCTTGAACTGCTCGTAGAGTTCGTCGACGAGCCAGGAGTTGGCCCCGAACCCTCCGTCGCCGCCGCCGGTCACCTGGTTCGACACTCTCGATCGCCCTCTTTCGTCGATGAATCGGTGTGTGCAGGACGCTTCGCGCACGACGAGCGGCCCTGTCACGTTTCGGCTCTCAAGCCTAGTGCCATTCGTGACGGGGATCGCATGCCTCGCCCGGGAGGTTCCCGGTCGTCTGCGGGGTGCGCGGAGTAGCGTGGGCGTATGCAGTTCTCTGGTGAGCGACCGATGGTGGATCTGACGTATTCGGACGTGTTCCTCGTTCCGCGGAGGTCCGCGGTGACCAGCCGTCTGCAGGTCGATCTGGCGCCGAACGACGGCACGCCCGCGACCGTCCCTCTGGTCGCGTCGAACATGAACTCGGTCACGGGCCCGCGCCTGGCCGCCACCCTCGCCCGCCGCGGCGGGCTCGGAGTGCTGCCGCAGGACCTTCCGTTGCAGCAGTTGGATGCTGCGATCCGCTGGGTCAAGGACCAGCCGTCGCGCTGGGACACCCCGATCGTGCTGCCCCCGCACGCGAGCGTGGCGGATGCGCTCGCCTTGATGCCGGCAGCGGCAGGTCACGGCGTGGTCGTCGCGGATGCCGCCGGCAGCACCCGCCTGCACGTGGACGAGATCCGCGGGATCGTGCCGGCCACCCGGCTGGCGACCGCGCTGCTGGACGCCGCACTCGGTGACATCGTGCGCGGTCACGCCCCCGCACTGGATGCCGAGGAGGTCGGTGACGGCCGCGCGGCGTTCGACACGATCAGCGCGCTGGACTCCGAGATGGTGCTCGTGCTCGATCACGGGCACCTCGTCGGCACCCTCACCGCACGCTCGGCACTGCGCGGCAGCCTGTACCGCCCGGCGGTCGACGAATCCGGACGGTTGGCGGTCGCCGCAGCGGTCGGGATCAACGGCGACGTCGCGGGCAAGGCGAAGGCGCTCGCCGCTGCTGGCGTGGACGCGCTCGTCGTCGACACCGCGCACGGGCATCAGGAGGGCATGCTCCGCGCCCTGTCGGCCGTCGCGGCGCTCGACCTCGGCATCCCGATCGTGGCAGGCAACATCGTCACCGCCGACGGCGTGGCCGATCTGGTCGACGCCGGCGCCAGCATCCTGAAGGTGGGGGTGGGGCCGGGCGCGATGTGCACCACGCGCATGATGACCGCGGTGGGACGCCCGCAGTTCTCGGCCGTGCTCGAGACCGCGCAGGCCGCACGGGAACGCGGCGCGCACGTCTGGGCCGACGGCGGCGTGCGCTACCCGCGGGATGTGGCGCTCGCGCTCGCCGCAGGCGCGGCATCCGTCATGATCGGCTCGTGGTTCGCCGGCACGATCGAGGCGCCGGGAGAGTTGCAGCGCGACGCCGACGGGCGACTGTTCAAGGAATCGTGGGGGATGGCCTCCACCAAGGCCGTGCAGGCGCGCTTCGGCCGCCTCGACGCCTACGAGCAGGCGCGCAAGGAGCTGTTCGCCGAAGGGATCTCGTCGTCGAAGATCTACCTTGACCCGCTGCGACCGGGCGTCGAAGACCTGGTCGACATGATCACCTCCGGTGTGCGTTCCTCGTTCACCTATGCCGGGGCCGCGACGCTCGCGGACTTCCACGAGCGTGCGCTCGTGGGACTGCAGTCGGCGGCGGGCTACGAAGAGGGAAAGGCGTTGCCGGTCAGCTGGTGATCGGCGGCGCACGACGCTCAGCCCGATTCGCTACAATCGTCGACACAATGGACGACCCTCCTTCTTGCAGTACATCGCCCCACCGCCCGCCCCTCGGAATTGACGAGGGGAGCAGCTGATGGAATTCCTCCTGCTGGGCGTGGGGCTTCTTCTCACAATCGGGACCGGCCTGTTCGTGGCCAGCGAGTTCGCACTCGTCAATCTCGACCGCGCCGAACTCGAGTCGCGACAGGCCCGCGGCGAGTCGCGACTGGGGCTCACGATCCGGGCGTTGAAGATCACGTCCACGCACCTGTCATCGGCGCAGCTGGGCATCACGCTCACGACGCTGCTCACGGGATACACCATGGAACCGGCGCTCTCCCGCCTGATCGGTCCCGTGTTCGTGTCCTGGGGGTTGCCGGAATCCGTGGTGACGCCGCTATCGGTGACGATCGCGATGTTCATCGCGACGGTGCTCTCGATGATCCTCGGCGAACTCGTGCCCAAGAACTTCGCGCTGGCGTTGCCGCTGGCCACCGCCAAGGTGGTCATGCCCTTCCAGACGGCCTTCACCGCGGTCTTCAAGCCGGCGATCGTGGTGCTCAACGGCAGTGCCAACGCGGTGCTGCGCGCGATGGGCATCGAACCGAAGGAAGAGCTGTCCGGCGCGCGGTCGGCCGAGGAACTCTCCTCGCTCGTGCGGCGCTCGGCGAGTGCGGGTGTGCTCGAGGAGGACACCGCCTCGCTGCTGGATCGCAGCCTCACCTTCGCCCGCCTCACCGCCGACGACATCATGACGCCGCGCCCCAGCATGCACGCACTCGCGGTCGGGGACTCCGCCGAAGACGTCATCCTGCTCGCCCGCCGCACCGGGCACAGCCGCTTCCCCGTCTATGACGACGATCTCGACGACATCACCGGCATCGTGCACCTGAAGGCGGCCGTGTCCGTGCCGCGAGAGCGGCGCGCCGACGTGCCGGTCGGGGCGCTCGCCACCGAACCGCTGCGGGTGCCCGAGACCGTGCACCTCGACGCGCTGCTCGCGGAGCTGCGCGCCACCGGCTATCAGCTGGCGATCGTCGTCGACGAGTACGGCGGCACCGCGGGTCTGGTGACGCTCGAGGATCTCGTGGAGGAGATCGTCGGAGAGGTCGCTGACGAGCACGACCGCTCGCGCGCCGGCGTCGTCACCCGCGCCGGTTCAGTGACCTTCCCTGGTGAGCTGCGCCCGGACGAACTGCTCAGCCGCACCGGCATCCCGGTGCCGGAGGGCGAGGTCTACGACACCGTCGCCGGCTACGTCATGAGTGTGCTGGAGCGGGTGCCTGCCCTCGGCGACACCGTGCGACTCGAGCACGGCACCCTCGAGGTCGTCCGGATGGACGGCCGCCGCATCGATCGGTTGCGGTTCACGCCCGACCCGGTCATCGAGACGACGGAGGAGGAACGATGAGCGACTGGGCAGGCCTGGTCTGGCTGGTAGTGCTGCTGATCGCCAACGCCTTCTTCGTCGGCGCCGAATTCGCCGTGATCTCGGCCCGGCGTTCGCAGATCGAACCGCTCGCCGAGCGGGGATCCCGCGCGGCGAAGACCGCGCTGTACGCGATGGAGCACGCCACGCTCATGCTGGCGACCTCGCAGCTGGGCATCACGATCTGTTCGCTGCTGATCCTGAACGTCTCGGAGCCGGCGATCCACCACCTGCTCGAGGTGCCGCTGGGCATCTTCGGCTGGGATGCCGGAGTGGTGACCGTGGTCGCGTTCGTGATCACCCTGTCGCTGGTGTCGTTCTTGCACGTCGTGTTCGGCGAGATGGTGCCGAAGAACCTTGCGTTCTCGGTGCCCGACCGCGCCGTGCTCATGCTCGCGCCGCCGCTCGTGGCCGTGTCGCGGCTGTTCCGCCACGTGATCTGGGCCCTCAACGCCACCGCGAACGGTGTGCTGCGCCTGTTCCGGGTGGAACCGAAGAACGAGGCGGCATCGACGTTCACGCTTGACGAGGTCGCCACGATCGTCGACCAGTCCCGTCGTGAGGGCGTGCTGGCGGATGCCGCAGGCACCGTGGCCGCCGTTGTGGAGTTCACCGACAAGAAGTCGCGTGATGTCGCGGTGCCGCTCTCCGAGCTGGTGACGCTGCCCGAGGACACCACACCAGACGACATCGAACGCGCTGTCGCTCGTCACGGGTTCTCCCGCTACGTGATCGTGGACGCCGACGACGTCCCCGTGGGCTATGTGCACCTGAAGGACATCCTGCGCGGCGGTGAGGGCCCGGAGGCGGCGGCCAGGGCGGCGCTGCCGGTGCCGGCCAAGCGCATCCACCACATGGTGCCCGTGCATGAGGACACCGACCTCGAAGACGCGCTCGCGGCCATGCGCCGTGCCGGACGCCACCTGGCGAAGGTGCGCGATTCGGCCGGTGAGGTGACCGGCGTGCTGTTCCTGGAAGACATCCTCGAGGAGCTCATCGGCGAGGTGCAGGACGCCACGCGACGTGGTCACGGCCGCTGACCCACCGCGAGCGCGCCATGGGTAGTCCTCCCCATGGCGCTCTCGCGACGGTCGTCGTATCGTGTTCGGGCGGGGCCTGGGATCTTCCCGGAGCGTCGGTGCCGGCCGAGGGGGAGTCGTCACCGAGCGGGCATCCGGCGAACGACCCGATCTGCCTGGGGGAGGCGATCGGGTCGTTCGGCCTTGAGGGCGCGGCCCGATGCCCTACCGTGGAGGGATGCTCGAGGTGCGGGAGTGGCGCGCCGGTGACACCGCCGGATTCTTCCGGGTGCCCGGCGCCGACGACGACAAGTTCTCCCGCGGCGTCGTGGGCCTCCGCACCGGTTCGGCGCAGTACCCCGGCGCTGCTGTGCTGGGGGTCGAGGCCGCCTGGCGGTCCGGCATCGGCTTCGTGCGGTACGCGGGGGATGCCACCGCCGCTGTTCTCGCCCGACGGCCGGAGACCGTCACCGGCGACCCTGCGCGCATCCGGGTCGATGCGTGGGTGATCGGCTCCGGTACGGATGGCGGTGCACGCGACGAGCACGAGACGGCGGTGCTGCGCGAGCTGCTCGCCGGCGACGTGCCGGTCGTGACGGACGCCGGTGCCCTCGACCTCGCCGTGGCTGCGGCGGCGCCGCTGATCCTCACCCCGCACGCGGGCGAGTTCGCCCGGCTCTGTGAAGCGCTCTCCATCGATGCGCCAGCCCCCGGCGATCACGCCGAACGGGAGCTGCGTCTGCGCGCGGTAGCCGCAGATCTCGGCCAGGTCGTGCTGTTGAAGGGGGCCCGCACGCTCGTCGCCGATCCGTCCGGCACCCTGCTCGCCGTCTCGGCGGCACCCGGCTGGCTGGCCACGGCCGGAGCGGGGGACGTGCTGGCCGGCGTCCTCGGTGCTCTCGTCGCCGCCCATCCCACCGCACCCAGGGCCGAGGTCGCGGCGGCTGCCGCCTGGCTGCACGGCCATGCCGCGGCCATCGCCTCGGGCACGGCGCAGGGCGGCGCAGGGCATCCGATCCTCGCCCTGGACGTCGCCGAGGCACTGCCCGCCGCCATCGGGTCGCTCCTGGCATGACCCGCTCCGCACCGGCGGCCCCCCTCGTCTGGGCGCTCTTCACCGTGGCGCACCTGCTGGTCGCCGTGCTCGGCTGGGTGCTGCCCAGTCAGCCGATGGGTGATGTCGTGCTCGTCTATCTGCCATGGTCCTCGTCTGCGCTGGGCGGCGGCGCCATCGTCGGGATCACCGAGCCCTGGGTCTACCCACAGCTGGCCCTCGTGCCGATGCTGCTCGCGCACCTGCCCGCAGCGCTGCTCGAGGCGGCGGTGGGCGCCCAGGGTGCCTACCTCATCGGCTGGGCCGTGCTCGTGACCGTGTGCGACCTCATCGCGTTCGCGGTGCTCGTCGGGCGCGGCCGCAGTCGGGCGCGGGTGCTGGCCGGCGGGTTCTGGGCGGCGGCGATCGCGCTGCTCGGCCCGGTAGGCATGTACCGCATCGACGCGGTGGTGGTGCCGCTCGCGGTGGTCGGCGGGCTCTGGCTCGCGCGGCGCCCGGTCGTCGCGGCGGTGTTGTTGACCGCCGGCGCGTGGATCAAGATCTGGCCCGGCGCCCTCGTGCTCGCTGCCATCGTCGCCCTCGGCACACGGATGCGGGTTGCCTTGGCCGCTGTCGCGACGACGGTGTTCCTGCTGCTCGCGCTGCTGCTCGCCGGGGCGGGCGGCTACGCCTTCGGCTTCCTCGGAGAGCAGACCGGGCGGGGCCTGCAGATCGAAGCGGTCGCGGCGACGCCCTTCCTGTGGATGGCCGCCACCGGCACGGCATCCATCTCGTACAGCTATGACATCCTCACCTTCCAGGTGGCTGCTCCCGGCGTCGAGCTCACCGCGGCGCTGCTCACACCGCTCATGGTCCTGATGGTGGCCGCTGTGTCGAGTGTCGGCGTGTGGAGCATCCGTGCCGGCGCCGCCGGGCAACGGTTGCTTCCGCCTCTCGCCCTGGCGCTGGTGACCGCCTTGATCGTGACGAACAAGGTCGGATCTCCCCAGTTCCAGACCTGGCTGATCGCCCCGATCGTGCTGTGGATCGTCTGCGACCGTGCCCGCGCGCTCACCCCCGCCCTGCTCGCACTGGCGCTGTGTGCGCTGACCTTCGCCATCTACCCTGTCTTGTATGACGCACTGCTGCACGCCCAGCCGTTGCCGATCCTCGTGCTCACCGTGCGCAACGTGGTGCTCCTCATCCTGTTCATCCATTCGATCCGCGCGATCGTGCACGCCGCGGCTGATCGCCGCTGACCACACCTAGGGAGTCCCATGCTCGTCGCCTTCTCTGTCGCCCCGTCCGGAACCGGCAACGTCGACGGATCCGTGCATGACGCGGTCGCCGCCGCTGTACGTGTCGTCCGCGAATCCGGCCTACCGCACCGCACAACGAGCATGTTCACCGAGATCGAAGGCGAGTGGGACGCGGTCTTCGATGTGGTCAAGCGCGCGACGGATGCCGTGATGCCCTTCGGCTCGCGCGTCTCGCTCGTGCTCAAGGCCGACATTCGCCCCGGCTACACCGGCGAGCTCGACGCCAAGATCGAGCGCCTTGAGGCGGCGATCGACGAAGCGGACGTCTGAGCGCCGCTAGCATTGACGGGTGACTCCCTCGAATCTCTCGAGGGGGGCGGCGATGAGGGCGCTCCTCTCCCTCGCCATCGGCAGCTTCGGCATCGGCATGACCGAGTTCGTGATGATGGGGCTGCTGCCCGACGTCGCGCGTGATCTGCTCCCCAGCCTCTGGGCCAGCAACCACGAACAGGCCATCGGCCAGGCCGGCATCCTCATCTCGATGTACGCGCTCGGCGTCGTCGTCGGCGCGCCCACGATCGCCGGTGCGGTCGCCCGCTTCCCGCGGCACCGCGTGATGATCGGCCTCGCGCTGGCGCTCACCCTGTTCAACGCGCTGGCGATCGTCATGCCCACCTTCGGCCAGGTAGGCCTCGCCCGCTTCCTCGCGGGGCTCCCGCACGGGGCGTACTTCGGCATCGGTGCGCTCGTCGCCGCTGACGTGCTCGGCCCCGGGCGTCGGGCCCAGGGCGTGGCCTTCATCCTCTCCGGCCTCACGATCGCGAACGTCGTCGGGGTGCCGCTGGGCACCTTCCTCGGTCAGCAGTGGGGCTGGCGCACGGCATTCCTCGTCGTCACGCTCGTGTTCGCCCTCGCCACGCTCTGCATCGCCCTGTTCGTACCAGAGCACCCGGGCGACCCTGGACGCACGCTGCGCTCGGAGCTGGGGGTGTTCCGGATCGGACAGGTCTGGTTCGCCCTGGCGTCGGGCGCGATCGGCTTCGGCGGCTTCTTCGCGGTCTACAGCTACATCGCTCCGCTGGTCACCGACGTCGCCGAGGCGCCGGAGTGGGCGGTTCCGATCACGCTCGTGCTCGTGGGGGTGGGCATGACGGTCGGCAACCTGCTCGGCGGCGTGTTCGCCGATCGTGATCTGCGGCGCACGCTGCTGGCGGGGCTGGCCGGACTCGCGCTCGTCCTGGTGCTGCTCGCCCTGCTGGCATCTTCGATCGTGCTGCTCATGGGCCTTGCCGTGCTCGTCGGGCTGGTGTCGTCTGTGCTGGCGCCGGCGATTCAGACCCGACTGATGGATGTCGCCGGCGAGAACCAGTCGATCGCCGCCGCTCTGAACCACTCGGCGCTGAACATCGGCAACAGCCTGGGCGCCTTCGTCGGCGGCGTCACCATCTCGATGGGGCTCGGTTTCACCTCACCTGCGTGGGTGGGCGCGCTGCTGGCCCTCCTCGGCCTGGGCATCGCCCTGCTCGCCTTCCGGTTGGAGCGGAGACCCGTCGTCCGCGTCTGAGCGCTGGTTAGAGTGTGGGCATGGAACCTGCTCTGCCACTGGCCGGTACCGCGGTGGTGCTGCGCGATGGCGCACACGGCCTCGAGACGCTCATGCTGCGCCGCCCTGCCACCGGGTCTTTCGCCGATGCGTGGGTGTTCCCTGGGGGCAAGGTCGAGCCCGCTGACGGTGACCCGGCCGAGGCCGAGCGCGACGTGGCAGCACACGCCGCCGTCCGCGAGACCCTCGAGGAGACCGGCATACGCGTTGCGGATGCCGTGGCGCTGTCGCTGTGGACGCCGCCGGCGCAGGCGCCCGTGCGCATCCGCACCTGGTTCTTCATCGCCCGTGACCTCGGTGACGACGTGCACATCAACCCCGGCGAGATCGTCGACGCGGTGTGGTGTGCTCCGGAGGAGACGCTGCGGCGGCATGCGGCCGGTGAGCTGGTGCTGTTTCCGCCCACCTGGGTGACCCTGCACGGGCTGATCGGGCACGACCGCGTCGCCGACGTCTACGCCGCGACGGGCGAGCCGGGGCGGTTCGCCACCCGGATTGCCGGTGAGCCGGCAGGCTCGCGGTTCCTGTGGGCGGGCGATGCGGACTATCCGGATGACCCGGGCCCGGCATCCGCACGGCACCGCCTGGACACGGGGCGACTGCCCTGGCGGTACGAGCACCGCTGAGGGTGCTCAGGCGTCGAGTAGCCTGGCCAGGTGCTGACCGACCGGTTCGCTCTCGATGAGGAACCCGTCGTGGCCGAAGTCGCTGGTGAGCACGACGGCCTCGTCGTCGATGAGGTTCGGGATGCTGCGAGCGATGCGCTGCTGCCCGTCGACGGGGAACAGCCGGTCGCTGTCGATGCCGAGCACGAGCGTCTTGGCCGTGACCGTGCGCAGTGCCTCTTCGACACCCCCGCGATCGCGGCCCACGTCGTGCGAGTTCATGGCCTCGACGAGGACGAGGTAGCTGTTCGCATCGAAACGGCGGGTGAACTTGTTGCCGTGGAAGTCGAGGTACGACTCGACGGCGAATCGCCCGCCCTGGCCCAGCGGCGAGATGCCCGACTGCCACGAGCGCTGGAAACGCTGGTTCAGCTCGATCGGGCTCCGGTAGTTCAGCAGCGCCATTCGGCGCGCCAGGGCCAGCCCGCGATGGGGTCCCTCACCGAGGGCGGCGTCGTAGTACTCACCACCGGCGAACCGTGGGTCCATCCGCACCGTCTCCAACTGCACGAAGTTCAGGGCGAGCTGGTCGGCGGTCGTCACCGGGGGAGAAGACAGCACGGCGAGGCGCTCGAGGCGCTCGGGATGCATGATCGCCCACTCCAGGGCGTGCATGCCGCCCATCGAGCCGCCGATGATCGCCGCGAACCGCTCGATGCCGAGCGCATCGGCGAGGAGTGCCTGTGAGGCGACCTGGTCGCGGATCGTGAGGTAGGGGAACCGTGCGGCCCACTCGTACCCGTCTGGCGCGATGCTGGCGGGTCCGGTGGACCCCTGGCAGCCGCCGAGCATGTTCGGGGCGATCACGAACCAGCGGTCGGTATCGATGGGGCCGCCGGGGCCCACGATATCGGCCCACCAGCCGGCCGTAGGGTGCCCGCGGCCCGCATCGCCGCGCACATGAGAGTCGCCGGTGAGGGCGTGCAGGATGAGCACCGCGTTGTCGCGAGCGTCGTTGAGCTCGCCCCAGGATTCCCAGGCGAGGCGGATGCCGGGCAGCTGGGCGCCGTTCTCCGTGCGGAACGTGCCGAGGGCGGTGAACATGCGATCCCCGACGGGGTCGCCGTCGCGCCACGCACCGCTGGCCGGCGGACGGGCTCGCAGCAGGCGTACGTCGGCCTCGGTCACGGGCGCGGAGGGCACCGTGTCTTCGGAGGTCGTCTGCCAGTCCATACGCCCATTCTCGCCGGTGGTGGTGGTGTCCGCCCGCAGGTTACACCCCGACACACGACATCGCCCCTCGGCCGGTGAGGCCCAGGGGCGATGTCGAATTGCTCTGTCAGGCGCGCGCGGCCTCAGAGAGGCGACGTGCGGCGGCGAGGGCGCCTTCGAGGTCGGCCTTGAGGTCGTCGACGTTCTCCAGACCCACCGACAGGCGGACGAGGCCAGGGGTGACCCCGGCGGTCAGCTGCTGCTCCGGGGTGAGCTGGGCATGCGTGGTGGATGCGGGGTGGATCACCAGTGAGCGCACGTCACCGATGTTGGCGAGGTGGCTGAACAGCGTGAGGTTGTTCACGAACTCGCGTCCGGCCTCCACGCCGCCCTTCAGCTCGAAGGACAGCACCGCGCCGACACCCTTCGGGGCGTAGGTGTTCGCCGCGGCGTACCACGGCGACGACGGCAGTCCGGAGTAGTTCACCGCGGCGACGTCGTCGCGGCTGTCAAGCCACTCCGCGATCTCCTGGGCGTTCTGCACGTGGCGTTCGATGCGCAGCGACAGGGTCTCGACACCCTGGATGAGGTTCCACGCGCTCTGCGGTGCGATCGCCGAGCCGAGGTCGCGGAGCAGCTGCACGCGGGCCTTGATGATGTAGGCCAGGCTGTCGCCGACCGCGGCCGTGTAGCTGGCGCCGTGGTACGAGGGGTCGGGCTCGGTGAGGCCGGGGAACTTCTCGACGTTCTCGGACCACGCGAAGCTGCCGCCGTCGATGATCACACCACCGATCGTGGTGCCGTGGCCGCCGAGGAACTTCGTGACGGAGTGGATGACGATGTCGGCGCCGTGCTCGAACGGACGGATCAGGTACGGGGTGGCGATGGTGTTGTCCACGATCAGCGGCACGCCGTTCTCGTGGGCGATGTCGGCCACCGTGCGGATGTCGAGCACGTTGATCTGCGGGTTGCCGATGGTCTCGGCGAAGAACAGCTTGGTGTTCGGACGCACGGCGCGGCGCCACTCTTCCGGGTCGTCCTGGTTCTCGACGAAGGTGACCTCGATGCCGAGCTTGGCGAGGGTGTACTTGAAGAGGTTGTACGTGCCGCCGTAGATGGAGCTCGAGGCGACGAAGTGGTCGCCGGCCTCGGCGATGTTGAGGATGGCGAACGTGGAGGCGGCCTGGCCGCTGGAGAGCACGAGGGCGCCGCTGCCGCCTTCAAGAGCCGCGAGACGCTGCTCGAGCACATCCTGGGTGGGGTTCTGGATGCGGGTGTAGATGTTGCCGAACTCGGCCAGCGCGAACAGGTTCGCGGCGTGGTCGGCGTTGTCGAACACGTACGACGTGGTCTGGTAGATCGGCGTGGCACGCGCCTTCGTCACCGGGTCCGGGGCAGCGCCGGAGTGGATCTGCTTGGTCTCGAAGCGCCAGTTCTCGGGTGCGGACATGAGATTCTCCCAGGGTCTGAGTGAGCGAAGTGGTGTGCGGCGGGTACGGCGGATGCCTTGTGGTGAGAGTACGGAAGCGCGCCGCGCGTCAACAAGCGAGGGGAAATGTGACGTAACACGCCCTCTGCGGTGTGCACAGGTCGGATGCGCAGAAAGGTCGTACGGTGGAGGCATGGTGAGCAGACGAGCCGTGGTCACAGGAGCCAGCACCGGTATCGGGGAGGCCACGGTGCGTGCCCTCCGCGCGAGCGGGTGGGACGTCGTGGGCGTCGCCCGACGGGAGGAGCGTCTGGCTGCGCTCGCTGCGGAGACCGGCGCCTCGGCCATCGCGTGCGACCTGACCGATCAGGACGCCGTCGACGCGCTCGTGGCAGAGCTGGACCGCAGCGGACCGGTGCACGCGCTGGTGCAGGTCGCCGGCGGCGCACGGGGCACCGACTCGGTGGCCGACGGCTCGGCCGCGGACTGGCAGTGGATGTTCGATGCGAACGTGCTCTCCGCGCAGCGCCTCGTGGCAGGACTGCTGCCGCTGCTGCGCCGCGCCGCGGAGGAGGACGGACATGCGGATGCCGTGTTCGTCACCTCGACCGCCGCGCAGGTCGCCTACCCCGGGGGTGCGGGATACAACGCCGCGAAGGCGGCGGAGTCGATGCTCGTGAAGGTGCTCCGCCAGGAACTCAACGGCGAGCCGATCCGGGTGGTCGAGATCGCGCCCGGCATGGTGCACACCGAGGAGTTCACCCTCAACCGCCTCCGCGGTGACTCCGTGGCGGCCGAATCGGTGTATGCCGGCGTTGAGGAACCGCTGCTCGCCGAGGACGTCGCCGATGTGATCGTCTACGCCCTCTCCGCACCACGGCGCGTGAATCTCGACCTGGTGACCATGCGGCCGGTCGCGCAGTCCGCGCAGCACCTGCTCGCCCGCGGTCCGTTGCGCCCGCGCGGGCTCGGCGACTGATGCCGCGAACGCTCGCGCAGCTCGCCGAAGCCGGCGAGATCGATCCGGGGTGGGCCGCGGCTCTCGCACCGGTCCAGCCGACGATCACGGCACTGGGGGAGCGGTTGCGCGCAGAACAGGCGGCGGGCCGCGAGTACCTGCCCGCCGGCGCGAACGTCCTGCGGGCCTTCCAACGGCCGCTTGCCGACGTGCGGGTGCTCATCACCGGCCAGGACCCCTATCCGACACCCGGGCATCCGATCGGGCTCTCGTTCGCCGTCGACCGCGACGTGCGTCCGTTGCCGCGCAGCCTGAACAACATCTATGCCGAGCGGCACAGCGACCTCGGCATCCCTCCGGCCGAGCATGGCGACCTCAGCGCCTGGAGCGATCAGGGCGTGCTCTTGCTCAACCGCGTGCTCACCGTCTGCCCCGGTGAAGCGGCCTCGCATCGCGGATGGGGCTGGGAGGCCGTCACGGAGCTCGCGATCAGGGCGCTCGTCGCGCGCGCGCAGCCGCTGGTGGCTGTGCTGTGGGGCAGGGACGCGGCGAGCCTGAAACCCCTGCTCGGCGCGACGCCCGTGATCGAGTCCGCACACCCGTCACCGCTGTCCGCGCGGCGTGGCTTCTTCGGATCGCGGCCGTTCTCGCGGGCCAACGCCCTGCTGCAGGAGCAGGGGGCGGCCCCCATCGACTGGCGTGTGGACGGAGAACGATGAACGATCTGGTGATCCGCACGGTGACCGCAGGCGACATCCCCGCCATCAGCGCCATCTACAACCACTACGTCCGCACCTCGACGGTGACCTTTGATGAGGTCGAGAGCACCCCGCGCGGCTGGGCAGAGAAGCGGGCGAGCATCGAGGGCCACGGCATCCCGTTTCTCGTCGCGCAGGCGGAGGACGGTGCTGTGCTGGGCTACGCGCTGGGCGTCGCCTGGTCGACGAAGTCCGCCTATCGCTACACCGTCGAGAACTCCATCTACCTCGCACCAGAGGCCGCGGGCCGCGGGGTCGGTACCCGTCTGCTGGCGGCGTTCCTCGAGGCAGCGCGCGCGGCCGGCCTGCGCCAGGTGATCGCCGTGATCGCCGACGAGGGTGCCGAGGCATCCCTCGCCCTGCACCGCAGGGCCGGGTTCGTCGACGCCGGGCATTTGACCCGCACCGGGCTGAAGTTCGGACGTCAGATCGGCGTGCGCTTCCTGCAGCGGGAGCTCACGCCTCCGGTGCCCGCGGAATGACGGGAATCGCTGCGAGCAGCTGCCGGGTGTAGTCCTGCGTCGGGTGTTGCAGCACGTCCACGGTCGTGCCCCGCTCGACGATGCGGCCATCCTTCATCACCGCGACGGTGTCGCTGAGGTTCTGCACCAGTCCGATGTCATGGGAGACGAGGATGAGGGTCAGACCCTCGTCGCGGCGGAGCCGCTCGAACAGGGCGAGCACCTGCGCACGTACGGTGACGTCGAGAGCAGACATGGGCTCATCACCGACGAGAATCCGCGGGCGATGGGCGATTGCCCGCGCGATCGCGATGCGTTGGCGCTGGCCGCCGGAGAACTCGTGCGGGTGGCGGTCGGCCATGTCGGCGTCCAACCCCACCTGCATGAGCACCTCCCGCACGCGGACGCGATGGTCGCCGGGAATGTCGAGTGCCCACAGCGGCTCGGCGATGATCTGCCCGGCTGTCATCCGCGGGTCGAGCGAGGCGTACGGATCTTGGAACACCAGCCCCGTCTGGCGGCGCAGCCAATGCAGGGAGCGGGCGGATGCCGCCGCATCCACGGCTCTGCCGTCGACGAAGAGCTGCCCGCTGGTCGGCCGGTCGAGTCCCAACAGCAGGCGCACGAGCGTGGACTTGCCCGATCCGGATTCGCCGATCAGCCCGAGCGACTCGCCGGCGGCGACCTCGAGGTCGGTCGGCTCGAGGGCGACGTTCACCCTGGCACGCTCGAACAGGTGTGTGCGAGGCACCGGGTAGGAGCGGCTGAGCCCGTGTGCATGGATGAGGGCGCTCACGCGTCACCGCCCTGCGGCCGCCACAGGGTTGCCGTCGCATCGCGCAGCAACCCCTGGGTGATGGGCGATGTGGGCGCGGTGAGCAGTGTCTGCACCGGTGCCGCTTCGACGACCCGGCCGTGTTCGAGCACGACACCGTAGGTGGCGACCTGGGCGAGTACGGCGAGGTCGTGGGTGATGAACACGAGTGACATGCCGAAGTCCTCGACGAGCGAGAGGAGCAGTCGCAGCACTTCGGCCTGAATGGTCACATCGAGCGCCGTGGTCGGCTCGTCGGCGATGAGCAGTTTCGGTCGGCAGGCGAGCGCCATCGCGATCGCGACGCGCTGCCGCTGCCCGCCGGAGAGCTGGTGCGGGTAGCGGTCGATGATCGCGGGCGGATCCGGCAGCTTGACCCTGGCGGCTTGCTCGATCGCCATCTGCCGCGCCTGGCCCCGGCTGACCTTCTGGTGGATGCGGATGGATTCGACGATCTGTCTGCCGACGGTGCGGATCGGGTTGAGGGCGGAGCGTGGCTCCTGGAAGACCATCCCGATCTCGTCGCCGCGCAGCTGGGCGAGTTCGCGATCGGGCATCCCGAGGATCTCGACGCCGTTCCACCGCACGCTGCCGCTGGCCGTCATGCCGTCGGGCAGCAGGCCGAGCACGGCGAGGGCGGTCACCGATTTGCCCGAGCCCGATTCACCGATCAACCCCAGACGTTCCCCGTCGCCGACCCGGAAGCTCACCCCGTCGACCACGCGTCGGCCGTCGACCTGCACCACGAGATCCTGCACCTCGAGCGTCACGCGACCACCTCCGGCAGGCGCACCTCGGCGGCGCGCCGCGACAGCGTGGGATCGGTGGCCTCGCGAAGAGCATCGCCGAGCAAGTTCAGCGACAGCACCGTGAGGGTGATCGCCAGGCCCGGCCAGAGCACCGAGAGCGGATGCACGCCGATGTAGCGCTGCAGATCTGCCAGCAGGATGCCCCACGACGAGTCGGCCACCGACGCGCCGAAGCCGAGGTACGACAGCCCGGCCTCGGCGAGCACAGCGACGGCCATCGACCACGACAGCTGCACGATGAACACCGGTGCGACGTTGGGCAGCAGGTGGCGCACGAGGCTCTGCGCGGGGGTCAGCCCGGCGGCTCTGGCGGCGACGATGAAGTCGCTGCGCTGCACACGACGAAGTTCGGGGCGGGTGACGCGGGCGATGTTCACCCCGAATCCGATGCCGACCGACACGATCACGACCCACAGCGAACCGCCCCACACCGCCGAGATCATCATCGCGATGATGAGCACGGGAAAGGCGATGAGGATGTCGACGAGGACGGCCACTGTCTCCCGCACCCAGCGGGCAGTGAGTGCGCCGAGGGCGGCGAGCAGCACGCCGACGACGGTCGCGACGATGCCTGCGCCGATCGCGACGAACACGGTCGTGCGGGCTCCCGCCATGATCAGGCTGAGGATGTCTCGTCCGGTGCCGTCGGTGCCGAGCAGATGTGGCCACCCCGGCGGCGCCCACCGGTTGCGCACGTCGGCGCTGAGCGGGTCGAACGGCGTCCACACAAGGGCCACCAGGGCGGTGGCGATCACCAGCAGCACGACGGCCGTGGCGAATCGTCCGGTGCCGGTGGCGAGCAGGCGCTGCAACCAGGCAGGCATCATTCGGCCTCCCTCTGTCGCGGATCGATGGCGTGATGGACGAGGTCCACCACGAAGCCGATCACCAGCACGAAACCGGTGAGAACCAGCAGTTCGCTCTGCACTTTGACCAGATCGCGCGTGCCGACGTCGGCCACGAGCATCCGGCCGATGCCCGGCAGAGTGAACAGCTGCTCGATCACCACCGACCCGACCACGATCCCGGCCACTTGCAGGCCGAGCACCGTGATGATCGACAGCCCCACAGCGGGGATGCCATGTCGTACGAGGGCCTGGCGGCGGGTGAGCCCCTTGGCGGCCGCGGTGCGGACGAAGTCCTCACCGGCCGCCTGCAGGGTCGCGCTGCGCACGAAGCGCATGAGCATGGCGCCCTCGACGACGCCGATGGTCAGGGCGGGCAGCAGGAGAGCCTCGAAAGCCGCCAACGGGGTCGACCATCCGGTGCGGGGAAACCCCTGCGCGGGCAGCCAGCCGAGCCCGTGTGCGAAGACGACGACGAGCATCATGCCCGCCCAGACCACGGGGACCGCCGCGACGGCCTGGGCGATCACGCTCATTCCGGTGCCGACCGCGCGCCCGCGCAGCATCGCCGAGAGGATGCCGAAGGGCACGGCGATCACCAGGGCGATCGTCATCGCCATCAGCCCCAGAGGGAGCGTGACCTTGGCCTTCTCGGCGAGCTCGGCGCTCACCGAGGCGCCGCTGAGCTGGGAGGTGCCGAGGTCGCCGCGGAAGATGCCGCCGATCCAGTCGGCGTACTGCACGAGCACGGGCCGGTTGAGCCCCATCGCTTCCCGTAGCGCCTCGACCTGCTCTTTGCTGGCCTGCGTGCCCGCGATCAGCTGCGCGACGTCGCCGGGAAAGACCCGCAGCGTCAAGAAGATGAGCACGCTCGACACGAGGAGCCCTGCTATGAGCAGGACTCCTCGTGTGAGCGCGTAGCGGAGCACCGGTCAGATCACTCGGCGGCCTTGGTGACCCCAGCGAGGTCGATGCGCGAGTTGATCGACTCCTCGGGGAAGCCGCTGACGCCCGGGACGAGTGCCGTCAGCGTCGTGCCGTTGTACAGCCAGTCCGCGGCGTGGTCTTCCGAGACGATGCGCGCCGCCTCGGCGAGCAGGGCGGCGGACTTCTCCGGGTCGAGCTCGGCCAGGGCCTGCTGGTAGAGGTCCTGCACCTCGGCGTTGTCGTAGCCGAAGTAGTAGTCGGGGTTGGCGAAGTTCGCGAAATCGCGGGGCTCGACGTGCAGCACGAAGCTCAGGTCGTAGTCGTGATTGGAGTAGACGTCTTCCAGCCAGGTCGCGAACTCGACGCGGTCGACCTCAAGAGTCACACCGACCTTGGCGAAGTCGCTGATCAGCACCTGAGCGACCGTAGTGCCGTAGAACGACGGAATCGTCAGGGTCAGCTCGAGGTCTTCCTGGCCCGCCTCCGCGAGCAGTTCCTTGGCGCGGGTGGGGTCATAGGGCGCCAGCTCGGAGAGGTCTTCGTAGCCCGGGTCGAGCTCGGGGATCGGACCGTAGAGCGTCTCACCGGCGCCGACGGCTTCGACGAGACCTTCGTGGTCGATCGCCAGGCGCAGTGCCTCGCGCACCTTCGGATCATCCAACGGCGCCTTCGCGTTGTTGAACGCGAGCGTGGCCTTGTCGGTCGTGCGACCCTCGGTGATCGTGAAGGTGCCGGCGTCCTCGAGCTGCGGCGCAAGGTTCGGGTCGACGGCGGTGAGCACGTCCAGTGAGCCGTCGAGTGCGGCGTTGACCCCTGCGGTGAAGTCCGGGATGTACTGCAGGACGACTTCGGCGACACCCGCCTTCGTGCCCCAGTAGTCGTCGAACCGATCCAGCGTGATGCTGCTGCCCTTGGTCCAGCGGTTCAGAGTGAACGGGCCGGTGCCGTTCTCGGCGCTCATCAGGTCGGTGTCGTCATCGGCCTGGAAGACCAGTCCCGCGGGGCCGGTGAGGGCGAACAGGAAGTTCTGGTTGGGCTCGGCGAGGGTGATCTCGACGGTCTTCTCATCCGGAGCCGCGACCTCGGTGACGCCGGCGAACTCGGCGTGGCCCTGGACGGTGTCATCGCTCTGCACGGTCGTGTACGAGTCGACGACGTCGGCGGCGGTCAGCGCGTCCCCGTCGTGGAAGACGATGCCGTCATTGAGCGTGAACGTGTAGGTGAGTCCGTCGGGGGAGATCTCGTAGTCGCTGGCCAGGCGCGGCTCGATCGTGTTGTCCTGCGTGCGGGTGACCAGGCCCTCGTACACGTTGTCGATCAGCACCTGCTCGAGGGCGGCGCCGCTGGTGTGACGGATGTCGAGGTTGGTGGGCTCGAGCACCAGACCGACCGTCAGCGTGGCATCCGGGTCGGGCGTGCCGCTGGGCTTCGGGGTGGAGTCGGATGCGGTGCCGGTGCAGGCACTGAGCACGACAGCGCTCGTCGCGAGCGCTCCGATCAGCGCGAGGTGGCGCGATCTGCGAGACGAAGGGGTGCGTGACATGGAGGAGTCCTCTCTGCGGTCGCTGTGGCGGCCGATGGGGATCAGCGGGTCGGGAGCCCGAGGGCGGAGATGACGAGGTCGGCGACGGCGCGGGAAGCCGTCTCTTGGACGTTGTGGCCCGCCTCGACCGTGGTGACCGTGGCGGCGGGAAGGCGGCGCGCGAACTCTTCGGCATCCGAATCCTGGAGGAAGCCGCGGGTGCCGCGCACGAGTGTGACCGGCGCCGTCACGGCCGCCAGATCTGCCCATCCCTGCGCGCCCCGCCCGGTGGCATCGTCGGGGGCGGGGTCGAGCGTGTCGAGCGCATGGCCGACGAGGTGGGCGAAGTGGTGCTTCCATTCGACACGACCGTCGGGGCGGGTACGGGTGTTGAAGAAGACGCCGCGCTCGGTGTCTTCCCGGCTGCCGCCGAACCCGAAGCTCTGGGCGCGATCCGCCACTTCGTCGCGGCTGGCGAAGTCGGTCACGGCGTAGAAGTCGCGCAGGATTGATGGCGCCGCGTCGACGCTGAGGCCGGGTGTGATGTCGATGACGATCAGCTCGCGGACACGGTCAGGATGCTGTGCGGCGACGCGTGCGGCCACCAGGCCGCCCAGCGACTGTCCGACGAGCACCTGAGGGATGAAGGTCCATTCCGCCAGCGCGAGCGCGACGTCCTCGGCGAGCGTGCGGGGGGAGTAATCGCGGTCCTCGCGCCAGGCGGAGTCGCCGTGGCCGGCCAGGTCGATCACGAGCGTGGGGCGCCCGACCTGCAGCACCGTGGTGTCCCAGGTGTGGGCGTTGAGACCGGCGCCGTGGAGGAAAGTCACCTCGGGAGGGGCAGATCCGAACCGCAGGGCACTCAGTGTGCGACCGTCGGGGAGGGGCAGGGTGAGCCTGGTCACCTCGGGCAACTCGGCGCCGAGGGCGCGCGCCTGGCCGGGCAGGTAGCGGAACTCGCTGGTGTCTTGTGCCACGGCCATATTCTGCTCTGCGTCGACGGCAGAGAGAAATGCGGGAGCAGTATGAAACGCCATAGGTGGTAACAATTCGCAAAGTGTCATCCGTATTCCTGATGATACTTAGCGATATGGTTTGGGCGCCTCGATGCCATGCCGAAGCGACTCGCATAGGCTGGGGGCATGAGCGAGAAGCGCGTGCATCTGTCGAAGACCCAGCCTGCCGCATACCAGGCGCTGGATGCTCTGTCGAAGACGGTCGGTGACGCCCTGCGCGAGGCCGGGATCCCGGATCGTCTCAAGGAACTGGTGATGATCCACTGTTCGCAGCTGAACGGCTGCGCCTACTGCACGCGCATTCATGTCGACCGCGCGCTCGCCGCCGGCATCGACACGGACACGCTCATGCAGATCACGACGTGGCGTGAGAGCCACGTCTTCGACGAGCGGGAGCGCGCCGCGCTCGAGCTCGCGGAGGCGTTCACGTTCGTCAGTGAAGACGGCATCCCTGACGATGTGTACAACCGGGTCGGCAGCATCTTCACGGAGCAGGAGTACGCGGCGCTGAGCTGGGGCTGCGTCTCGATCAACGCCTTCAATCGCATCGTGATCGCCGGGCGCTATCCCGTGCCGCCGAGGCCCACCGCGTGACTGTGCTGCAGGTGCCGGGCGTCGCCAACGTGCGCGACGTCGGCGGCATTCGCGCCGGCAGCTCTCGAATCCGTGAAGGCGTGTTGCTGCGCTCCGGCCAGCTCGCCGGGCTCACTCCGGAGGGAGAGTCGGTGCTCGCCGCGCGCGTACGGCGGGTGATCGACCTGCGCGACGACGCCGAAGTCGCCGCCGAGCCGAGCGCCTTCCGGGCGGCGGAGACCGTGCGTGTGCCGCTCTTCCTCGGCTCTGTCGCCTCGTTCTTCGACGAGGACATGAGTCTCGCCTCGATGTACCGCCACCTCGTGGAAGACGCCGCACCCCGCCTGGTGCAGGCCGTGCGGCTGATCGCCGACGGAGAGCCGACACTGGTCAACTGCACGATCGGCAAGGACCGCACCGGTGTGACGATCGCGCTCGCTCTGTCGGCCGTGGGAGCAGATCGGGATGAGGTCGTCGACGACTACGCCCTGACGGCCTCGCTCCTTCCCGAGCGCCGCACCCGCGCCGTCGTGGCCTATCTGCAGGCGAATCACCCCGAGGCGCGCCATGCCGTGGAGCTCGCGACGGCATCCCCGGCGCCGGTGATGCGGGAACTGCTGCACCAGCTCGACGCGGAGCATGGTTCCGTCGCCGACTACCTGCGCGCCCAGGGGCTGACCACGGCCGAGCTCGATGGCTTGGGGGCGACACTGCTCGGATGACCGCATGTGACGCCGACGGTGGGGAAGGTTAGGCAACCCTTTCTTTGGTGTTAGACTGAGGGCATCATGACTGCAGAAACCGCCACGACCGTCCGCGCCACGCGCCGGGCCTCTCGTCGTCGCCGTGTGCAGTACCTGATCACCGCCGACGAGAACTCGCTCGCCGAGCTCGAGGCCACCCTCGCGACGCTCCCGCTGTGCGCAGTGGGACGCGTCTTCATCGAGGTTCCCGAAGCGGCAGACGTCAGTGTCGTCTCGGCACCGCCGCGGATGACGGTGACCTGGCTGCCGCGTGCGCGGCGGTCTGGCGCCCCCGGCACAGGGCGGCGCTGCGCACCCGGTGAGGCGGTCACCCGCGCGGCCACGGCATGGGCCGACGAGATGCTCTGCCCGGAGTCGGCCGACGCCGTGCACACCGAGGTGATGCTGTTGGGCGGCTACCTGGGCACGGCCGATATCGCCGACCATCTGACGACGGAGCTCGGTGTGGACGCTTCAGCGATCCACGCGCCCGAGCACTACGGTCTGCGCACGCGCTGACGGCGCACGTATCCGCCGTCTTCCAGTCCCGCCTCGATCTCGAAGCGGTTGCGCAGGGGGTTCCGCCCCGCAGCGAGGTACAGCACCGGCATGAGGAACCCGTAGCGCAGCCACTGCTCCCTGTGTACGGCCTCATGCCGCAGCACCTCGGGTGAAGGGTCGACTTCGCCGGTGAGATAGCAGCCGCCGACGCACACGCCGCCGCGAGCGAAAGCCCACTCGGGCAGGCCGCGGAACACCCACAGGCCCTCGCGATGCTCGACCGCACCAGTGCTCCACAGGGAGCCCCAGATCCAGCCCACCGTCGTGCCCCAGGCGTATCCGATCGAACTCAGCGTGGAGCGCAGCAGGAAGCTCGGGATGCGGCGATCGAACCTGCGCCCACGCCGAAGGATCTCTTCGGCATCCGCGGGGACGCTTTGATTCACGCGACCGCACCGATCAGACGCAGCACGGCGCCGAGGTCTTGTACGGCATCCACGGGGGTCCGCGGCGCGAAGCCGGCGATCGTCGCACCCGCCAGGGGCAGGTCGTCGCGCACCCGGCGGATCGCCGCGACAAGGGCGGCCACGGTGACGCCGAAGGGGGCGGCCGAGGAGACGCCCTCGAACTCGGAGGGGTCGAGCACGTCGACATCGATGTGCACCCACACGCGCGTGGCGCCGGTCGCCCGGAGCGCGGCGGCGACAGCATCCGGATCGGCGACCGCGTCGGCGTCGATCGACACGATGCCCTGCTGCCGTGCGGGTTCGGCCTCGTCGACCGCGCGCACACCCAGGGTGACCACGCGGTCGCGAGGGATGCCGGGCGAGAGCGCCAGGCGGGGCTCTCCTTCGCCGAGCAGGGCACTCAGCGCCATACCGGAGAAGGCACCCGAGGGCGAGGTTTCCGGCACCTGAAGATCGGGCTGCGCATCACACCAGAGCACCGCGAGATCGTCGGTGTCGAGCTGCGAGAGAGCCGCCACGGTGATGCTGCAGTCGCCGCCGATCAGCACCCACTTCTCGTCAGGGTCGGCGGTGAGGGCCTCGCGTACTTGTTCGCGCACGCGCAGCAGGGAACTCAGCCGCAGCACGCCGCTGCCGAGCGACTCGCCGGCCTCGAGCGGCACGTCGAGCACCGTGGTGTCTTTGCGCGGCAGGTCGCCGGCGATGGCCGACGCTCCGTCGGTGAGGAGCATCGCCCGGGCTGAGGGTGAGCCCTGCCACTGCGGGACGATGAGGAATCGGGTCATGGTTCTCCCTCGGGAGAAGACGGGGTGGGGGGGGGGGGCGGGGGGGCCCCCCCCCCCCCCCCCCCGCGCCGGGGGGGGGGGGGGGG
>NZ_JBBDGN010000030.1:0-1458 GCF_037204145.1 Microbacterium istanbulense
GGGCTCTTCGGACATCCGGTGGGGGTGAGGCTCGCCGGATGAGGTTCGGCGGGTAGGGGTCGAGGTCCCCGAGGATCAGAAGCGCTAACTCCCTGATCTTCACGAGGACCTCGACGTGCTTCACCCTACTTCGGGGTGCGCTTCCGCGCGCTCCGCCTTCTGCCCGTGTTCCCGCTGCGACCTGCTGCTCGGCCTCGACGGGGTCCATGTCGAGCACGTCGAACGCGGCGACGAGGTGCTGGTGGTGACGGTCTCGAGCCCGGCGACGCCTGCCGGGTGCCCGTCGTGCGGGGTCGTCGCAGTCGGCCGCGGTCGCCGCCAGCGACTGCTTCACGACGTGCCCGGCGCGACGCGGGTGCTGATCGTGTGGCGGCAACGAGTGTGGCGGTGCAGCGACGCGGAGTGCTTGCGGAAGACGTTCGTGGAACAGCTGCCGACCCTCGTCCCGCGGCGCGGATCGATCACGAAGCGTGCGGTCGCGTGGGCGATCGGGCAGCTGCGTCGCGAGCACGCCACGATCGCGGGGCTGGCCCGTCAGCTCGGGACGTCGTGGAAGACGGTGTGGCGCGCGGTCGAACCCGAACTGGTGCGGCTCGCCGCGGACGAGTCTCGGTTCGAGGGTGTCACCACGCTCGGTGTCGACGAGCACGTCTGGCATCATGTCGACCCCCGCACGCGGGGCCCGAAGGAACTGACCGGGATGGTCGATCTGACCCGTGATGAGCACGGAAACACGCGGGCCAGGCTGCTCGATCTGGTGCCCGGCCGGTCCGGGAAGGCCTACGCGTCCTGGCTCGGCGAGCGGGGCGAGTCGTTCCGGAGGAACGTGCAGGTCGCCGCGCTGGATCCGTTCGCCGGCTACAAGACCGCGATCGACGACAAGCTGCAAGACGCCACGGCCGTCTTGGATGCGTTCCACGTCGTCAAGCTCGGCACCGCCGCCGTCGACGAGGTCCGCCGCCGCGTCCAGCAGGACACCCTCGGGCATCGCGGCAGGAAGGGCGACCCGCTCTACGGCATCCAGACCATCCTCCGCGCCGGGGCCGAGAACCTCACCGACAAGCAGCGCGCCAGGCTCACCACGGCGATCGAAGTCGACCCCGTCCACGACGAGGTGTTCGTCGCGTGGCAGTGCGCGCAGCAGCTCCGGTCCGCGTACCACCAAAAGGACCTCGCCGACGGGCGACGGATCGCCGAGAAGATCGTCGAGTCGTTCCACACCTGCCCGATCCCCGAGATCGCCCGCCTCGGCCGCACCCTCCGCCGCTGGCGGTCAGCGTTCCTGGCCTACTTCACCACCAGCCGCGCGAACAACGGCGGCACCGAAGCGGTCAACGGGATCATCGAGCTGCACCGCCGCCTCGCCCGCGGCTACCGCAACCGCAACAACTACCGCCTCCGCATGCTCCTCGCCGCCGGCGGCCTCACCCCATGACCCCACCGAATGTCCGAAGAGCC
>NZ_JBBDGN010000031.1:0-1366 GCF_037204145.1 Microbacterium istanbulense
TGAAGCGTCCCAGGTTTGATGCCGCATCCTTTTGAGTTGGAAGGATGTAGGTCATGCCGAAGAAGATCGATCCCGTGTTGCGTGAGCGCGCGGTGAGGCTGGTGCGGGAGCACCGGTCGGAGTACCCGTCGCTCACGGCCGCGTTAGCGGCCGTGGCCCGTCAGGTCGGGGTGGGCCACGAGTCCGTCCGCCGATGGGTGCTGCAAGCCGATATCGACGATGGGACCCGTGACGGGGTGACCTCTGTGGAGCATGCGGAGATCAAGCGGCTCAAGGCGGAGAACGCGCGGCTGCGAGAGGACGTCGCGATCCTTCGCGCGGCGACGACTTTCTTCGTGGGGGAACTCGACCCCCGCAACCGTTGATGCTGGGCTTCATCGACACGATGAGAGCCGAAGGGCACGCGGTCGAGTCGATCATCCGCGTCCTGCATGAGCAGGGTGTGAAGATCGCCGCGCGCACCTACCGGGCCTGGCGACAAGGTCTCGTGTCGACCAGGACGGTCACCGACGCTCTCGTCGTGGACGCGGTCCGCGAGACCGCGTGGACGAGCGTCGAGATCGCGGGGCGGCAGGGGCGGAAGCTGACGCCGGAGGGCCTCTACGGGCGGCGGAAGATGACAGCGCTGATCCGCCGCACCCGGATCCCGAACGCGTCGCGAGGCGCGGTCGACCGGGCCATGCGATCCCTCGGGCTGTCGGGCATCCGACGCGACAAGGGCGTGCGCACCACGATCCCCGCGAAGGACGGGATCCGCGCCGGGGACCTGCTCAATCGCGACTTCACCGCTCCACGACCGGATCACACCTGGGTGATGGACTTCACGTATTGCCGCACCTGGGCCGGGTGGGTCTATGTCGCGTTCATCGTCGACGTCTACTCGCAACGCATCATCGCCTGGCACGCGCAGACCACCAAGCACGTCGAGCTCGTGATGATCCCGCTGCGAATGGGCCTGTGGGAACGCGGCCGACAGGGCCACCCGATCCAACCGAATCAGCTGCGTGCGCACTCGGATGCCGGGTCGCAATATGTCTCCGTGGCCTACACCGACAAGCTCGCTCTCGACGGCATCGCGCCCTCGATCGGATCGGTCGGCGACGCGCTCGACAACGCCCTGATGGAGACGATCAACGGGCTCTACAAGGCCGAGTGCATCCGCACGACCGTGTTCCACGACGGCCCCTACCGGACCCTCAGCGACGTCGAGTACGCGACCGCCGGCTGGGTCGACTGGTACAACACTCGTAGGCTTCACTCGAGCCTCGGCTACGTCCCACCTGCCGAGTTCGAGCAAGCCCACTACGCAGCCCTCAACCGAGAGCCGCACCCCGCATAGGAGCGGCAGAAAACATGGGACGCTTCA
>NZ_JBBDGN010000032.1:0-1301 GCF_037204145.1 Microbacterium istanbulense
AGGGTAGCGGACGCGGTCGCCGCGTGGGCGGCTTCGTAGGTGTTCGGGCTCACGTAGCCGATCGCGGAGTGGCGTCGGCGGGTGTTGTAGCGGTTCGCCCACCGGAACACGGCCCGGTAGGCGGTGGTCTGGTCGGGGAACGCCGTGGCGCCCTCGAGGAGCTCCCGCTTGAGCGCGGCGTTGACGCTCTCGGCCAGTGAGTTGTCGGCGCTCGTACCCACCGCACCCATGGACTGGGTCACCTTGAGATGCTCGCAGAGGGCCGCGTAGGCCTTCGAGGCGTAGACCGAGCCGTGGTCGGAGTGGAAGATCGCGCCGGCCAGTGACCCGCGGTCGCGGGCCGCAGCGCGCAGGGCGTCTTCGACGAGTTCGGTGCGCATGTGGTCGGCGACCTGCCAGCCCGCGAGCTTCCGCGACCCGAGGTCGATGCAGGTCGCGAGATACAGGTTCGACCCGTCGGCGATGGGGAGGTAGGTGATATCGCCGACGTACCGGCGGTTCGGCTCACCGATGGAGAAATCCCGCCCGATCAGGTCGGGGAACCGGCGTCCGGACTGGTCCGGGATCGTGGTCTTCACCCGTCGGCGCAGCCGGATCCCGGCAAGGTTGTTTTCGCGCATCACGCGGGCGACCCGCTTGTGGTTCACCCGCTCGGCAGCGGTGACGCCGTCGTTGAGGTCGGCGGTGATCCGTGGCGCCCCGTAGGCGCGGTCGCCACCCTGCGCAGGGTCCTGCAGCACCCGGATCCGCGCGGCGAGGGCCGCGTCTTCGGCAGCTCTCGCAGCCCGTCCCGGCGCTGCCGCCAGCCAGGCGTAGAACGACGACCTGGCGATCTCGATGACCTCACACAACCGCTTCACGCCGTAGGCGTCCTTGTGGTCCTCGACGAACTGGAAGCGGTTCACCAGTTCGTCTCCCCAGCGAAATACTTCGCCGCCTGACGGAGGATGTCCCGCTCCGTCTCGAGCTTGAGCCGCTCCGCTTCCAGCCGCGCGTTCTCGGCCTCGAGCCGGATGATCTTCGCCGCCGGCGACTCCGTCCGCCCCGCCGCGGGCGGCGATGTCGTCGTGTCGGCGGTCGTCGTCCCGGAGCCGCGCTTGTCGACCCACTCCCGCAGCGCACCGCGGGAGATCCCCAGATCCGCCGCGATCGCCTTCAACGTCGCCCCAGGCGTGGACTCGTACAAGTCCACCGCCCGCTGCCGGAACTCGTCCGTGTAGTTCTTCCTTGCCATCCCTTGGATTCTCGCTTCCCCAGCAACGTGCTGGAATCAGCGTGTCCAAGATCAGGGGTCAAGCGCC
>NZ_JBBDGN010000033.1:0-1298 GCF_037204145.1 Microbacterium istanbulense
GGGTCTGCCCCGAGTCTTGTTGACATCTGAACTGTGAGGATTCGTCCTCGCTGGAAGGATGTTCTTGTGGCAAAGCCCTATCCCCGAGAGTTCCGCGATGATGTCGTGGCCGTGGCCCGGAAGGGTCAGGCGCCGCTGGCGCAGATCGCGAAGGACTTCGGTATCTCCGAAGGCTCGTTGAGCAACTGGATGAAGCAGGCCGACGTCGAGGACGGCAAGCGTGCCGGCCTGACCGACGACGAGCGCAAGCAGCTGCGTGAGGCGAATAAGCGGATCCGGCTGTTGGAGCAGGAGAACGAGGTGCTGCGGCGGGCCGCGGCGTATCTGTCGCAGGCGAACCTGCCGGGAAAATAGTCTTCCCGCTCGTCCACGAGATGGCTGCGGCCGGTGCTCCCGTGAGGGTGCCGGTCGCGGTGGCGTTGCGGGTCCTCGGCCTGTCCAGGCAGGGGTACTACCAGTGGCTCAAAGACCCGGTCTCCCAGCGGGACTGGGACGACGCGCACCTGATCGATGTGCTCTACGACCTCCATGCCGACGACGTCACGCTCGGCTACAGGTTCCTCACCGATGAGCTCGAGTCCGAGCACGGGATCTCCGCGAGCGAGAACCGGGTGCACCGACTCTGCCGGATCGCGGGCATCCATGCGTCGCACCACCGCAAGCGCAGCAAACCCGGCAGCACGGGACCTGCGCCGCACGATGACCTCCTCGCGGTCATCGACGAGCACGGCGTCATCCGGCACGAGTTCATCGCCGACGGGCCGAACAAGGTCTGGCTCTGGGACATCTCGGAACACCCGACCAGAGAAGGCAAGCTCTACATCTGCGCGATCAAAGACGTCTGGTCGAACAAGATCGTCGGTTACTCCATCGACACCCGCATGAAGTCATCTCTCGCCCGCGCGGCGATGCGCAACGCGATCGCGTTGCGCTCACCTGACGGCACGATCTGCCACTCCGACAGAGGCGGCCAGTTCCGCGCGAAACGCACCCAGAACCTGCTCCGCAACAACGGGCTCGTCGGCTCCATGGGCAGGTCCTACGGCGCCGGGGACAACGCGAGTATGGAGAGCTTCTTCAGTCTCCTCCAGAAGAACGTACTCAACACGAGACGCTGGGACACCCGCGCCGATCTCCGCCTCGCGATGGTCACCTGGATCGAAACGAAGTACAACCGCCGACGCCGGCAGCGCGGCCTCGGCAAACTCACCCCCGCCGAGTTTGAGATGATCTACAAGGACGCAGAAGCGGCCTGATCACCCCAAACCCCGACTGTCAACAAGACTCGGGGCAGACCC
>NZ_JBBDGN010000034.1:0-1270 GCF_037204145.1 Microbacterium istanbulense
CCTAGGAGGCCCTGACGCCTCCTAGAGCGGCGGTTGTTTCGAGTCCGACCCCGGGGCTGACTTCGTCGCGATGGTTTCTTCGACCATGCCCATGGTCGCGTCGAACTGCGCCATGATCAGCGCCGCGGTGCTGGTGAACCCAGTCGCGAGCAGAAGCAGGAGGGAGGGAACAAACGCGCCTGGTGACGGAGCCCACCCGCCGAGCGCCCACGGGAGGATCAGCGCTGACACGAGAACGACGCTCGAGAGCCATTGATTGGCTACGAGGGCACGAGAAGACCCCGAGGCCCCCTTTGCGAGGATCCTGCGAACGCAATCTACGGTCATCGCCAGGAGGACGACTCCGAACAGTCCGAACGCGAGCGAGCCCCACAGCGGATGAAGCGCAGCGAATACGAGGGGCACGAAGAGAGCAACCGAGTATGCCGTGAAGACCCACCGGATCGAGGACCTTTGGTATCGATCAGCCGCCTCCGAAACTTCGAGGCGCATGTGCATTTCTGAGTCGATGTAGAAGAACACGCCAACGACGAACGTTCCGAGAAGTGTTCCCGCCACCCCGGCGAAGGCAAGGAGGAAGGCCTGATCGACTTCTTGCATCTCTCCACCTCGTTCCCGGCGAGTTCTCGCGCAGACCTCGCATGCATGCTCAGCCGAGCAAGTTCATGACTTCCCGACGCCCACCGCGGCCGCGCGAGCGCCTCCTGGGCTCCGCCGCCTGTTCGGACGTAGGTCGACTATACTGGACCTTAAGGTCCAAACAAACTTGCTCTTGGTTGTACGTGAGATCCGGGAGGGGAGTCCGGCCGAGAGGGCGCCGAGCAATGAGGCCGTCGCAGTGGAGTCCAGTGCAGTGGAGTCCAGTGATGCGCTCCAGCCTCATCGTCGACGTCGAGCTGACAGCGTCCAATCAGTGGGATCGGAAGAGCATGCGGGAGGTCGAGGTGATCAGACTCTCAAGAGATGCTCTTTTCCCCACGACGCTGCCGCTCACCACCCGAACGGTCGTTCATTCAAGGCCTTCAAGCCCGGTGGTCGCAGAGAGTCTCAAGCTGATCTTCGTGACAGAGGGATGGGGACAGCTTCGAACGGCCTCCGGGTTGATCGACCTTGTAGCGGGTTCCATCGTCGTATTGCCCGCTGGTGCTTGGTGTGCCGCCGAGCCGTCTATCCCCCTTGAGATGGTCACCCTCTACCTTCACCCCCTGTTCGCGCAGTCTCAGGTCGGTTGGATGCCAAGTGTGCACCCATTGACACATCACCTGAAGAG
>NZ_JBBDGN010000035.1:0-1092 GCF_037204145.1 Microbacterium istanbulense
TGTACTTCCCCGTGAGGTTGTGAACGCGTTCTGAGGGGGTCTGCCCGCCGATGCCGGTGTGGGGTCGGTGGTGATTGTAGTGATGCAGCCAGGTCTCGTATGCGGCGGCGCGCTCGTCTTCGCTGGTGTAAGTGGCTGCGTAGGCCCATTCGGCTGCGAGAGTGCGGTTGAAGCGCTCGACCTTCCCGTTCGTCTGCGGTCGGTAGGGCCTGGTCCACTTGTGCTTCACTCCCTCGCCGAGAGCGTCCGCGAAGACGTGCGAGCGGTAGCACGCACCGTTGTCAGTCATCACCGCGGTGACCGTCACCCCGAGGTCCTGGAAGAACGCGTTGGCGCGGACCCAGAATCCCGCGGCGGTCGCCTTGCGTTCATCGTCGAGGATCTCCGAGTACGCCACCCGGGAATGGTCGTCGACCGCGTGATGGAGGTACCGGTAGCCACGGGAGCCTGCTGCTCCCTGCCTGGCTGCCTTGTCCCGGACCGAACCCGCAGCGCGGTCTTGGGTAGATCCTCGGCCGTGTGCGCGCCAGCCGCCGCCGTCGGGGATGCGACCCTGCTTCTTGATGTCGACATGCACCAGCTGGCCAGGGGCTGCGACTTCGTACCGCTTCGGCTTCGGTCTGCGCACCGGCAGCCCGGTGGCCTGGTCGATGTTCGCCAGCTTCGGCATGCCGTAGCGGGCCAGCACCCGACCCACCGTCGCCCGTGCCAGGTGCAGGTGATACGCGATCCGGTGCGGGCCCCACCGGCGGGTGAACCGCAGCGCGACGATCCGGTGCTCTGTCTTCCGTGGCAGCCGGTTCGGAGACGAGACCGGCCTCGAGCTACGGTCAACCAGCGGCTGTCCGGCCCGATACCGATCTACCCATCGCTTCACCGTTGCAGGCGAGCACTGGAACCGTTCTGCCGCCCGCCGCAACGACCACCGTTCATCAACGACGAGAACAACAAGACGACGACGACCCTCCGGCGTCAAAGGCGCGTTAGCGTGGGACACGAAGACCTCCGCGGTCAGGATGCGAGTGTGGTAACCCACATCCTGCCCGGAGGTCTTCGCTACCTCAGCCGTTCACAACCTGTCGGGGAAGTACA
>NZ_JBBDGN010000004.1:0-198314 GCF_037204145.1 Microbacterium istanbulense
CGTTAACGGCAGCGGCCGGCGGACTCGCGCGTTCGGGTGCTCTCAGCCAAGCGCCGACCATCTCGTTGGATGAGGCCCTTGACCTGCATGCCGCTTTCCGTCCGGAGCTGCGCATCCCTCTGCTCTGCATGCTTGGTGAATCCGCGCTGTCGGAAGCCCGGATCGACCTCGCGGCGCAGTTTCTCCACGTGATGCCCGCACCGGTGGAGCTGTTCGGCGGAATGCATCCGTTCCTGCCATTCGTACACGCGTTTCGTGCTCGCGTCCGGCTGTTCGCCGGTGATGTCATCGGTGCTGCGCACGAAGCGGAGGCGGGAATGGCACTCGACGTTCCCCCGTCCGCGCGGCTTTTTCTCTCTGCCACCCTGACCTTCATCGCCGCCGCGGGTGGTCGGCGCACGAGGGCGCGAGCTGGCGTGCGCAGCATCCTGGCATCCGACCTGTCACCGACGAACGCCGCGTTGAGCGGCGTCCTGCTGCTTGCCGCATATGCCGCCGATCTCGACAACGACACCACGACGGCCGCGCGCGCGGTCCTGCGCGCCGCTGTCAGCGCCGACTTCGCGCGTATTCGCACGGTCGATCGCGGCTGGGCGCTCGAAGTGCTCACCCGCGTGGCGCTGGACGAGGGGGACTTCGACGCGGCGCGAGCGTGGCTACTGCGGGCGATGCCGTTCGTCGATCACCCTATTGGCGGGCCCACAGTCGACCGAATCATCAGCCGGGTGGCGCTCGCAGAGGGAGACGCGCAGGGCGCGCTGCTCGCGGCAGAACGCTCGGTACGACGCGCACGCGAGCGTGGCCGAGAGTTCGAAGCCGTCGCTGCCGAACTGCTCGTCGGAAAGGCGCGGATCGCGCTGCAGGAGCGCGGTGAGGCCACCCGTCACTTCGAACAGGTCGTCGCTCGCACCGATCCTGCCGGCTTCGCCTCGGTGCGTGCGTCCGCCGCGCGCGAGCTGCGCGCGATCGGTCGCCGGCTGCCGCCCGCAGCACACCACGGCTGGGAAGTCCTCTCGCCACGGGAACGACAGATCGGACTGCACATTGCGGCAGGACTCAGCAACGCTGACATCGCCGCGATCGAGTACCTCTCTGAGCACACTGTGCGCATCCACGTCTCCCGTGTGCTGCACGCCTTCGGCGTCGCGACGCGGGCCGGCGTCGCGGCGGCTCTGGGCGGACGCTTGGGTGACGATGTCCCGCGCCCGGGGCTCACCGGACGGCAGTGGCAGGTCGTCGAGCTCATCGTGGCCGGGTCGACCAATCGGGCGATCGCCGACCAGTTGGGGGTGAGTGAGTCCACCGTCGAAAAGCATGTGGGAGCGGTGCTGCAGCGGTGGGAGCTCCCGTCGCGCGCGGCGATTGCGGGTGCGGCATCCGGTTCCGGTCAGCGCCGCAGTCTGCGTTGAAGCTCCGTCGCCGTCTCACGCAGGGCCGCGACCGCGCGCTCGGGGTCGAGCTCCCGCTCAGCCGACCAGGTGACCGCGGCCGCCGCCACCGGCCAGCCCGAGGCATCCTGCACCGGCACACCCACGGAACGGAACGCGGCCGTCACCTCGCCGTCCTCGCTCGCGTAGCCCGAGCTGCGCACCGCCTGCAGGATGCTGCGCAACTCGCTCGGACGCGTGGGTCCGTGCCCGGTGCGCTCGGTGAACGCGGCCGCATCGGGATACAGCGCACGCACCTGACTGGCAGGCAGCGCTGCCAGCATGGCCCGCCCAGTGGCGGTGAGGTGCGCCGGCAGTCGCACGCCCACCTCTGTCACCAGCGCGGGGCGGCGAGCCGCCCGCTCCTCGACGATGTACAGCACGTCGCGCCCGCTCATCACCGCCAGGTGCGCGCTCTCGCCGAGCCGGTCGACCAGCGTGGCCAGCAACGGTCGGCCGAGCCGCGCGAGCGGCTCCTGTCGGGCATAGCCGCCGGCGAGCTCGAACGCGCTCGTGCCCAGACCCCAGCGCCGCTCTTGCGGTAGGTGCACGACGAACCCATGCTCCTCGAGTGTGGCGAGCAGGTGATAGATCGTCGAGCGGGGGATACCCAGATCGCGAGCCAGCGCGGAGGCGGCGACCGGTGCCGGCCGCCGGGCCAGGTGGCGAAGGATGCGCAGGGTGTGATCGGCCGCTGGCACTTGCGGGCGGCTCCCGACACCGTCGGTATTGTCTGAGATCACAGACACAGTCTGCCATGCGGCATCCGATCGCGCGCCGAGACGGTGTGGAATCGAAGTATGCAGATCACCACCCCCGTCATCGTCGGCGCGGCGACCCTGTCGCCGGCCGATGTCGTCGCCGTCGCTCGCCATCACGCCCCTGTCGTCATCGCCGACGAAGCGCGTGAGCGGGTGATCGCCGCCCGTGCCGTGATCGACGGACTCGCCGCAGACCCGCATCCGCACTACGGGGTCTCCACCGGTTTCGGTGCCCTCGCGACCACGTTCATCGCGCCCGACCGTCGCCGCCAGCTGCAGGTCAGCCTCATCCGCTCCCACGCGGCCGGCACCGGCCCCGAGGTCGAGACCGAGGTCGTGCGCGCCCTGCAGCTGCTGCGCCTGCAGACCCTCGCCTCGGGTCACACCGGTGTGCGCCCCGTCGTGGTCGACACCTACGCCGCCATGCTCAATGCCGGCATCACGCCGATCGTCCGTGAGTACGGCTCGCTCGGGTGCTCCGGGGACCTTGCCCCGCTCTCGCACGTCGCATTGGCGGCCATGGGGGAGGGCGATGTTCGTGACGCCGCCGGCGTCTTGCAGCCGGCATCCGAGGCGCTCGCGTCCGCCGGCATCGAGCCGCTCGTGCTCGTCGAGAAGGAGGGGCTCGCCCTCATCAACGGCACCGACGGGATGCTCGGGATGCTCGTGCTTGCCCTGCACGACCTCGAGACTCTCGTCACCACCGCCGACCTGTCCGCCGCGATGTCGATCGAGTCGCAGTTGGGCACGGATGCCGTGTTCGCCGCCGACCTCATGGCACTGCGTCCGCAGCTGGGACAAGCGGCATCCGCGGCGAATCTGCGCGCCTTCCTCGGCGACTCGCCCATGGTCGCCAGCCACAAGGGGCCTGACGACGGGCGCGTGCAGGACGCCTACTCGCTGCGTTGCTCGCCGCAGGTGCACGGCACCGCGCGCGACACCATGGCCCACGCCACGATGATCGCCGAACGCGAGCTGGCATCCGTCATCGACAACCCTGTCATCACTTCCGACGGGCGCATCGAATCCAACGGCAACTTCCACGGCGCGCCCGTGGCCGCCGTGCTCGATTTCCTCGCGATCTCGGTGGCCGACGTCGCCTCTGTCTCCGAGCGTCGCACCGACCGCGCGCTCGACCCGGCCCGCAGCCACGGCCTGCCGCCGTTCCTCGCACACGAGGTGGGGGTCGACTCCGGGCTCATGATCGCCCAGTACGCGGCGGCAGGCATTGTCTCGGAGCTCAAGCGACTGGCCGCGCCGGCATCCGTCGACTCCATCCCGTCATCCGCCATGCAGGAGGACCACGTCTCGATGGGATGGGCGGCCGCACGCAAGCTGCGTCGCGCGATCGATGGGCTCACGCGCGTCCTCGCGATCGAGATCCTCACCGGCGCCCGCGCCCTGGATCTGCGCGCCCCGCTGCAGGCAGGACCTGCCACCGGTGCCGTGCGCGATCTCGTCCGCACCGTCGCCGCCGGACCCGGCCCCGACCACTTCCTCTCACCCGACATGGAGGCCGTCACCGAGCTCGTCCGCTCCGGTGCCGTCCTCGCCACTGCGAAGGAGCACGCGAATGTCTGACCTCACCCGCACCGTCCGCGCCGCCCGCGGCAACGAGCGCACCGCCAAGAGCTGGGGTGCCGAGGCCGCCAAGCGGATGCTGATGAACAACCTCGACCCCGAGGTCGCCGAACACCCCGAAGACCTCGTCGTCTACGGCGGCACCGGTCGCGCCGCCCGCAGCTGGGAGGCGTACGACGCGATCGTGCGCACGCTCGACGAGCTCGAACCCGACGAGACGCTGCTCGTGCAGTCCGGCAAACCGGTCGGCGTGTTCCGCACCCACGAGTGGGCGCCGCGTGTGCTCATCGCCAACTCCAACCTCGTCGGTGACTGGGCGAACTGGCCCGAGTTCCGCCGCCTCGAGGCGCTGGGTCTGACCATGTACGGGCAGATGACCGCAGGGTCGTGGATCTACATCGGCACCCAGGGCATCCTGCAGGGCACCTACGAGACGTTCGCCGCCGTCGCGCGTTCGCTCGGCCGCGACTCGCTCCGCGGCACGCTCACCCTCACCGGAGGCGCGGGCGGCATGGGCGGCGCGCAGCCGCTCGCCGTCACACTCAACGAGGGTGCCGTGCTCATCGTCGACGTCGACGAGTCGCGTCTGGCGCGACGGGTCGAGCACGGCTACCTCGACGAGTACACCACCGACCTCGACGAAGCCGTCGCACGTGCCGTGGCCGCGAAGGATGCCGGTGAGGCGCTCTCCGTCGGCGTCGTCGGCAACGCCGCGGAGCTGTTCCCCGAGCTGTTGCGCCGCGGTGTGCCGATCGACGTGGTGACGGATCAGACCAGCGCTCACGATCCGCTGGCGTACCTGCCGGTCGGCATCGCCTTCGACGACTGGAAGGCGGAGGCCGAGCGTGATCCCGAGGAGTTCACCCGCCGCTCGCGGGAGTCGATGGCCGCGCATGTGGCCGCGATGGTCGCCTTCCAGGATGGCGGCGCCGCGGTGTTCGATTACGGCAACTCGATCCGTGCCGAGGCAGAGCTTGGCGGCTTCGACCGTGCGTTCGCCTTCCCCGGCTTTGTACCGGCGTACATCCGTCCGCAGTTCGAGGAGGGGCGCGGGCCGTTCCGGTGGGCGGCGCTCTCGGGCGACCCGGAGGACATCTACAAGACCGACCGGGCGATCGCGGAGCTCTTCCCGGAGGATGCCGCGCTGCACCGGTGGCTGGAGAAGGCCGGCGAGAAGGTGCACTTCGAGGGGCTGCCCGCCCGCATCTGCTGGCTCGGCTACAAGGAGCGTCACCTCGCCGGGCTGAAGTTCAACGAGATGGTCGCCTCAGGCGAGCTGAAGGCACCGATCGTCATCGGCCGCGATCACCTCGACTCGGGTTCGGTCGCCTCTCCGTACCGTGAGACCGAGGCCATGAAGGACGGCTCCGACGCGATCGCCGACTGGCCACTGCTGAACGCGCTGCTGAACACGGCATCCGGGGCATCCTGGGTCTCGCTGCACCACGGCGGCGGCGTCGGCATCGGGCGCAGCATCCACGCCGGTCAGGTCACCGTCGCCGACGGTACGCCGCTGGCCGCGGAGAAGCTCGAGCGCGTGTTGACCAATGACCCCGGCACCGGCGTCATGCGCCATGTGGATGCCGGCTACGAGCACGCCAAGGATGTCGCCCGCGAGCGCGGCCTGAAGGTGCCGATGCTCTGACGCCCCTCCGCCGCCAGACCCATGTCCCACTTTCTGCTGTTATGACCCCGGTTTGACAGCAGAAAGTGGGACATGCTCTGCAGAAAGTGGGACACGTGGGGCGGAAAGTGGGACAAGGATGAGGGGTGCGGCGGATGAGGGGTGCGGAGGGTGAGATGGGTGGGCGGATGCTGATCACGAACATCGGTGAACTGACGACGAACGTCGCGGCGGGCGACGACCGCAGCGGCACGCGCCACGATGCTGCGGTGCTGGTCGATGACGGGCTCATCGTCTGGGTCGGTGACGCCGCCGACGCTCCCGCGGCGGAGGAGATCGTGGATGCCGGGGGGCGAGCCGTCATCCCCGGTTTCGTCGACAGCCACAGCCACCTCGTCTTCGGCGGCGACCGCGCCTCGGAGTTCGAGGCGCGCATGGCAGGCCAGAAGTATGCCGCCGGCGGCATCCGCTCCACCGTCGCCGCCACCAGAACCGCCTCCGACGACGACCTGCGCGAGCGGTTGCAGGGCTTCCTCGCCGAGATGCTCGCCCAGGGCACCACCACGGTCGAGATCAAGAGCGGCTACGGGCTCGACGTCGCGACCGAGGAGCGCCTCGTGCGCCTGGCCGCCGAGGTCACCCCCGAGGTGACCTTCCTCGGGGCGCACGTCGTGCCCGCCGAGTACGCCGATCGCGGCGACGACTACGTCGACCTCGTGATCGGACCGATGCTCGACGCCTGCGCGCCGCACGCGAAGTGGGTCGACGTGTTCTGCGAGACCGGCGCCTTCACCGTGGAGCAGTCCCGGCGCGTGCTCGAGGCGGGCATCGCCAAGGGGCTCGCCCCGCGCGTGCACGCCAGCCAGCTCGGCCCGGGCGCGGGCATCCAGCTGGCGATCGAGGTGGGGGCGGCATCCGTCGACCACGGCACCTACCTGACCGAGACCGACATCGCCGCGCTCGCCGCCTCGGACACTGTGCTCACCCTGCTGCCCGGCGTGGAGTTCTCGACCCGCCAGCCCTACCCCGACGCGCGGCGGCTGATCGACGCCGGCGTGACCGTCGCGCTTGCCTGTGACACCAACCCCGGCTCGAGCTTCACCTCGTCGATGCCGTTCTGCATCGCCGTCGCCGTGCGTGACATGGGCATGACGACCGCCGAGGCGGTGTGGGCGGCGACCGCCGGGGGAGCGGCCGCACTGCGCCGCGATGACGTGGGCGTGATCGCCGCAGGCATGCGCGCCGACCTCGTGCTGCTCGATGCCCCGACCCGCGTGCACCTCGCCTACCGGCCAGGGGTGCCCCTGGTCGCCCAGGTGTGGAAGGACGGCATCGCCCGCCTCGAGTGACGACCCCGGTGCCGGCAGGCCGGGGTAGCGTGGGGTGATGACTCGCATCACGATCTTCGGCGGCCGCGGCAAAGTCGCCCGTCTGCTCATCCCGCTGCTCGCCGCCCGCGGCGACGAGGTCTCCGCGGTGATCCGTGACGACACCCACGCCGACGAGCTGCGTGCGCTCGGCGCCACGCCCGTCGTGTTCGACATCGAACGCGAGACGCGCGGCGGCGTCGCCCGCATGCTGGAAGGCCAGGATGCCGTTGTCTGGTCGGCCGGTGCCGGAGGCGGCGACGCCGAGCGCACCATGGCGGTCGACCGTGACGGGGCGATCCGCTCGATGGACGCAGCCCGCGATGCGGGCGTTGCGCGCTACGTGATGGTGTCCTACTTCGGATCCTCACCCACGCATGGCATCGACGAAGCCGACGGGTTCTTCGCCTACGCCGAAGCGAAGGCCGCGGCCGACGCGCACCTGCGCCGCAGCACCCTGGACTGGACGGTGCTCGGCCCGAGCCGCCTGACGCTTGCCGAACCCACCGGTCTGATCGACGCCGAGGCGGATGACTCCGGTGAGGTGTCGAGGGGAAACGTGGCGCTGGTCGTCGCGCAGACCCTCATCGAGCCGGCCACCATCGGCCGCACGATCCGCTTCAACGACGGCACCGTGCCGATCGCCGAGGCGCTGCGCGGCTGACGCAGCGCTCGCCGGGTAGCCCCGCGGTCAGCGCGCCGCGAGGCCGGCGAGCATCTCCAGCACGCACAGCGCCGTGAGTCGCACCGTCCGCCCATCAGGTGTGTCGGTGGTGGCATCCACCTCGACGAGGTCGGCGCTGACGACCCGGGCATCCGACGTGACCGCACGGGTCAGTGCGCGCAGCTCCCACGCCGCCAGGCCCCCGGGTGCGCTCGCCGGGCACCCGGGTGTCACGGCGCGGTCGCACACGTCGACGTCGACATCCAAATGGATGCGGGCGTCGGGGCCCGCACCGGCGATCTCGAGTGCCTCGGCGACGACGTCGTCAATGCCGCGTCGACGCACCTCATCGAGGGTGATCACGCGGATGCCCCAGTCGAGGGCGCGCTGCGCGTAGGCGACAGAGTTGGTGAAGTCGGAGATGCCGATCTGCACGATCCGCGTCGGATCGATGCGCTCGCCGTCCGGTGCGTCTTCGACGAGCCGGCGCACGGGCGATCCGTTGGAGACGCCGTCGCGCAGGTCGAAGTGCGCGTCGAACGTGATCAGACCCGTCGCCCGTGCGCCCCGCGCGACGCCGTACGTCACCGAGTTGTCGCCTCCGAGGGCGATGACGAACGCCGGTTCCAGCCCCCGCACGCGAGCGACGACGGCAGCGACACCCTCGTCGCCGTCCGGCTCCGCGACATCCCCCGCATCCCGGATGCGCAGCACGGCGTTCAGATCCACCGGCGGCGGACCCATCAGCGTGGGGCTGTACCGGGCCAGCGCCTCGCGCACGGCGGCAGGCGTGGCGTGCGCCCCCGTCGGGGAGAGCGAGGTGCGCCACGCGGGAACGCCGAGGATCGCCGCATCGGCATCCGCGTCGGCATCGAAGGCGGGCCAGCCGCCGGCGCGCGGCCAGAGCGGGTCGTGGGAGAGGGCCATGTCAGACTCCGGGGATCAGGGCATGAGCGACGGCGAAGATGGCCAGCCCGGCGAGGGCGCCCACGATCGTGCCGTTCAGGCGGATGTACTGCAGGTCGCGACCGACCATGAGCTCGATCTTCTCGGTCGTCTCGGCGGCATCCCACCGCTCGACCGTGTCGGTGATGATCGACGCGATGTCGTGCCGGTAGCGGTCGACGAGGAAGACCGCGGCCTCGGTCGCCCACCCATCCACGCGTCGCTGCAGCCCAGCATCAGACTGCAGGCGCCCACCGATGTCGACGAGGGCGGCCACAGCGCGCCGGCGCAGACCGCTGTCCGAGTCGGCGAGCGAATCGAGCAGCCCGGCCTTGGCGGTGTTCCACACCTGCGCGGCGAGCTCTCCCACGCGGGGACTGTCGAACACGCCGGCCTTCGCGCGCTCGAGGCGGGCCCGCATCTCGGGATCGTGCTGCAGGCCATCGGCCAGGCGTGCCAGGTAGCCGTCGATCGCCAGCCGGGCCGGATGCTGCGGATCGGCCTGCACAGCGCGGATGAACTTCACGGCCTCGTTGTAAGCGGTCTCGTCGACGAAACGGTGCGCCATGCGCGGCACCCAGGACGGGAGGCGGCGCGAGATGAGTCCCGTGAATGCGGTGGCGTTGGCGTCGAGCCACGTGTGGATGCTGTCCACGGCGAGGTCGACGGCGCCGCGGTGCGCGTCCGCCTCGACGATGCGCTCAAGCCACGCTCCCGCAGGCGGCCCCCACTCGGGGTCGACGAGGTGCTCCCTGGCGAGGTCGGCGATGAGGTCGCGCACATCGTCATCGCTGAGCGCACGCAGCACGGCGGACGCGATCGCGGAGCCCTCGGTGGCCACCCGCTCGGCGTGCACGGGCTGCGACAACCAGTCGCCCAGGCGCTGCGCGACCGCCGTCGTCGAAACCTTCTCGCGCACTACCTCGGACGAGAGGAAGTTCGTCTCGACGAACTCGCCCAGCGACCGACCGATCTCGTCCTTGCGGTTGGGGATGATCGCGGTGTGCGGGATGGGCAGACCCAGCGGATGCCGGAACAGGGCGGTCACGGCGAACCAGTCGGCCAGAGCGCCGACCATGCCACCCTCGGCGGCCGCCCGCACGTAGCCCAACCACGGGTAGCGCCCCTGCAGCCAGAAGGCGATCACGAAGATGATTGCCATCACGATCAGTGCCCCCAGGGCAACGGCCTTCATCCGGCGCAGTCCCCGCAACCGCTCTTGATCGGCGGGCGAGAGCAGCGCCATCGGCGTACGCGACATGCCCTCCATCCTGTCACGGCGACTACGCTCTAAGAGTGATCGAAGACATCAAGAAGCGGGCGCTGCATCGCGCGAGCATCCTCGAGGGTCAACTGCGCGGCGTCACGCGGATGATCGAGAACGAGGAGTACTGCATGGACATCATCACGCAGTCCCGTGCCATCCAGAAGTCGCTGGAATCGCTGAACCGCCTGCTGCTCGAGAACCACCTGCGCACGCATGTCACCCACATGTTCGAGGACGGCGGCGAGCAGCGCGAGCAGGCCGTCGAGGAACTCATGAAGGCGTTCCAGTTCGACGCAAAGTAGCCGACTATCCGTTGCGGGCTCTGACCTTTGCAACGGATATCGTCGCAAGATCGCATCCGATCTTCGCATTTCGCTGTACCTCCTCGCCTCGCTGCGATTGACTGGCGACAGTCAGATCTCACCGTGGAGGTTTCATGACCGATTCCGCACCGTCGCATTCCGCCCCAGATACCCGCACCGGGGGCGTGCAGATCGAGGGCATCACGAAGACGTACGGCGATGCCGTCGCCGTCGACGACCTCTCCCTCACGGTCGAGCCGGGGGAGTTCCTCTCGCTGCTGGGCCCGTCCGGCTGCGGCAAGACCACCACGCTGCGCATGATCGCCGGCTTCGAGTACCCGGATGCCGGCGACATCCGCATCTCCGGGCGCAGCGTGCTGAGCCTGCCGCCCTACAAGCGTGAGGTCAACACGGTCTTCCAGGCCTACGCGCTCTTCCCGCACATGACCGTCGCCGAGAACGTCGCCTACGGCCTGCAGCAGCGCCGCGTGCCCAAAGCAGAACAGCGCGAGCGGGTCATCGCTGCCCTCGACATGGTGCAGCTGCGTCGGTTCGCCGACCGCAAGCCCACCCAGCTCTCGGGTGGTCAGCAGCAGCGCATCGCGCTCTCCCGCGCGCTGATCAACCGCCCCAGCGTGCTGCTGCTCGACGAACCGCTTGCGGCGCTGGACCGGCAGCTGCGCGAAGAGATGCAGGTCGAACTCAAGCTGCTGCAGGCCCGGCTGGGCACGACATTCGTGTTCGTCACGCATGACCAGGGCGAGGCGCTGTCGATGAGCGACCGGATCGCCGTCATGCGAGCCGGTCGGATCGAGCAGTTGGATGCCCCGGAGCGGGTGTACGCCGCGCCGGCCTCCGCCTACGTCGCCTCCTTCATCGGACAGCAGAACTTCCTGCGCGGCACCGTCGCCGCGCAGGGGAATGCGGTCGAGACGACCGCCGGGGTCGTCGAGGGGCGCTGGGGTGACGCCCGGGTCGACCCCGGACGCCCAGCGGTCGCGGCGATCCGGCCCGAGTTCATCCGTCTGCAGCCGGCCGCCTCATCCGGTGCGGGCATCGACGGTCGCGTGCTCAGCGTGTCGTACCTCGGCGAGATCCTGCAGGTCGTCGTCGGCACGACCGACGGCCAAACCGTGCTCGTGCGCACCCCGGCCCCCACCGCCCCCGACGTCGCCGTCGGCGACGACGTGCGCTGCGCCTGGTCGCCCGCCGACGTGCGGCTCTTCGCCGACGACGGCATCCCCACCACCGCCACCCATGTGATCACCCTGCCCGAACCCGCTCGTACCTGAAGCAGGGGCCCGCCCGGCAGAGCGGGCCCGAGAAGACGCACGAAGGAGTGCACTCATGAACGACGCCAGCATTCGCATCCTTGCCGACAGCACCATCGCCCCTGTCCTGCGGCACCAGCTCACCCGCCGGGGCTTCATCGGCACGATTGCCGCGGTGGGCGCTGCGGGCATCCTCACCGCCTGCTCGCCCGGCGGCCAGGGACTGGGGCAGCCTGCGCCGGGAGCCACCGGCGGCACCGTCGAAGACTCGCTGTCGATCTACAGCTGGGGCGAGTACGACGCCCCCGAAGTCATCGAGGCCTTCACGAGCGACAGCGGGGCGAAGGTCGTCATGGACACCTTCAGCTCCAACGAGGAGATGATCGCCAAGCTCGTCGCCGCGAAGGGCACCAGCGGATTCGATCTCGTCGTGCCCACCGGCGTGTTCATCCCGCAGATGATCGAGAACGGCCTGCTCGCCAAGCTCAACCTCGACCTCATCCCGAACATCGAATACATGGACCCGGCCTTCCTCGGCCGGGCATGGGATCCCAAGAACGAGTACTCCATCTGCAAGGCCTGGGGCACCACCGGATTCGTCTACGACAAGACCGTGATCACCCGTGAGCTGAAGACCTGGGCCGACTTCATCGACGCCGCGCAGAACGAGGCCTCGGGCAAGACCTCGGTGCTCGACGACCCCGCACCGCTCGGCGGCATCTACTACTGGGCCAACGGCATCGACTGGAACACCACCGACCCGGCCGACCTGGACGCGTGCGAGAAGTTCCTCGTCGAAGAGCTTGCACCGCACATCTCCGCCTTCGACTCCTACCCGGGTGGGGCGGCGATCCCGCAGGCCTCGCACGTGCTCATGCAGTCATGGAACGGCGACGCGCGCATCGGCATCCTCGAGTCACCCGACCCCGACCGCTGGCAGTGGGTGCTCGGCGCGCCCGACACGGAGCTGTGGATGGACAACTGGGCGCTCGCCGTCGGCGCGCCGCACCCCGAGGCGGCGCATGCGTTCCTCAACTTCATCCTCACGCCGGAGAACCAGCTCGCTCAGGTCGACTACATCGGGTACGACACCGGTGCAGCCGGCATCCGCGAGGCCGCCGAGGAGGCCGGTGTCGAAAAGCTCGACATGGTCTTCTTCGACGAGGCGCAGGTGAAGACGATGCACGAGGGCAAGGTCACCGACGCGCAGACACGCGTGGTCGAGATCTGGAACAAGACGAAGGCCGCCGCGGGTGCGTAGTCCGCGGTTCGGGCTGGCCGTGCCCGCCTGGGCCTGGCTGCTCATCTTCTTCGTCGCGCCGATCGCGATGGTGGTGTGGTTCAGCTTCGGGTACAAGCCCGGCATCTTCGGCACCCATGCCAATGACGTGCTGTCCTTCGATCGGTACCTCGAGGCGCTCTCGCCGACGTTTTTCACGACGTTTCTGAACACGCTGTGGATCGGTGTGATCGGCACGCTGCTGTGCCTGCTGATCGGTCTTCCCGTCGCGTACTGGATGGCCGTCAAGGCGCCGCCGTCGCGACGAGGTCTGCTGCTGGCGCTTGTGATGGTGCCGTTCTGGACCAACTTCCTCGTCCGCACCCTGGGCTGGCAGGTGGTCCTCTCGCCCGAGGGGTGGCTCTCCACCGCGCTGCAGGGCATCGGTCTCACCGACGGGCCCCTCGAGATCCTCTACACCAGGGGCGCCGTGCTCATCGGCGTGGTCTACAACTACCTGCCGCTGATGATCCTGCCGCTGTTCGTCGCCTTCGACCGCGTCGGCACGCCCCTGCGCGAGGCCAGCAAAGATCTCGGCGCCAGCGCGGTGACGACGTTCCTCCGGGTGACGGTGCCGCTGGCCCGTCCCGGCATCATCGCCGGGGTGCTGCTGGTGTTCATCCCGCTGATGGGCGACTACATCACCGCGACCGTGCTTGGCGGGGCACAGGGCAACATGATCGGCCAGCTCGTGGCCAGCCAGTTCGGCACCGCGCAGAACTGGGCGCTCGGCTCGGCGATGGCGGTGCTGCTGATCCTCGTGATCATGGCGACCATCGGGGTCGCTGCCCTCATCCTGTGGCTCGTGTCGTACCCGTTCCGCGCCCGCAACCGCCTCGTCCTGGGAGAGTCCGCATGAGCCGCGCACGCGCTGCCGGCCGCACCGGCGACCGTCTGCTGACGATCTGGGCGGTCGTGGTGTTCGCCTTCCTGTTCCTGCCGATCGTGGTGATCATCCTCTCGTCGTTTAACTCGGGCCGCCTGCTCGTCGCATGGGACGGCTTCAGCCTGGCGCCGTTCGCGGCGCTCGTGGAGAAACCGGCGATCCGGGACGCGGTGATGGTGTCTCTGCGCACCGGACTCATCGCCGCACTGCTCGCCTCGCTGCTGGGGACCCTGGCCGGGATCGCGATGGCGCGCCGGCCGGGCCGATGGGTGTGGTGGTTCCTGGGTCTGTTGCTGCTGGTCTCGGTGACCCCCGAGATCGTCGACGCGATCGCCCTGCTGCCGTGGATGGTGTTCCTCGGGCAGGACCTCGGTATGGCGATGTTCAACGACGGCACCGTGCGCCTGGTGATCGGCCATTCTCTGTTCTCGATCGCGATCGTCTCGTACATCGTGCGCGCCCGCCTGGTCGGTCAGGATGCCCGCCTCGAAGAGGCATCCGCCGATCTCTACGCGACCCCCGCCCGCACGTTCTGGAAGGTGACGCTGCCGCTGGCGATGCCGGCGGTGCTGGCAGGCTTCCTGCTGTCGTTCACGCTGAGCCTCGACAACACGGTCGTCTCGGCGTTCGTGCAGGTCTCGGGCACGACGCCCTGGCCGGTGTATGTGCTCAGTTCACTGCGGAGCGGCCTGCGGCCGGAGATCGCCGCCGTCTCGACGGTGATGCTGCTGTTGACGCTCGTCGCTCTGGCGCTCGTCGCGCTGGTGCTCAAGCGGGCCGGCGACTCGGCCACCGATATCGCGCGCACGATGGGAGGTGGTTGAAATGGCGCATGCCGACCTGATCTTCGCCGGCGGCGCGTACGGCGGCCGCGTCTTCCGCTCCGATGCGTCGCGCGGGCGTGGGGACGCCGTCGCGGTTCGCGATGGTCGCATCGTCGCCGTCGGGGTGGATGCCGCGGGTCTGATCGGCCCGTCGACCGAGGTGATCGACCTGGACGGGCGGCTGCTCGTGCCCGGATTCCAGGATGCGCATGTGCACCCGCTCTGGGGTGGTCTCGACATGCTGCGCTGCGACCTGTCGGAGCTGGCGACCGAGGAGCAGTACCTCGCTCGGATCCGCGCCTACGTCGCGGAGCATCCGCACGACGAATGGCTGCTCGGCGGCGGCTGGCAGATGTCGGCGTTCCCCGGAGGCACACCCACCGCAGCTGCACTCGACCGGGCGGTCGCCGACCGGCCCGCCTTTCTGCCCAACCGAGACGGGCACGGGGCATGGGTGAACAGCAAGGCGTTGGAGCTGGCCGGGATCACGCGGGACACGCCTGACCCGGAGGACGGGCGGATCGAGCGGGATGCCGAGGGGCATCCGACCGGCACCCTGCACGAAGGTGCCATGGGGCTGGTCAATCGTCTCCTTCCGCCCGAGTCGCCGGCTCGGCTGCGCGAGGCGCTCGCCGTCGGGCAGCGGTACCTGCACTCGTTCGGGATCACGGCCTGGCAGGATGCCATCGTCGGCACCTCCTACGGTGATGCGGGTGACCCTTTGCCGGCGTATCTCGCGGCGGCTGCGGCGGGGGAGCTCACCGGCCGCGTGGTGGGATCGCTGTGGTGGGACCGCGCGCGGGGGCTGGAGCAGATCGACGATCTCGTCGCCAAACGTGACGCCGGCCGGGTCGGCCGCTTCGCGGCCACGAGCGTGAAGATCATGCAGGACGGCGTGGCCGAGAACTTCACCGCGTCGATGCTGGAGCCCTACTGCGACGGGCACGGGCACCTCACCGACAACTCCGGCATCTCGTTCGTCGAGCCCGAACTGTTGAAAGAGGCAGCGGCGCGCCTGGACGCGCTGGGCTTCACCCTGCACTTCCACGCGATCGGCGATCGCGCCGTGCGGGAATGCCTGGACGCCGTCGAAGCGGCTCTGCGCCGCAACGGACCGCGCGGAAACCCGCACCACATCTCGCACATCCAGGTCGTGCACCCCGACGACGTGCCCCGGTTCCGCAGGCTCGGGGTGACGGCCAACATGCAGATGCTGTGGGCGACGCTGGAACCGCAGATGGTCGACCTGACCTTGCCGTTCCTCGGCGAGCCGCGCGCGGGCTGGCAGTATCCGTTCGGTGATCTGCTGCGGTCCGGTGCTGCGCTCGCCGCGGGCAGCGACTGGTCGGTGTCGACGCCGGATCCGCTCGCGGCCATCCACACGGCGGTGAATCGTCGCTCGGCGCCCTCGCAGTGGGAGGGCGACTACCCGCCGTTCCTGCCCGAGCAGGCGATCGATCTGGGCACCGCGCTGCAGGCGTACACCGCTGGGTCGGCGCGGGTGAACAGCCTGCCCGAGACCGGCACGATCGGGGTGGGAATGCTGGCCGACCTCGCCCTGCTCGACCGCGACCCCTTCGACGGTCCGCCCGAGGAGATCGGGAACACGCGCGTGCTCGGCACCTGGGTCGAGGGTGAGCGGGTCTACGCGGCCGAGTGAGATCTGGGGCGCTGCGACAGGCTCAGCGACCCACCCGGAGGCCACGCGCGGCTGGGCCTAGCATGGGGCGCATGACTGTTCTGACTCCCACGCATCTGGCCGGACACGTTCTCGCGATCGACAGCGACGAAGACATCGTGCGCGCGTTCGCGCTGCGTTCGGCAGAGGGTGGCCGCCGGTTCGAGATCCGCTACAGCGGCAGCATTCTCGAGGAGTACGGCCTCATCGTCGACCATGAACAGCCGTCGCTGGTCGTTGCGCGAGCTGTCGACACCGGCGAGGAGATCGTGCTCTTCGATGCCGCGCGGCACGGCTATGACGCGATGTTCGTCGAGGAGTATGACAGCGACGAGTTGGCGGAACGCGTCGCCGACACGCTGCTCGAGCGCGACGGTGTCGCCGTGTTCGAGGTGGAGATCGCTGTCGTCGACAACATCGACTGGGACGATGAAGAAGACGACTTCCGTGACGAGGAAGGTGTGCTGCGGCTCATCTCGGGCGAGGAGATCAGCCCGGAACGGCTGCGCGCCGACGGTTTCGATGCGCTCGGTATCACCGTGATCAGCCCCGATGGCATCCGCTACGAGGTCGTCTCCGAAGAGCTGGCCTGAGCGTCCTTCGTCTCGTCGCTGCGCTCCTCGCTCAGGAACCGGGGCTTGGTCCCTGAGCGAGCGGAGCGAGACGAAGGGTGCGGCGCTTCGACAGGCTCAGCGACCCAGATTCTCCGGTCCCTGAGCGAGTGAAGCGAGACGAAGGGTCAGAGGATGCGGGCGGCCTCGCTGAGCACACCGCGCAGGATGTCGCCGATCTCGCGGAACTCCGCCGGCCCCACTGTCAGCGGCGGCGCGAGCTGGATGACGGGGTCACCGCGGTCATCCGCCCGGCAGTACAGCCCGGCGTCGAACAGCGCCTTCGAGAGGAACCCGCGCAGCAGCCGCTCGGACTCATCGGCGTCGAACGTCTCGCGGGTGGCCTTGTCCTTGACGAGTTCGATCCCGAAGAAGTATCCGTCGCCGCGCACGTCGCCGACGATCGGCAGGTCGAGCAGCGTCTCCAGTTCCGCCCGGAACAGGGGCGAGTTCTCGCGCACGTGCGCGTTGAGCCCCTCCTCATCGAAGATCGCGAGGTTCTCCAGCGCGACCGCCGCCGACACCGGATGCCCGCCGAACGTGTACCCGTGCGGGAACGTGACATCCCCGTGCGAGAACGGTTCATAGATGCGGTCGCTGACGACCGTCGCGCCGATGGGGGAGTAGCCGCTCGTCATGCCCTTGGCGCAGGTGATCATGTCGGGCACGAACCCGAGGCCCGTGCACGCGAAGGTGTGGCCGAGCCGGCCGAAGGCGCAGATCACCTCGTCCGAGACGAGCAGCACGTCGTGCCGGTCGCAGATCTCTCGTACCCGCTGGAAGTAACCAGGGGGCGGCGGGAAGCATCCGCCCGAGTTCTGCACCGGTTCGAGGAACACGGCGGCGACGGTGTCGGCGCCTTCGAACAGGATCATCTCCTCGATCCGGTCGGCCGCCCAGCGTCCGAAGGCCTCGAGGTCATCGGCCGGCGCGCCCATCTCGGCGGCGCGGTAGAAGTTCGTGTTCGGCACCCGGAACCCGCCAGGGGTGACCGGTTCGAACATGGCCTTCATCGCCGGGATGCCGGTGATCGCCAGCGCGCCGTGCGGAGTGCCGTGATAGGCGACCGCGCGCGAGATCACCTTGTGCTTGGTGGGCTTGCCTCGCAGCTTCCAGTAATGCTTGGCGAGCTTGAACGCGGTCTCCACCGCTTCGCCGCCACCGGTGGAGAAGAACACCCGGTTGAGGTCACCCGGCGCCTCGTCGGCGAGCCGGTCAGCCAGTTCGATAGCTGCCGGGTGGGCGTAAGACCACAGCGGGAAGAACGCGAGCTCCTCGGCCTGGCGAGCAGCAGCTTCAGCGAGGCGCCGACGACCGTGACCGGCGTTCACGACGAACAGGCCGGCGAGGCCGTCGATGTACTGCTTTCCCCCGGCATCCCAGATGTGGTGCCCCTGCCCCTTGACGATCACGGGCACTCCGGAGGTCTCCATCGTCGACTGACGGGTGAAGTGCATCCAGAGGTGATCCTTCGCTTTCCGCTGCAGTTCCGTGTCCATGCTTCGATATTGACATCGAGGAATAGTCAGAGCAACAGAATGCGAAGAAGGGCGGAGATTTTCCGACGGATGCCGTCGTTCAGGTGCCCAGTGGACCGAGCCACGCCGAAGCGGCTGTGGAGTGTGCGGACTCCGGGTCGGAGGGGTGGAACATCCCGGCGAGCACGTCGCGATACAGCCGGGAGAGCTCGTTGCTGCTGAAGTACGAGCCGCCACCGCCGGTGAGCATCGCCTGATCGGCGACGTGCTTGGCCATCGTCACGGCGCGGTGCTTCACGCCGGACAGCAGGGTGAACCAGCGTGCGCCGTGATCGACCTGAGCGTCGACCTCGCGGGCCAGGGCGGCGATCTGCGGGGGCAGGGCATCGTAGGCGAGGGCCATGTCGGCGATGCGCCAGCGGATGTCGGGGTCTTGGCTGTAGGCCGTGCCGGTCTTCTTGGATCGGCGCTTCTGCACTGCCGCGACCGAGAGGTCGAGTGCGCGCCGCGCGATGCCGGTGTAGACGGATGCCAAGAGGATCTCAAAGACGCTGAAGATGCCGAACACGATCGGGTCGGGATTCGGGCCGGGGTCGATTCGGCGCACGACATGATCGGGTGCCGCCACGGCGCCGTTCAGGCGGGTGGTGCGGCTCTGCGTACCGCGCATTCCGAGCGTGTCCCAGTCGTCGCTTGTGACGACGGCATCCGTCCGGTCGACGAACGCGAACACGAGCTTCGGGGCATCCGCGCTGGTGGTGTCGAGGCCATGCAGGCCGAGTTTCGTCCACACCGGCGCCAGCGACGTGAAGATCTTGGTGCCGGTGAAGGCGTAGCCGCCGTCGGGCTGGGGTGCGGCATCCGTGTCGCTGCCGAAGAGGACGAGGTCGTTGCCGCCCTCGCTGATGCCGAATGCGAAGACTTCGCCGGCCACGGCGCCGTCTTGCACGAACTCCAGGCCGGGAACGCCGCGGTCGCTGAACACCTTCGCCACACCCGTCCAGACCAGGTGCATGTTGATCGCAAGCGCTGTCGCCGGCGAGGCGGTCGCGAGGCGCTGCTGCAGAATCGCGGCCTGTTCGAGGCTGAGCCCTGCGCCACCGCGCTCGGCGGGCACGAGGATCGACAGATACCCGGCGGCGCGCAACTCATCGAGGTCGGCCTGCGGAAAGGTGTTCTCGCGGTCGTGGATCGGCGCGCGCTCCCGGATGCGGTCGAGCAGGTCGTCGGGCAGATAGGTGGCCGGGTCGAAGTCGGTCATCGCAGGGCTTCCAGGATCTGCTCCACGGTCGCCTCGGGCTTGTCTCGGTGCGGCGAGTGGCCCGCTCCGGTGACGATCGACATCGTGATGACCGGGTTCTTCAGCACCTCATCGGCGAGATCGCCCGTGAAGATGCTGTACTCCTCGGGGTCGGCGCCCACCACGTGCGTGGGCACCGTCAGGCGGGCGGCTGCCTCGCGCACATCCCAGGGCTGGTTCTGGGCGCTCGTCTCCTCGACCGCCCAGGCGCTCGCGCGGCGCACGGCGTCGACCTTGAGCTCCACATCCTGCGGGTGCCAGTGCGGGTGCTCGGCGCCGACACTCTCGACGTTCGGTTCGGTGAAGGCGCGCTCCTGGCTGCGGCGGATGATGCCCGCGTCGCGCCCGGCGATGTGGATCGCCGGGTCGATGAGCACGAGGCGGCGGGTCCAGTCGGGGTCGGCTGCGGCGGCGACGGTGGATGCCGCGCCGCCGAGGGAGTGGCCGATCACGGCATCCCACGCGCCTCCTCGTTCCGGGCGGACAGCCGCGACATCGGCGGCATACGCGGCGACGGTGTAGTCCAGCGCGCGCGGGGCATCCCCGTGCCCGCGCAGGTCGACCGCGACAGCGCACCATCCGGCATCCGCCAGGGCGGTGCCGATGCGCCACATGAGGGCCGCAGAGGAGCCGAGTCCGTGCACGAGCAGGACGGTCTTCGTGGACGCGGGATCACCCCAAGTGAGGCGGGGCAGGACGAGCGGAGCAGGCATGTGATCAGCCTATGACTGCGCCGCGCCTTTCACGCAGGCGTGACCGGTACCGCTTCGGTGTCGGGGAGCGGACTTGGATCGCGGTGGCGCAGATCGGGGAACGCCTTCACGCAGGCGACGGCCACGAGGAAACCGGCACCGGCGAACAGCGCCGCGGCCGCATAGGCGCCGGTGGGGCCGCCGAGATCGATGAGGATGCCGGCCACGGCGGAGCCTGCCGCGGCGCCGATCAGCTGGCCGGTGCCCGCCCAGCCGAACGCCTCGGCGGTCTCGCTGAATTTCACACTCGCGGTGGTGATCGCGAACAGCACAGCGAGCGCGGGCGCGACGCCGATCCCCGCGAGCAGTAGCGTCCCGCCGATCCAGAAGATGTTGAGAGAGACCATCGTCAGGCCGAGGCCGACGGTGACGATCAGCATCCGACGTGCCATGGCCCACGGGCCGATCGGGATGTGTCCGAAGGTGAGACCGCCCGCGAGGCTGCCGATGGAGAAGACGGCGAGCACGAGGCCGGCCTCCAGGCCGCCATGACCGAACGTCGCCACCACGCCGACCTCGACGGCCGAGCACGCGCCGATCAGCAGGAAGCCGAGGATGGTCGCCAGCATCACCGGCGGCTTGAGCACGACGCGGCCGAAGGCCCGACGGCTGCGCGGGATGCGAACGCGGCCGAGTTCGGGGGCCGAGATGAACCAGATGCCACCGCCCACCATGATCGCTGCGACGAGCAGCAGCCCCTGCGTCGTGCCGACCTGGGTGGAGACGACCGTGATGACGACCGGCGCGATGATCCAGATGATCTCTTGCAGGGAAGCGTCGAGCGAGAACAGGGGGGTGAGCTGGCTGGAGTTGACGAGCTTGGGGTAGATCGTGCGCACGGCCGCTTGCACCGGAGGGGTGGAGAGACCCGCGAGCAGCGCGAATGCCATGTACCCGGGCAGGGTCAGGGGCAGCAGGGCCAGGCAGAGCACCGCGGCGACGCACACCGTGAGGGTCAAGGTGAGCACGCGACGCATGCCCCACGCGCCCATCCATCGGCTGGTGACGGGGCCCGCGGCGGCCTGACCGACGGATGCTGCAGCCAGCACGAGTCCGGCGGCACCGTAGGAGCCGGTCTGCTGCTCGACATGCAACAGGATGCCCAGAGAGGTCATCCCATTGGGGAAGCGCGCCACCAGTTGCGCGGCGATCATGCGCGCGACTCCGGGTGTGCGAAGAAGGTCCCGATATCCCGCCACCAGACCACGCTACAGCCACCGCCGCGGGGGTCGCGAGTGAGCGGATGCGGCGACACGCCGCGACACGCCGGGAGGTGTTCTCCACAGGAAATCCGATGTCGGAGGCCCGGCGTAGCGTGCGCCCTGTGGATGGATCACGACGGGGGAGCGAGCTCCCGCGAAATCCTGCGGTTCGTGGGGGTGCGGCAGGCCGCCGCGCCTGTGGAAGGAACCGTGGACAAGCTGTGTTGAACGTGTGGAGAGCTGTTGAAAACTACACGGATGTAACTACTACCCCTTGTGGTCACTTCCAATGTCCGTACCCATATGTAGTATTGAACTCCCGGCGGGGGTTTGCCGGAGAATCATCAGGATCCGAGGGGAAGAAGAGACATCACCATGTCGATCACCGTCTACACGAAGCCTTCATGCGTGCAGTGCAACGCCACGTACCGCGCCCTCGACGCCAAGGGCATCGAGTACGAGATTCACGACCTCTCTGAGGACGCTGACGCGCTCGAGCAGGTCAAGGCGCTGGGCTACATGCAGGCGCCCGTCGTCGTCACCGACGAGGGCCACTGGTCGGGCTTCCGTCCCGACAAGATCGACGAGCTCGCCGCTCGCCTGGCTTAGTACTTCGACAGGCTCAGTAACCCAGGAGCCCTTCGACGGGCTCAGGAACCCAAGAGGAGGAGTATGAGCGCCGTCGCGACAACCGCGCCGCTCGTGGTCTTCTTCTCGAGCGTTTCCGGGAACACCGCACGCTTCGTCGAGAAGCTCGGACTTCCCTCCCGCCGCATCCCTCTGCACAGCACAGAAGAGCCGCTCATCATCGATGAGCCCTTCGTCCTGATCACTCCCACCTATGGGGGTGGTCAGGGGCGCGGTGAAGAGAAGGGTGCGGTCCCCAAGCAGGTGATCCGTTTCCTCAACGACGAGCGCAACCGGAACAACCTTCGCGGAGTCATCTCCGCAGGCAACACCAACTTCGGCGAGGCGTTCTGCCTGGCCGGAGAGATCATCAGCCGCAAGTGTCACGTGCCGCACTTGTACCGGCTTGAGGTATTCGGCACGCCAGACGACGTCGATCGCGTGAGCGACGGATTGGAACGATGGTGGACACAGCAGTGACTGAGCAGGTGGCGTTCAAGATCAACCCTTCGTATGAGGGGCTGGACTATCACGCCCTGAACGCGATGCTGAACCTGTACGACGCCGACGGCAAGATCCAGTTCGATGCCGACAAGCGTGCCGCACGAGAGTACTTCCTGCAGCACGTGAACCAGAACACCGTGTTCTTCCACTCGTTGCGTGAGCGCCTCGACTACCTCGTCGAGAAGGAGTACTACGAGGGTGCGGTCATCGACCAGTACCCGTTCGAGTTCGTGCAGAAGCTCAACGACCTCGCCTACTCGAAGAAGTTCCGCTTCGAGACCTTCCTCGGCGCTTTCAAGTACTACACCAGCTACACGCTGAAGACCTTCGACGGCAAGCGTTACCTCGAGCGCTTCGAGGACCGCGTCGTGATGACCGCGCTCGCGCTCGCCGACGGCGACGAGAAGCTCGCCGTCAACCTCGTCGAAGAGATCATCTCGGGTCGTTTCCAGCCGGCCACGCCGACATTCCTCAACGCCGGCAAGGCGCAGCGCGGCGAGCTCGTCAGCTGCTTCCTGCTGCGCATCGAAGACAACATGGAGTCGATCGCCCGTGGCATCAACTCCGCTCTGCAGCTGAGCAAGCGCGGTGGCGGTGTGGCGCTGTCGCTGTCGAACATCCGCGAGTCTGGTGCGCCGATCAAGCAGATCGAGAACCAGTCCTCGGGCATCATCCCTGTCATGAAGCTGCTCGAAGACAGCTTCAGCTACGCCAACCAGCTCGGTGCCCGCCAGGGCGCCGGTGCGGTGTACCTCAACGCGCACCACCCCGACATCATGCGCTTCCTCGACACCAAGCGTGAGAACGCCGACGAGAAGATCCGCATCAAGACCCTGTCGCTGGGTGTCGTCGTGCCCGACATCACGTTCGAGCTCGCCAAGAACGACGAGGACATGTACCTGTTCTCGCCGTACGACGTCGAGAAGGTCTACGGTGTGCCGTTCGGCGACATCTCTGTCACCGAGAAGTACCGCGAGATGGTCGACGATGCGCGCATCAAGAAGACCAAGATCAATGCGCGTGAGTTCTTCCAGACGATCGCCGAGATCCAGTTCGAGTCGGGCTACCCGTACATCATGTTCGAGGACACGGTGAACAAGGCCAACCCGATCAAGGGCCGCATCAACATGTCCAACCTCTGCAGCGAGATCCTGCAGGTGAACACGCCGACCACCTACAACGACGACCTGTCGTACAAGGAGATCGGCAAGGACATCTCGTGCAACCTCGGCTCGATGAACATCGCGTTGTCGATGGATGCCGAAGACCTCGGCCAGACGGTTGAGACCGCGATCCGCGCGCTCACTGCCGTCAGCGACCAGAGCCACATCCGCTCGGTGCGTTCGATCGAAGACGGCAACGACCGCTCGCACGCGATCGGCCTCGGTCAGATGAACCTGCACGGCTACCTCGCTCGCGAGCACGTCTTCTACGGTTCCGAAGAGGGCATCGACTTCACGAACATCTACTTCTACTCGGTGCTGTTCCACGCGCTGCGCGCGTCGAACAAGATCGCCATCGAGCGCGGTCAGACCTTCGACGGCTTCGAGGACTCGACGTACGCGTCGGGGGAGTTCTTCGACAAGTACATCGAGCAGGCCTGGGTGCCGGCGACCGACAAGGTCAAGGAGCTCTTCGCGGGCAAGCACATCCCGACGCAGCAGGACTGGGTCGAGCTGCGCGACAGCATCCAGAAGCACGGTATCTACAACCAGAACCTGCAGGCGGTGCCGCCGACCGGGTCGATCTCGTACATCAACAACTCGACCTCGTCGATCCACCCGATCGCCTCGAAGATCGAGATCCGCAAGGAAGGCAAGCTGGGCCGTGTGTACTACCCGGCCGCGTTCATGACGAACGACAACCTGGAGTACTACCAGGACGCCTACGAGATCGGCTACGAGAAGGTCATCGACACCTACGCCGCTGCCACCCAGCACGTCGATCAGGGTCTGTCGCTGACGCTGTTCTTCAAGGACACCGCCACCACCCGCGACATCAACAAGGCGCAGATCTACGCATGGCGCAAGGGCATCAAGACGATCTACTACATCCGTCTGCGTCAGCTGGCCCTCGAGGGCACCGACATGACTGAATGCGTCAGCTGCATGTTGTGACGCTTCGACAGGCTCAGCGACCCAGGATCTAGGAAAGACGAATCATGACTCCGCATCAACCGCTCAAGCTCGTTGACCACGTGCAGGCGATCAACTGGAACCGCATCCAGGACGACAAGGACCTCGAGGTCTGGAACCGTCTGGTGAACAACTTCTGGCTGCCCGAGAAGGTGCCGCTGTCGAACGACATCCAGTCGTGGAACACGCTGACGCCTGAGGAGCAGCTGCTCACGATGCGGGTCTTCACCGGGCTGACCCTGCTCGACACGATCCAGGGCACGGTCGGCGCGGTGTCGCTCATCCCCGACGCGATCACCCCGCACGAAGAAGCGGTCTACACGAACATCGCGTTCATGGAGTCGGTGCACGCGAAGAGCTACTCGTCGATCTTCTCGACGCTCGCGTCGACCCGGGAGATCGACGAGGCGTTCCGCTGGTCCACCGAGAATCAGAACCTTCAGAAGAAGGCGCAGATCATCATGGACTACTACCAGGGTGACGACCCGCTCAAGCGCAAGGTCGCATCGACCCTGCTGGAGAGCTTCCTGTTCTACTCGGGCTTCTACCTGCCGATCTACTGGTCGTCCAAGGCGAAGCTGACCAACACCGCTGACCTGATCCGCCTCATCATCCGCGACGAGGCCGTGCACGGGTACTACATCGGCTACAAGTTCCAGAAGGGGCTCGAGAACGAGACCGAGGAACGCCGCCAGGAGCTGAAGGACTACACCTTCAACCTGCTGTTCGAGCTCTACGACAACGAGGTGCAGTACACGCAGGACCTCTACGACGGCGTCGGCCTGACCGAAGACGTCAAGAAGTTCCTGCACTACAACGCCAACAAGGCCCTGATGAACCTGGGCTACGAGCCGATGTTCCCGTCGACGGTCACGAACGTGAACCCGGCGATCCTCTCCGCCCTCTCGCCCAACGCCGACGAGAACCACGACTTCTTCTCGGGGTCGGGCTCGTCGTACGTGATCGGCAAGGCCGAGGCCACGGAAGACGACGACTGGGACTTCTGAAGTCCACGTTCTAGACAGACTCTGACAAGAGTCGACCGGGAGGCCCGGATCTGCAGGTTTCTGCAGATCCGGGCCTCTTTTCGCGCCTCCTTCCGAAGAACACAGGAGGACAGATATGAACGTCAGCAGCCGTTGGGTATGGCACGCGGGTGGCACGCCCGCACCTTCCAGGAGAGAGCGGGGTGGTCCGCTGACCGAAGTTCGGTCCCGGCATGCCACCGACCTCGTGCCACAGCGTGCCATAGGGCGCCTAAAGTGCGGCAAGAAAACCCAGGTAGAAAGCCCTTTTCGGGGCTTCCTGTCCTCTTGTGGCACGGAGTGGCACGAGGGATCGCGTGAGTCCGCTCGAGACCAGTGGAGGACACGATGAGCACCACCAAGACCCGGGAAACAGCAGCAGCCAGGCGAGAGAGCTGGGGGAGCCTTCGCAAGCTCCCTTCCGGCCGCTGGCAGGCGCGCTATCCCGCACCCGACGGTGAGGTCTACACCGCCCGGACAGAGGACGACAAGCCGCTGACGTTTCTGACGAAGACAGACGCCCGCGCGTGGCTCGCAGGCGTTCACACGTTGATTGCCCGTCAGCAGTGGGAGCCGCCCTCGGTGACCGCCGCTCGCCGCCGTGCAGTGGCGGAAGCGGAGAAGGCGCGGTCCATCGGATTCTCCGAGTACGCGGAACGCTGGGTGGCCTTCATCCGCACGGAGCCGAACCGCAGCGGCAGGAAGCGTGCTATCGCCACCGTCCGCGCCTACAAGAGCAAGGTCGACGGGTACCTCATCCCCGAGTTCGAAGACACCCCGATACGGCAGATCGACGAGGCACGTATCCGACAGATGACCGATCGCCTCGACGCGATACCCTCGCCGCTGAATCCGAAGTCGAAGTTCAACGGCATCACGCGACCGGTACTGATCGTCCTCATGATGATCCTCCGCCAGGCAGCCCGAGAAGGAATCATCCCCGCTGCACCGAACATCTCGATCCCGAAGCAGGAGGCGGTCCGGCACGACGCCGACCACGACGAGGACGAAGACGTTGCGAGCCCCGAGCAGGTCGAGGCCTTGTACGACGTAACCCCGGATCACTGGGCGATCATGGTGCTCTTCGCCGCGTGGTGCCAGCTGCGCCGCGGGGAGTGCCTGGGCTTGCAGCGCAGGGACATCGAGTGGCACGACGAGAACACCGCGACCCTGCATGTGCGCCGGCAACTGAACGCGAACACCGGCGACTACTCGGAGAGGCTCAAGAGTGACGCGGGCAGACGGACGCTCAGCATCCCGAAGCTCATGATCGACCGCCTCAAGGATCACCTGCGTGACAACGTCGCGGCCGAGGCCAAAGCGCCGCTGATCCCCACGAACGTCCGTGGCAGCGTTCCTCTGTCCAACACGCGATGGGGATACGTGTGGGCGGATGCTCGAGACCGTGTCGCTGACCTCCGGCCGCGATTCCGGTTCCATGATCTCCGTCACACGGGCCTGACGATCTTCGCCCAGGAGGGCGCGACCCTCGCAGAGCTGATGCGGCGAGGCGGCCACGCCGACATCCGAGTCGTCCTCCGCTACCAGCACGCCACGATGGCCCGCGATCGTGAGCTCGCGGACCGTATGAGCGATCGCGTCCAGGAGCGGATCAACGCGGCCAGGAAGGCATGAGAGTCGACGTGGGACAGCCATGGACACCTATCAGGAGAAAGAGTTCATCAACAAGGGAGGCACTACCATGGCCGTTCACGATCGTTCGCAGCCCCCGGCGCTCAAGCTGATCTCGCTGGCTGTCGCCGCCGACACCTACGGAGTGTCGATCAAGACGCTGCGCCGTCGCATCTCGGACGGCACCGTGAGCGGCTACCGGGTTGGACGGCTGATCCGCGTCGACCCGGACGAACTCCGCGAGAAGCTGCTCATCGAGATCCCTTCAGCCAAGTAGACGCAAGACCAAAGTGTGGGCGGGCCTGAAAGGCCCGCCCACACTTTGCGGTTCACCGTCAGCTCACACAGGCGGCGTCTCGTCGCGCAGGAACGCCGCTTCCGCTTCCGCACGCCGGGTGACGTCTTCGACGACGAAGTCCACGAAGTCCTCGTCCCGGTCAGTGATCGGAATCTCTTCGCCCGCCCGGAGCGGATCTTCGCCGGGCCAGACGGTTTGCCGGGAGGGGCGGTCGCGATCGAGGCGGGTGCCGGAGATCTGTACCCATTCGCGTAGCCGGGTCCGGGCGGCGGCGAAGTCGGTCATGAACGAGATAGCCCCGGCGGCGTCCTGCTCTGGGTCGTAGCAGCCTAGCCACCGGGTGTAGAGAGCGGAGAGCTCCCACACGAGTTCCGGGTGGCGGTGCCACATGGGAGGGACGATCTGCGGGGGGAGGGCGAACTCGTGCCGGAGCCAGTTCACCCATTCGTTGAGGTCGAGCCATTCGTGCTCGGCGTCGTCGGAGGACAGGGTGCGCCAGTTGATCGGGCGAGGCACGGGCGGGAGGTCATCACTCCCGCCCGCGCCTGCCCGGGGGCCGCCGTCCCGTCTCTCGCCTTCGTCGATCTCGTCGGGCTCGTCGTCCTCGATGTCTGGTTCGTCGGACTCGGGCTCGAAGTTCACGTCCGGGTCGCCCGGTTCGGGGTTCTGGGTCGGGTCGTTATCGGCCACGTCACTGCCCTCCGGTAGGGGTTATCGGCCGACCGCTTCCATCGCGGGCGCTTCGGCCTCTCGCGAGGTGGTAGGGGTGGGCGAGCCGAGCTGGGCTGCTCGGTCGGGTTCCTCACGCTCGGCGTCGCGTCCGACTTCGCGGTCGGCGTCGCGTTCGGCCTGACGCTCGGCGGCGGGCCGGCGGTCGATCGTGAAGTCCGTGATGTTCGGGTCGGGCGCGATGCGCTTGGCGACGAACTGCTCATCGGTGCGCTCCTCGCCGTTGACGTTGCGCGTGTACTCGCGGGTGTAGCCCTGCGCGACGATGTCGTCGCCCTTGACGTACCGGTCGGCGGACATCTCGGCGGACTTCCCGAACTGGATCAGGTCGTGGTAGGTCGGGTCGAGCTTGCGGAAGGACCCGTCCTGCTGGGGCTCGTAGTGGTTGATGCCGATGCGGGCGTAGAAGCGCGCCTGCCCGGATTCGGAGAAGGTGAGGCGGGGATCGGCGGAGATGAAGCCGTTGATCGCCTGCGAGGTCTTGATGGCCATGAGAACTGAGGTCCTTCCTGATAACAACGAAACTGTCTGGTGCCCCCGCGGTTGAGCGGGAGGCACCAGACAGGTGCGCAGGTCAGACCCCAAAGGACCGAGAGAACCGGTTTCAGGACGTGTGCAGGAGCGCCTCGATCTCCTTCCGGTCCGTTTTCAGCTGCGCGGCGTCCTTACGGGCAGGCCAGGCGCGCAGGTCGGTGATGATGGGGCGGGCGGTGCGGAGCATTACCACTCCGATCCCGAACGGCAGCGTGCGGATCACGTCCGGGGGCATGATCGCTACGCGGCGGATCGAGCGTTGCGCGGAGCGGTGTCCTTGCTCGCCGATGGTGACGGAGTCGGTGATCTCGTCTCTCTCTCCGATCAGCGCTGAGAGGTCCTGCAGGTCTCGTGAGTTCGATGCGCCGCCGAGGATGACTTTCACGATTGATGCGTCCCACAGCGCGTTGGCGTTGTTCTCGCCCCATTTCTCGCGTGCCTGTGCGAGGGACTGCAGCACTGGCAGGGTGGTGATCCCCGTGCCGCCGCCTTCGGCCATCAGCGTGGGAAGCGAGGGCAGGGGTGCGAGGTTGCCGATCTCATCGAGTGCGAGGAGCATCGGTGGATCTAGTCGTGTGCCTGGTGAGGTGGCGGCGATCTTGCGGGCGGTTTCGACGAGGTCTTCGATGAAGGCGGCCACCAGCGCCGAGGATGCCCCGGCCCCAGCGCCGGTGGCGAGGAGGTACAGGGTGCCGCGATCCCGGATGAATGTCTCGGGGTCGAACCGGTCTCGCGGACCCGGTGTTACTGCGTCCAGGACGCGCGGGTCGGCGAACGCAGAGAACGCGAGGGACACTCCCTGCCAGATCGAGTCGCGCGTCTTGGGGTCGGCTTGTAGCATCGCGTCGAGTGAGTCCGCCCACCCGGGTGCTGCCTGCGGGTTGGATTGCAGTACCCGCACCGCATCCGCGGCAGCGGCGGGGTTCAGCGCCCACTGGTACAGGGTTGCTGCGTCCCGCCCGTCCAGCGCTGCGGCGTGGAGGAGCCCCTGGATGGCGGCGGCGGTCTTGCCCTGCCAGAAGTCGCCGCCGGACACGGAGCCGAAGTTCGTGGCCGTGGCGAGCCCGGTGGCGCGGATCATCGCTGTCAAGGGGTCTTCGCATCCGCGGACCGGTGACCACTTCATGCCCGCGGGGAGTCCTTCAGCGAGGTGCTGAGGGTCGAACACCGCGACCGGTCCGACGCGCTGTCGGGCCTTCAGCGTCGCGGTGAGGTTGTCGGGCCGAGTGGAGGTGGTGATGACGGCGCCGGGAGCATCGAGGATCGCGTTGATCACGACATGCAGCCCTTTGCCCGACCGGGGTGGGCCGATAAGCAGGATGGAGTCCTCCACGGTCGCCCACACCTCCTGCCCTTTCGACCGGCCGAGGAGGTAGCCGACGTCCTCGGGGGAAGGATCTTCCAGCGAAGGCCGGAACGTGCCCGCCCGTTTCCTGAGGGCCTTCGTCCCTGCGGCTTTGGCGACATCGCGCGCAGTGGCGATGCCGTGGAGCAGGCGCGGATCCTGCGCCCGGTTCTCTTTCGCGCGCGCGATGACTCGCCACACCCACCACACGATGATCCCGAGGACCGAGACTGTGATGGCGAGGACCAGCCAGTACACGACCGGGCTCAGGCCCGGCGCGCCGATCGCCTCGCCCGGGGTAGCCGGGGTGAGCAGCACACCGAGCCCCGTTGAGGGCCCGCCGGTGGGTTGCGGGAGCCCGGTGAAGAACGCAGCGGCACTACCGGCGGCGCGAAGCAGCCCGGCCAGGACAGCGAACCCCGCCAGGGCCGCAAGTCCCAAGTTCGCGAGCATCTGGGACGGCTGGTGCGGGTTCATCCCAGCCCTCCGACGATGTGGGTGGTGCCGGAGATCCGCCCGAACAGCAGCACCTCACTGCCGCCGCCTTGCAGTTCACGGTCCTCGATCACGTGCCGCACACGTCCGTATCCGTCGGAGGAGGAATGGCGGATGATCACCGCGAGAGCGACATCTTCACCGGGGACGAAGCCTTCCCCGACTGCCTCGAACAACACCGGCAGCCTGGGGTCCTGTGCGGTCATTCCCGCGGTCTCGGAGGCCAGTTCGGGGTCGGGCTCTGGGACGGGCGGGGTGAGGACATCGGTGTAGGTGGTGCCGCTGTGCTCGACGATCTCCACCCGCACCGGCACCTTCCGCCGTCGCAGGACCTCGTCTATCAGCCCGCCGAGCGCGTGCCTGCCGACGGGCTCCCCTGTGACGGGTGCACCGTCGAGGGTGACGCTGATCTGGTCGTCCGCGTCTACCCGGACGACCAGGTGCGGGAGTGTGATGGGCACCACGAGATCCCCATCGGTTTCGCGTGTCGTGGCGCGATTGCGGCGGGAGCGGCGTGAGGGTGCAAGTTCGCTCATTTTTGCCGCCCGATCATCCGCGTGGTCGTGTCGAACGTGGACAGCTCGTCCGGATGCAGCTGATGCTGGACGGCGAAAGATCGCTCCTTGATCCGCCACAGTCCTTGCCCCGTGCCTAGGCCCGGTAGGAGGGACTGTTCGGTGCCAGTGAGGCCGAGCGCGGTCGCGGTGGTGCCGAGCTGGTCGGCTTCCTGCCGGTAGATGATCCGCGTCTCCGCGTTCGCCAGTAGGGACGACGCCAGGGCCCGCATCGCGGACCCGCTGTCGCCGACGTTGTCGAGGTCTGTCAGCTTGTGGAAGATCAGCATGTTCGCGATCCCGTAATGCCTGGCGAGCCGCCACTGCGCGTCCATGCGCTTGAGCAGCGCGGGATGGGACATGAGACGCCAGGCTTCGTCGTAGATCACCCACCGCTGTCCGCCTTCGGGGTCCAGGAGGGCCGATTCCATCCACGCCGACGAGCACGTCATCAGTACCGAGATGAGGGTGGAGTTCTCCGCCACCCGGGACAGGTCCAGGGAGATCATCGGCAGGGACGGGTCGAAGGTGACCGTGGAGGGCCCGTCGAACAAGCCCTGCAAGTCCCCGGCGACCAGGCGCCTCAGTGCGTGCCCGACGATCCGGCCGTCCTCAGCGAGCCGCCCGTCGGTGTCGTCTGTGCTGTCGGGGTTGAGGATGCGGTCCACGATCATTGGCAGGATCGGGATGTCGTTGTTGGCGACGGCGGCGGAGAGAGCGACGTCGATCGACGTGTGTTCCAACGGCGACAGCGACCGCTCGAGGACGGTCTCGGCCAGTGCGCCGATCAGCTCCCGCCGCCGGGAGGCGACCTGGGCGCCCCATTCGATATCCGTCAGACTGGAGGGCCGGTGGCCCTCATCGAGGGGGTTCAGCCGGTTCTTCAGCCCGTGGCCGAGGACGATCGCCTTCCCGCCGACAGCCTCCGCGACGGGGGTGTGCTCGCCTTTCGGGTCGCCGGGGACGTAGACGCGACGCCCGAACGGAATCGACCGCGTGTATAGCGACTTCGCCAGCGAGGACTTTCCGGAGCCGACGATGCCGGCCAGGACGATGTTGGGGGCGGTGATGACGCCGCGCTTGTACAGCTCCCACGGGTCGTAGACGAACGACCCGCCCGAGTACATATCTTGTCCGACGAACACGCCTTCCGGCCCGAGTCCGCCTTCGGCGAGGAATGGGTACGCACCGGCGAGCGCGGCGCTGGTGTCCTGATGGGAGGGAAGCCGCAGCCCTCGCAGCGAGCGGAGGGCGGCGGGACCTGACTCACCAGATCGGGGGAGGTAGGTGGTGGCGCGGCGCTCGGCCTGCTCCGCCTCCCACTGGGCGCGCGCTTCGGCCTTGCGGGCGGCGACGTCCTTCGCTTGGATCTGCGCGGCGGCCTTCCGGCGGGCGCGGCGCTGCTTGCGGTGCTCGGACTCCGGTCCGATCAGCACCGTCGAGTACACGCGACGTTTCGGGATGCTCACAGCACGACTCCTTCCTGCACCCGCCCGGGCAGGCGGTGTGCAGGAAGGAGGTGCGGGACCGGCGCCCCAGGGTCAGACGGTGCGTGCGAGCGGCAGTGCGGCCGCGGTGAACGCCTGCGCCTGCTGTCCGACCAGCCGCCGGGTCTCGCAGGAGGCTTGGATGGCGGCCTGCTCGATCTTCGAGACCGCCGCTTCCAGCTCGTCCGGGGTGGGGGCGCTGACAGAGATCAGCCCGGTGTAGCGGAGGATGCCGTGCCCGCTGGTGAGGTCGGCTTCTTGCTGCAGCACGTCCTGATACTCGGCGGACTGCTGGGCGTCCTCGACCTGTCCGATCTTCTGGCGTTGTGCGGCGTCGGAGATGTACTCGACCTTCTTCTTCCGAATGTCACGGGCCGCTTGATCCGACCGGATCGGCGTGCACAGTAACGAGAACGATCTCCGCACCCCGGAGGCGAGGAGCACCGGGGACAGGAACCCCGGGTACACGAGCGATCGGGGCCATTCGCTGACCCAGAGCACGGCATGGTGTGCGCTGTCGGAGCGGAGCCCGTTCCAGGTCTCCTCCAACGCAACCGGTCCTGCCGTGGCCAGGTCCTGCCCGAGGTTCCCGGAGCGTTCCAGGGTCGCGGCGATCGCCGGGTCGTACGCGGAGCGTAGGATCACGGCGAGCTGGCCGGGTGTGAGCCATCCGGTGGCTTTCAGCTCGGCGGAGTGGAGCGCGGCGGTGAGGGTGTTCATCTCCTGTCGCAGCACGGCGGCTGCACCTTTCATGCCGCCGCCGGCGGTGCGGATCGCCCGGGCAGCGGCCTTCATGTCCAGGGCGAGGGAGATCGTCGTCGCGTGGCGTTCCCCGGCAGGGCCTGCCCGGTCGATGAGCTCGGCGTAGGTGCGCGACGTCCACGACTCGTCGTCGGGGTTGCCGTGCTCGGCCCACCACTGCGCAAGCCCGCTCCCTGAATCCGGGAGGGTGCGCTCCAGCACCTGCAAGCGGGCGATGCGCCCGGACCGGCAGCATGTCGCGAGGACTCGCCCCCAACTGGCCACGCGGCGTTCCTGCTCGCCAGGGTCCAGGAGCACGAACGCGGGATGGGTGACTTCCAGCAGCGCCGTCAGCGTGGCTGCGTAGGGGTGATGCACCATGACCGCTCCGGTGATCGGGTCTTCGTACTGACGCAGCGCCGCCATGTCCCCCGGGAGCGCGAGGGTCCCGGCGGGGCGGGGCTTGACGACCCGCATCCGGTAGATCGTCTGCTTCACGGTGACCCGCCACAGCCAGTGCACCCCGACGGGCAGCCACTCGACGGTCTTGCGGCCCGCGATCGGGACCCAGGTGATGGCCAGGCAGGTGACCCAGATCGGGGCGGTATAGGCGAGGATCATCCCGCCTCCCGCGTACAGCGACCCGATGAACGCCAGCCCGGCGATCGCGAGCGCGATCACCTGCGATAGCGACAAGCCGAGGATGAGGCCACGCCGGGTGAGGCGGGAGAACTTCACCGCCGTCAGCGGGTAGTCGTCTTTCGTGTTCTGCGGTTTCGCCACGGGTTACTCCTTCCCTTCAGGCGCCGTGTTCGGTGGCGGCGGGTCCTTCGGCGGTGGCGTCGACGACGGGCCAGACGATGCCGACGGTGTGCTGGACGGCGGCTCCTGCGGCGCCGATGGGGCAGACGGCGGGGGTGCGTTACCGGACGGAGGCGGGGCGCTATCTTGGCCAGCCGCTGATGCCTGGTCCTCTGCAGCACCGCCGATCACGCCACCGAGCTTGGGGCCGGCCGTGGCGGCTTCCTTGACGGCCGCCGCCGCGACGACCGCGACTGCGGCGGGTCCGGCCGCTGCCGCACCTCCCGCAGCAGCCCCGCCACCTGCAGCAGTCCCGCCACCACCGGCAGCACCACCGGCAGCACCACCGGCAGCACCACCGGCAGCACCACCGGCTGCGCCGCCCCCGCCACCAGCCGCAGCGCCGCCTCCGGCTCCACCAGTACCAGCAGCGGTCGCACCGCTCCCGCCGTCCGGAGGCGGGGGCGGCGTGCCGCCGCCTCCACCACCCCCGCTGCCGGGCGGTGGGCCATCGCCTTGACCCTTCCCGTCGAGGACTTTCTGCGGGCCGTCGCCAGCGGGCTTGGACGGAGTGGGCACGGGCCGATTCATGGACTGCTTGGCCTCTTGCTCCGCGCTCATCGCGTGGTACATGTCAAACCCGATAAAGGAGATGAACTTGTAGACCATGTACGGCGCGAACGCGGCGACGAACATGAGCACGATCCCCGCGATGGGGTCGGCGATGGATGCCAGGTCAAAGTCGATCGGCTGGGAGACCTGGGTGATCGCGACGAGGAACACCACGACGAGGACGAGCTTGGACAAGATCAGCGCGATCACGAACGACACCCATTTTCCGAACCAGCCGCGGGTGACGTCCCAGCTCGCGCCGCTGATCGCGATCGGCCCGAGCACGATTGCGACGAGCAGCAACGCTTTGCGAATCAGGAGCGAGAACCACACGATCGCCGCGGCGGTGATCGCGAGGCCGGCGAAGAAGATGGTGATGATCGCGCCGACACCGGGAGCGGAGAGGTTGATCGCGGTGAGCCCCGCGGCGAGCAGGGCGATCTTGTCGCCCATCGCTTCCATCGAGTTGCCAGTGGCTTGGATGATGCCGATGGTCAACTGGTCGGTGATCTCCAGCAGCGTCGCGGTGAGCGTGATGATGAGGAACGACCCGAGCACGCTCTTGCCGAGTCCGAGCGCCGCCCGAGAGAGTGCGGTGGGGTCTCGGCGGATGAGGCCGGTGATCAGTTGCAGGCAGAAGAACACGAGCATGATCAGCACGGCGACGCCGAAGAGGATGTTGTAGACGCCGACGTACTCCGGGGACTGGACGTCGACGAGCGTGGTGGTGTCGAAGACATACCAGACGCCCTCGAACAGCCAGGCGGCGGCCTGTCCCATCGCTTGAGCAAGCCAGTCGAAAGGGGCCGCGACGAGCGTCGCGGCCCCTTCTCCGACGGCGTCGCAGACGTTCGAGATGACCGGGACGTCACACAGTGCCATGACGGTCTCCTTCCGGGGCGGTGCGGTGGAGGGGCCGTTCAGACGGCCTGGCCGACGTTCCAGAAGAAGTTGATGAGCGTGACGCTTGCGCCGCAGATGATCGCGGCCCCGCAGGAGACGAGGACCCCGATCTTTCCCCGCCCGGCCAGATGCGGGTTGCTGCTGTTCGCGCCGAAGCCCCAGATGATCGCCGAGATGATCAACGCCAGGACGCTGAGGATCAGGCCGACCGTCATCACGGCGCCGACGATGGTGCGCAGCTGCGCGATGCCGGGCAGCCCCGAACTGTTGGGGTCGATGTCGACCTCCATCGGGGCCAGAGCGGCCACGTGGGGCAAGACGGTGGTGGTGAGATCGAGAACGGCGGACACGGGTGCTCCTTCATGAACCAGGCGGATACCCGGCCAGGCGCCGGCCGGGTATCGCACAGGTGCGCACACCGGACCCCGCACGGCAGAAAGCGGGGCGGTGGAGCCTCGTCTCCTCCACCGCCCCGCCCCTGAGCTCTCGCCTCCCGACCCGGGTTAGAGCTGCCCGCCGATCGTGATGAGCCAGTTCATCCATGCGACCCCGGCCCCGGCAAGGGCGGCAGCACCGAGCGCCGTCCACACGCCGATGCGGGCTTTCGTGGCGACCTGGTGGTGGCCGTTCGCGGAGCCGATCGCCCACATGATCGCGCACACGATGAGCATGAGGACGGCGAGGATCAACACGACGGTCAGCAGCGCACCGATGATGCTCTCGAGCTCGTTCGATCCGCCGACGGCTCCGAAATCGGGGAACACACTCCCGGACAGCACGGGCTTCGTCGGGACGTGGGGATGCGGCATGAATGCTCACCCGTCTTTCACGGAGATGTGGATGTGGTCGAAGTGGCCGCCGGTGACGTCGCCGGGGTCGTGCATGCCGCCGCCGGTATAGTGCCGCCACCCCTCGTCCGCCTGCGCGGGCGACCAGATCGTGCCTTGCCAGATGAGGTAGGAGATCCCGAGGGGCTCGGCGTTGGCTTGAAGCCATTCGGTGACCTGCCACCCGTAGGCGACCTGCTCGCTGGTTGGGTAGTGGCCGATCTGATTGCCGACGGTGACATCGCACGCCCGCCCGAGAGGATGATCCGACCGTGTCCCTGGTCGTGGTGAGTAGCACGCCCACCCGGTGTCGGCGAACGCGTTGCGGGTCTGGACGACCATGTGCGCGGTGCGGGCGGTGATCTGCCCGCTGGTGCCGGTCGGGTCATCGACCATCTCGGTGCCGTCGCCGGTGAACTCTGCCGCTGGCGTAGTAGTGCCGGCGGGTGCGCAGCCGGGGCCGGGGGTGCTGGTGCCGTCCGGTTCGGCGGCGCCGTGGTCGATAAGCCACTGGTCGGCGTCGATCGATTCGGTGCCGGTGGAGCCAGGCCGGATCTCGAAGTGCAGGTGCGCGCCGGTGGAGCGGCCGGAGGAGCCGACATCGCCGATGTGAGTGCCGGCGGTGACGGTCTGTCCTTCTCGGACGTGGATGCCGTGTTCCCACATATGCGCGTACACGGAGCGGACGGCTTCGCCTTGCACGGTGTGCTCGATGATGATGAGGCCGCCGTAGCCGCCGTTGAACTCCGACCACACGACCCGCCCGTCAGCGGCCGCGTAGATCGGGGTGCCGTCGGCGGCGGCATAGTCGGTGCCTGCGTGGTAGGTGGTCTCGCCGGTGAACGGGTCGGACCGATACCCCCAGTCGCTGGTCTTCGTCCACGTCCCCTCGGGCAGCGGGAACAGGATGCGGCTGGTTTCCGGTACCGACCCGGTGCCCCCGCCGGTGCCGGAGGGTGCCGGCACGGTGAGGGCGGCGAGGATCGCTTCGGCGACGGGCTGGTAGTTCTGATATCGCTCCGGGAACGCGCTGACCTCGACCGCCTGGGCGACCTCGCCCATGTCCATGCTCTGCCAGCCGGGGATGTCGAGCATCCCCCGTGGGGAGGGGAAGTTCGGCCCCGACGGACCGCCGTAGAACGCGCGGGCCTGGTAGGTGGTGTCCATCAGCTCGGCGACGGTGCCCCACCCGGCCTGCGGTCGCATCTGGAACAACCCGAGGGAATCGTTGTCGCTGCCGTTGCCGTCGTTCGGGTAGTCCCCGGATTCGGGGTAAACGCCGGTGTTCGACAGTTGCCGTAGCACCGACTCGGTGAGAGCGGCCATGAGCGCGATCGTGACCCCGCGGACATCGACGCCGTCGGTCTGCCCGCCGACGGTGATGATGGTCGCGGCGTGCGTGAGTTGCTTCTTGTTCAGCGTGAACGTCTCACCGTCCCGCGTGGTCACTTCCAGCTCGTCCGGGATCGGCCCCACGGTCAGCGACGACCCGGGGCCGCAGCTCGCGTTCGCGGCGGGGTTCATCAGCACCCCGACGCCGACGAGCGCGGTCGCCGGTCCTACGCACAGGGCGAGGATCGCCAGCACGACGAGGATCTTCTTCAGCACGACAGCCCCCGGGGGTCAGCGCAGCGGGTTGTCGAGCTCGGACAGCCGCAACGTGTGACAGTCGTCGAACGCGGGCTCACATGCGAGGAACACGGTGAACGACACCGGGTGTTCACTGGTTGCTTCCTGCCCGGAGACTGTGCCGGTGCGATACCGGGTGGCGTCGATGGTGACCGCGATCATCCCGTCCACGATCGTGCCCGACCGGTCCTGCGCGACCGCGTCGGCCCAGGCGTCGGGCACGACCGCAGTCTCGATGGTGAGGTGCTGGGTAGTGGCGTGCCCGGTGAGCTGCCGCCAGGCGTCGGACGCCGGGAAGTAGCCGGCGATGTCGGAGGCAAGACCGGGGGTCTCGGTTCCGGTGGGATCGGCGTCGGAGAGCACGACCTGCCCGTAGTCGGCGGGCCCGAGCCCGGATGCCGTGTCCCACGTGAAGAGGGATACGGCGACGGCGCGTGCGTACCGGATCGGGTCGTTCGTGCGCGGCAGCGGCATCAGGTCAGATGGTCCGGAGGGCGTCGAAGCCGGTGGCCGCTGTTCGGAGGCGGTCGGGGCCGGGGCAGGCGTGTTCTCGTGCGGGCGGGCGATCAGTCCGTACACGCCCAGGCCGACCAGGACGAGAAGGATGATCGTTCCGGAGATACCGGCGATCAACAGGGCGCGGCCCCGCTTGCGCGGGGCCGCATCGGCGAAATCGGTCGACATGGCAGGGGGCGTCCTTTCACAGCAGATCCGTCAACGGTGTGTGCCATGTAGGTGCGGGCGTCTGACCCCACCCGGCCAGTCATCTCACGGCACCAGGCCCGTCCTGGTGGTGGTGCGGCGTGCATCGGCGGCGGTGTCGAGGAACGCGGTCGCCTGTTTACGGTGGCTGGTGATCGCCTCCCACTGCTCGTCGGTGGCGTACTGGCCGACGAGCGTGGCGTCGTTGATCTCCCACCACCCCTCCGCTTTCGCGAGGATGTCGACCAGCCGGCGGGCGTGGTAGCGGCCCCGGACCCCGTCCGCGGACATCCCCTCATCCTCCGCACCCGATTCGCCGTCCTCCTCGGTTGCCGCAGTGGAAGTTGGCGTGAGGGCGAGCTTGCGGACACGGGCGATGGCAGCGGCGACCGCCCGGGATCGTTCCACCGGTCGGTCGATCTGCCGCACCGCGCGGAGCTCGTCGTCGGCGGCTTCCCGGACGGCGGCAGTCGCGGACTCGTTCACCGCGGTCTTCTCCAGCCAGCACACCCCGCGCAGGGCGATGACCTCGTGGTAGCGGCCGTGGACCTTCGCGTCGCCGTTGATCTCCACGACCGCTTCGGCGGCTGCCCGCCGGACTCGTTCGTCTTCGTCCTCGTTGGTTGCCAGCCGTTCCAGCGCGAGGACCTGCTCGAGCTGTTGGGAGGAGTCCCGGCCGGTCACCGCGGTCGCGGCCTGCACGCGGGACTTCCGCTTCGCCGGTGGTTGTGAATCCCAACGGCCGCTGTCGCTACCCTGATAGGTCGCGACGATCATCACTTCCTTCTCCTCCGGGTCGCTGTCGTCGGCCTCGCCGTCGTCCGAGCCCGGGAGGGCGGCGGCGCCGAACCGAGTCGCGGCCTGACGGCGGGCGTTCTCCTCGGCCAGGAGCGTCTTGTACTCCGCGTACAGGGCCGCCTTCTCCGTCGTGGTGAAATGCTTGTGGAGCAGATTGTCGTCCTGGATCGCCAGCAGCGTGCGCAGCTTGTCGGACACCTCAGATGCGATCCACACCGGGACGGTCGCATGCCCGAGCTGCCGCATCGCTTCCAGGCGGCGCCTGCCGGAGATGAGGACCCCGTCGGAGGTGATCACGATCGGGCACAGCAGCCCGAGGGTTTGGATCGACGCGGTCAGATCGCTCAGATCACCCAGCTCACGCCGGAAGGAGCGACCCAGGACGATGTCGTCGATCGGGAACTGCGCCACCGGCTGCCCATCTGCGGGCACCCTCGCGTTCATGCGGCCGCCCCTCTCGTGAACTTGCGGGAAACAGCGGCAAGCTGATGATCAGCAAGAAGATCCTCGGTACGGTCACCGAGCAGCAGCCGCGCAAAGATCCCCAGACGTGCCGGATCGGCACCGGTGGCTTCCTTCTTCGACCGCGGCCCGAGCAGCAAACGCAACAGCCCGCTCCAATCGCGAGCGGAGAACCCGAGCCGTTGCCGCATCGCGTCGTCTTTGCGGAGCACGTCGATCCCGGATTGGGTGCTCGCCAGAGTCGTCAGCCGGTGGCAGATATATTCCACCGCGGTCTCGATGGTGCGGGGATGCCAGCCTGTGCTCACCAGGAACACCGACGCGGACCGCACTACCCGTTCCACGGCGACGGTCGGTGAGGCCGGCGGGCTCGCGGCGGCGAGCACATGGTAGAAGAATGTCTCGTAGTGGCCGGCCCGCATCGGGTACTCGTCGGGACGCTGATCGGGCCTGCGGGCCTTGTCCGTCGAGGTGAGCAGACGTTCGGCGTGCACCTCGGCCGCGATGCCGAGCTCCACAGCGCGGGTGATCGCCGCCCACGGGTCCGCGGCACGGCGGATCGCCGGCGTCCGCATCGCCATGAACGCCTCGTACGCGGCATCGGCGGGGTCGCGGTGCCAGGACCGTGCGAGCGGAAGGTACTTCTCCTGCGCATACTGCATCAACGCGCGGGCGGCGGGGTGTGTGCGCCAGAGATGCTCGGCGGTGAGCTGCTCCAGCAGGACACGGAGCCCTTCGCCGGTGGTGAAGTCCGGAAGTGGTTCAGATGAAGGTTCTCTCATGAGGTCAACTCCTTAGGACGAGGTGACCAATAGGTGTGTGAACGCGACCCCAAACCCTCGGCGCGGTCAGGAACCGATCCTGTGCACTCGGGCGGCGCGTCTGGCATGAGCGTTGCTCTTCGCTCACGCTCGACCAACACCACCTCTGCCAGTGGACATGCCGCAGCGAACTCGCGGCCCGCAGCATCGGCCGACCGCCGGGGGCATAAGTTGGTCATGACCTTCGCGAACCTGTTGCAGGCCTCGCGAGCTTCGCCTCGTATCCCCTCTATAGCCATGCGCTACTCCTTCCCAGGGACTCCCGCAAGACGCGGAACGCCTTGCGGCCATGAGCTGCGTCGGGAGGATTAACGGAGCGAGGACGGATAGCAGACGGAGTGCCGACCATCAGGCTCCACAGCGAACCCGACATGTCTGGTCCGGTCTACTGACCTGCGGCGTATCCGTCGAGATGCACGTGACGAACTTGGGTCATTCGTCGAGAGTCACGGTTCATGCGGCGAGTAGCGGTAAGGGAAGCCGAGGTGACCGTCGCATTCTCTGCGAACCTGATGGGCAAGTTCGTTGGGACGATGCCATCGCCTCACAGAGCTGAGTCATTGACAGCGACAGCCTTGCCTTGTCGATGATCAGGAACCGTGTGTGGTGTGCGTCGGTATTGTGTCGGCGTGATGCCGTAGCGACGGTGGAACCAGTGGGATGCGACGCGCGGGTCGCTCCACCCGACTTCGCTCGCGGCACGCATCACGGAGATGTCTGTTTCTTCGATGAGCCGCGCGAACTCGGTGAGCCGGAGTTCAGTGAGTAGGCGCATTGGGGCGGCGCCGGCGTGCTGTACGAACATGCGGGTCAGGTGGGTTCGTGAAAGTGAGAGTTCTCGTGAGAGTGCTCCAACGGTCCACGGCTCTGCGATCCGCCCGCGAAGCAACTGGATTGCTCGACCGATGTAGCCGATAGATCCGGTGTCGGTCAGTCGTCCATTGATGGGCGTCCACGGTGTTGTGGGGGTGTCCGATGCTTCATCAAGGAAAGTTGGCAGTATCAGCCTCATCCATCGTGCGAGAAGCTCGAGAGTGTGAGTCGCGACGACTTCGGGCGAATGGGTCCCGCTACGCAGGATGCTCATCTGTCGCCATAGCGGCTCGACCTGCCGCAGGGCAGCGATACCCGGTGCAAGGACGATCGCGCGGCCGTCCCACTCGAGGGGGTGCATTCCTGCGACCACTCGCTCTGCGTCGGGAAGGAACCATGCCATCTGGGTGCGCCAGAACCGTTCGTCGGCGTAGATGGCCCAGATGCGTACGGACGGTGATGGGCGCACGCGGCACCATTTGCCGGTGCCGAGGGCAAGAGACATGCCAGGACGCAGGACGTGCACGCTCTCAGCAGTCTCGAGGGCGCAAGAGCCTTCGACGACGTTGAGTATCTTCGCGTGCCGAAATACGGTACGGCTTGATGGAACCGTGCGCACCATCTCTATGGCCGCGATATCGCCTGGTGCCCGAACCGCTGCGTAGGGGCGCGTGAACCTGAGGGGCGCAGCGGGTGGCAAGTCATGTGCGGCCTCGAACGCGTCCTCTGGCGTAGCGGCCACGCTGCGCATGGCACGCTGTCAGCTCAGCTTGCCCTCCGAGTCGCGTGGCCGCACGCGGTGTTCGCTGAGGATGGAGACCCGATTGAACATATTGATGGCTGCGGCGACCCACTCCGCGGCCGCGAACTCCTCCTCGGCGAGGGTGTTTCGGGCCTGCGCGAGCTCGGCATTCACGGCGGCGTCGAGCGGGAGTCGGGTGGCTGCTTCAGCGATCGCGAGCAAGGCTCGCTCTCGATCGCTGAACAGAGTCGACTCGCGCCAGGCGGGCAAGACGTCGAGTACTTGCTGATTGACTCCTGCGCGCCTCGCCTGCCGTGAATGCAGATCAAGGCAGAAGACGCATCCGTTCAGCTGTGACGCCCGAACCTTGACCAACTCGCTCTCCGCGGGAGTGAGCCCACGTTGCGACGCGGCCTCAGACACAGCGGTCGCGAACGTAGAAGCGGCTTCCCATGCTTCAGGGACGGCCTTGTCCATGTATGGGCGCGGTTCATGCAAGGTGGACATCAGCGATCGTCCTTGGACGAGTCACCATCGGAGTCGAGGCCCTTTCTGACCTCGTCCATATCGAGTCCTCTGACGTTCTCTACGACTTCAGCCAAGGCAGTGGGCGGTAGGGCCCCCGCCTGGCTGAAGACGAGTAACCCCTCACGGAAGGCGAGCAGAGTCGGAATCGCGGTGATCTGGGCGGCCGCGGTGATGCGCTGCTCCGACTCCGTGTCGAGCTTCGCGTGGACGACGTCCGGATTGTCTAACGATGACTTCTCGAAGACCGGCGCAAACTGGTGGCATGGTGCGCACCAGTCCGCCCAGAAGTCGACGAGGACGATGTCGTTCTGATTGATCGTGACCTCGAAGTTGTCTTCGGTCAGTTCGACGGTTGCCATGCGAGTTCTCCTCTTGTACTCATGATGCTCAGTGGTGGTGTCCGTGGGGGTTGCCGGGGAATCGCGCGTCGACGATGTCGGCATACTCCGGATGAGCGCGGATGTACGCGGCGGCGAAGGGACATGAGACCGTCGCGGTCATGTTGTCCTTGCGGAGACTGTCCAGGACGCCCCCGAGGAGCCGCGCAGCGACTCCCTTTCCACGGAACTCCGGGAACACCGAGGTTGCGAGGAGGAGCACCCGGTCGCCGGTTCTGCTGTAGAGCAGGCCTGCAGCGAGCTTGCCGTCCACGGTCGCTTCGTACAGCTCTGACTCGACGTTCTCCGTGATGACGAAGTCTTCCGCTGCGTCCGAGGAGACAGCCGGGAGGTCGGTGTCGGCGTCGGTCGCGGTCAAGCCGATCATTCCGTCGGGATGTTTCATGTCTCTCCTATCGCGAGATCTCGGTCAGCGGCCCGGTAGTACCCAGTCGGGCCGGATGAAATGGCACGAGTACCCATTGGGGTGCTTCTGCAGGTAGTCCTGGTGCTCGGGTTCGGCCTCCCAGAAAGGGCCGGCTTCGCCGACCTCGGTCACGACTTCTCCTGGCCAGCGGCCCGAAGCGTTGATCGCTTCGATCACGTGGAAGGCGACTTTCATCTGTCCCTCGGTCGTCGTGAAGATCGCTGATCGGTAACTGCGCCCGATGTCGTTTCCCTGGCGGTTCCGAGTCGTGGGGTCGTGAATCTGAAAGAAGAACTCCAGCAGTATCTGGAATCGGATGGCCGAGGGGTCATAGATCACTTCGAGCGCTTCGGCGTGATCCCCGTGATTACGGTAGGTCGCGTTGGGCGTGTCGTCGTCGCCGGAGTATCCGACACGGGTGCTCACCACGCCCGGGAGCGAGCGGAAGAGTTCCTGGGCTCCCCAGAAGCAGCCGCTGGCGAGGATCACTCTCGAGGTCGGCATCGTCTTCTCTCTCTTCGCGGCGGGCAACACGCCCCTTCGGGTCACGATACGGAGCGGAGTGCTGTCCAGGTGGCCTGGCTGTGCAGCGTAATGTCCGCGACCTGCGGCGTTCGGAAGCGGGACCGGCGGTTGCAGGGAGAAGACAGCTCTCTGCAGGAGCAGGCCACACGGGGCAGAGAAGCGGACCTACCGTCAGAGGAGGCGCCGGAACTCCGGCAAGCCAGCGAACCGTGCCCTACGGTGAGGAGAGATCGTGATATCAGAGCAGATCGATTTCGAGAATGTGCGCTTTGATCCGGATCTCTCTGACTTCCATGAGCTTGCGAAGCAGATGGCCACGGGGTTCGGGTACACCGCGAAGCTGTCGATCGGTGATCGCCTAGCCGCCCTTCTCCGATTGCGGGTTGCGCAGATCAATCCGTGCTCCTACTGCCTGATCCTGCACACGCGTATCGCCGTGGAAGTCGGCATCGGCGCGGCGATGGTCGCGCACCTGGCGAGCTGGCGGCAGAGCACGATGTTCTCCGGTTCCGAAGCACTCGCACTCGCGTACTGCGAAGCGCTGACACGTTACGAGCACGAGCACTTCGATGAGATGCATCAAGGGCTGACGGTGTTTTTCGATGAGCGTGAGATCGCCGAGATCGCAGCCGTCGTCATCAACATGAACGTGTGGACGAGGCTGAAGCTCGCGCAGGGCGCGGTGCCAGTCGTATTGCCCGGTGACGAAGAGCCTGCTCGTGAGACTGAGAGCCCAGGCGTCGGGGGAAAGAAAGGGAACCCATCATGACTGACGGATCGGTCAGCGGGCAGGAGATCGAGTTCGATCTGCTTCCGCCGGATGAGAGCCTCGACTCGGATCTTCTCGGCGAAGACTCCGACGACGACGGCCCGGGATACTCTCCGCCGGAGCGGCGGTCATCCGAACTGTCGTGGGGATTCACGGCGCGCGAAGCACGCACCCGAGAACCGCTGGCGGCTCGCTTGGCGCGTGAGGTGCCGGAGTACGAACCTGAAGAGCCGATGGGCGACGGGATCGGCGACATCATCGGCACGGACGGCGAGATCCTTGACGACCAGGTCGGATCGGTACGCGCTGGGCGGCTGATCTGGACCGAACCCGGCAACCCTGACCCGTCCTCCGACTTCTGGGCATCCGACATCGGCATCGACAATGGTGCCGCCTCCGCCGAGGAGGCGGCTATCCATGTCGTCATCGACGAGGGCGACTATGACCGGCAATAGTCTGGAATCAGACCGGGGAAGCCCGGAAGACCGGCGGAGGCTGTAATGATGCAGCAGACATGGGACTCGCGCAGCATTGATCCACGTGACCGCGTGGAGACGATCCGGACGATGCTCTGCGAGAACCTCGTCCAGACAGACCTGACTCTCGACCCGCAAGGCCGCGAGGCTCGCGTGAGCGTGTCTTACCAAGACATTGGGCAGCTGAGAGCCCTGTCCGTCCAGACGGTGCCCTCGCTGGCTGCCCTCGCTATGCGCCCCCAGCGGATGATCACAGCGGACAACGACGAGTCATTGTTCGTGGTCTTCCAGCGCGGCAACCGGTCGATGCTGCGCCGTGGGGATGACCAGACCGTGATGACTCCAGGCAGCATCGTCGTTTACCCGAGCACGAGCCCCTACGTCCACGCTTTCGACGAGGGGGTCATCGGGGACTTCTTCCGACTGCCGTTGGGTGTGGTGGGGTTGACGGCGGATCAGATCGGCGAGGTCTCTGGGGTGGATCTGCGTGAGCGGACCTCGCTGGCGGCGCTGCTGCAGTCCGTGCTCGGGGGCGTGATGGACTCCGAGCTCAGCCTGCGCGACGAGGTGGACGTGTTCGCGCCTGTCGCCGACCTGCTGAAAGTGACCCTGCTCAGCGCCCTCACTCCCGACCGCGCCACGACCCGGTATCCGCTGGCCGAGCAGATCGTCACCTACGTGCTCGACAACCTCACCGACCCTGGTCTCGGGGCCGCCCGGATCGCGAAGGACCTGCACGTGTCCGAGCGTCTGCTCTACGCAGAGATGTCCCGCGCCGACATCCGGCTCGCGCAACTGATCCAGTCCCAGCGCCTGCGCCGCGTCCGCGACGCCCTGACCGCACCGGCCACCATCGATGTCCCCATCGGCGTCCTCGCCCAGCAACACGGGTTCGTCTCAGCCAGCCACTTCAGCCGCATCTTCCGCGAAGAATTCGGCACCACACCCCGCCAATGGCGCAACAACACCACACCTCGCCCCGATGAGACCCAGGACGAGAGCCGACTGGACCGCCCGCAGCAGATCAGGCCAGAGGAGACGTACTGATGAACGAGCCGCTATCTGACCTCACCGTCATCGACGCGGAGGAAGTTCGAGCACCGGATATCCCTCGCGCGCTGACGGCCGCATCGATCCTGTACGAGGACGGGGCAACGCAGGCATTCGCCGAGGACGGCAAGACCGTGTACGTCGAGAACGGAAGACCCACGTTGGGGGAGTGGTATGTGGATGCAGAGGGGCAGTTCTGTTCCTTCTGGCCGCCGGACTACCGCGCGTGCTATGAACTGCGCTGGCTCGTCGAAGACGGGCGGATCGCTGGTCTCCGCTTCCGCCGCGGGTCCTACAGCGCCATCGGCCGGTATCAGCTCCCCGGGCCTGACAATGCCGTCAAGGAATGAGCAGGGCGTCGCGGCAACGAGCCAGAAGCTCGTAAAGACGGACGCGCTCCACCGGCTCAACCTCCACGGTCATGCGATGAACGACCGAGGAGACTTCCTCATGTGCGCGTTCGAGGAGGAGTTCTGCGGCATCGTTCAGCACCACGCTCCGTTCCCGCCTGGGCCCAGGATCACTCGAGCGGGTGACCAGTCCCCGCTTCTCCAGCCCCTGAAGCAGCACGTTCATCGACTGGCGAGACACGAACGCGCGCCGGGCGAGTTCGGAGCTCGTGATGCCTGGCGTGTCCTGCAAGGCGGTCAAGCACGCGTACTGCGGCACACTCAGCGCCAGCGGGCGAAGCCGATCGTCCATTCGCTGGTTCAGGAGCGACTGCGTCTCCTTGATCAGCACCCCCAGCGACTCCGGGCTCCGGTCCAATGCATCCATGTCAATAGTTTGACACACACTCCAACGAGTGTCAGGATATTGACACTGGCGATATTGAACAGAACAGGAGCCTGCTCATGGCAGCAACAACCACCGGCCCGGACTTCGTCTCTTTCCAGGTGCGGGACCGCGCCGTCTCCGCGAAGTTCTACGAGGAGCTCGTCGGACTCACACGCCTCCCAGACTCGAACCCCGCGGCGACCGTCTTCTCCGCAGGAGGAGCCGCGTTCGCCGTCCGCGACCCGTTCCCCGGTGTGGATCTCGACGCGATGCCTCAGCTCGGCGCCGGCGCCGGAGTCTGGTTCCACAACGACGACGCGGAAGGCGTGCATGCACGCCTGGTCGACGCGGGAGTGGCGATCGCGCAGGAACCGTTCGAGGGGCCGTTCGGACTGCAGTTCTCATTCCGTGACCCCGACGGCTACGTCGTCACCATTCACGCCCGCGCCTAATGCCACCATGGCGCAGCACACCCTCTCGGTCCAGGTCCTCGGGCCGTGGTCCTTGCGCACCAGCAAGCGGTTCTGGGAAGAATTCACCCCTACCGCGATCGCGGCCGGCGGCGACCCGGACGTCCTCTCTGCGCGCTTTATGAGCGAGCATGACTGGACGCCCGTGTCCGCCCGCGTCACCCAGCGCGGGGAGAGCGCCCAGATCAGCCTGTCCGGCACTGGCGATCTGGCCGCAGCAGCTGAGCAGGTGTGCCGCTTCCTCTCTCTTGATGTGGACGCGCGGGCCTGGGCGGCTGTCGGCGATCGCGACCCGATCATCGCCACCGCCCAAAGGGCTCTCCCCGGATATCGCCCGTGCGGCTTCCATTCGCCCTACGAAGCCGCAGCCTGGTGCGTCTTGTCGCAGCGCACTCGCGTCCCGGTTGCTGCCCGAGTCCGCCGCGACCTTATCGTCGCGCACGGGGACGACGGGGCCTTTCCCGCGCCCGATGCGCTCATCCGCGCCATCGACGCCGGAGAACTGGACCTACCCGGTCGGAAGCCAGACTATCTCCGGGCTGTCGCCGAGGCTGCGCTCACCGGACTGCTCAACGGTCCCCGGCTCCGAACTACGCCCGAAGAATCTGCTCGCCGCGAGCTCCTCACGGTGACAGGCATCGGACCGTTCGCCGCGGACCTCGTCCTTATCCGCGGCGCCAACGCCCAGGACGTCCTTCCGCGCGCGGAACGCCGCCTTTACGCCGAGATCTCCTACCAGTACGGGCCCGAATCGCTGCTTGAGGAGGTCGCAGAACGCTGGCGCCCCTTCCGCTCCTGGGCCGCGGTCCACCTCCGTGCGCTCCGAGAGCAGCGCACCCGTGAGATGAGCTGATCGATGACGTTACGGCTCTTCGACAGCGGAACATCATCGTTGTGCACGTTCGCGCCCCTGCGACCGGGTCGCGTCGGCATCTATCTGTGCGGTCCGACCGTTCAGGCTCCGCCACACGTCGGCCATCTCCGCTCGGCAGTGGTCTTCGACCAGTTGCGACGATGGCTCCAGATCGGCCACGAGCTCGACGTGACCCTGGTCCGAAACATCACCGACCTGGACGACAAGATTCTTGCTGCGAGCAACACGGCGGGCGTTCCATGGTGGGCGTGGGCTGCTCGCCAGGAGAGGGCGTTCGCCGACGCCTATCGCATGATCGGTATCTTGCCGCCGACGATCGAGCCGCGCGCGACGGGGCATACCGCCGAGATGCTTGCGTTCATCGACCGGCTGATCAAACGAGGCCACGCGTACCGAGCGGGAGACGATGAGAGAGACGTCTACTTCGACGTCTCATCATGGCCTGACTACGGTTCTCTGACCTCACAGGAGACCGGCACTCTCCCCGGAGACGAACATGCCGATCAGGCGACGGGGAAACGCGACCCTCGCGACTTCGCGCTCTGGAAATCCGTTCCCTCAGATGTGGCGGTAGGAGAGGCGAGTGCCGCGGGCGCGGCATGGGATTCGCCTTACGGGCCGGGACGCCCGGGATGGCATCTGAGCTGCTCGACGATGATCCTCCGCTACCTGGGAGAGAGCTTCGACATCCACGGTGGAGGGCTCGACCTGCGTTTTCCTCATCATGAGAATGAGCAGGCGCAGTCCCGTGCCGCCGGATACGGATTCGCGCGCTACTGGATGCACAATGGCTGGGTCACGTCCGGCGGCGACAAGATCAGCAAGTCCCTCGGCAACGCGACACCCGTCGACGATCTTCTGCAGGGGATACGTCCTATCGACCTGCGCTACTACCTCGGATCGGCCCATTACCGGTCGAACCTGGAGCTGACCGAATCCGCCCTGCGATCCGCCGCGGCGGCGATGCGCAGAATCGAAGACTTCATCGCCCGGAGCGCGAACGACTCGAGGCAGACGGCGGATGCGAGCAAGCTGCCGGTCGCATTCAGAAACGCCTTGGATGACGACCTCAACATCCCCATGGCCCTCGCCGTCCTCCACGACGAGGTCAGGCGCGGCAATACCGCCCTCACCCAGCACGACGCGCGGGCCGGTGCCGACGCACGGGACGCCGTGCTCGCCATGACGGGCGTCCTCGGCATCAATCCGCACGAGATGCCGTGGGGCAAATCAACCGCTGGACCCCTGCGCGTCGAGCGGGCGTTGGAGATTCTGATCGCCCAGGCGCTCGACCAGCGAGCCCAGGCCCGCACGGTCGGGGACTTCCGCACGGCAGACCGTATCCGTGACGAACTCGACGCCGCCGGCATCGTGCTCAGCGACAGTCAGTCGAGCACGACATGGGTCTTCGGTGAAGCAAATAGCGCATGATCCGAAATAGCAACAGGAGGGTTCTTCAAGTCACAGCCTATTCCCAGATTAGCGGGACCAAACCGCGTCACCCCGGCGTTATCAACAGTGACGCCGCAGCCAGCGGCGCCGGACAAGGAGGAAATCGTGTCGCACGACTACAGCAAGACTTCTGAGGCCCTGAGCCGCCTCAACGACCAGCAGTACCGCGTCACCCAGAAGGACGGCACCGAGCCGGCTTTCCGCAACGAGTACTGGGACAACCACGAGGACGGCCTGTACGTGGACGTCGTTTCCGGGCAGCCCCTGTTCTCATCCACCGACAAGTACGACAGCGGAACCGGATGGCCCAGCTTCACCAAGCCGGTCGTCGCTGACGCCGTCCACACGAAGACGGACCGATCCCTCTGGATGCCCCGCACCGAGGTCCGCTCTACCGGGGCGGACAGCCACCTCGGGCACGTCTTCGACGACGGCCCCGCGAACGCCGGCGGCCTGCGCTACTGCATGAACTCCGCCGCGCTGCGGTTCATCCCCGTCTCCGACCTGGAGGCCGAGGGGTATGGAGAGTTCCGCTCACTGTTCGAGACCACCACCACGACCACGAAGGAGCACACATCATGACCAGTGGAATTCACGACACCGGAGAGGTCACCCGCACACCCGGCACCGAGACGGCCGTCCTGGCCGGCGGCTGCTTCTGGGGCGTGGACGAGCTCATCCGCAAGCAGCCGGGCGTGATCAGCACCCGCGCCGGATACACCGGCGGGCAGAACGATCACGCCACCTACCGCAACCACCCCGGCCACGCCGAGGCCGTGGAGATCGTCTTCGACCCATCGAAGACGACGTACCGGGACATCCTGGCGTTCTTCTTCCAGATCCACGACCCGTCGACCCTGAACCGTCAGGGCAACGATATCGGCACCAGCTACCGGTCGGCGATCTTCCCGCTCACCCCCGAGCAGGAGCAGGTCGCCAAGGAGACGATCGCCGACGTCGATGCCTCCGGTCTGTGGCCAGGATCGGCTGTCACCACGATCGAGCCCGCCGGCCCGTTCTGGGAGGCCGAGCCCGAGCACCAGGACTACCTCCAGCGGTATCCGAACGGCTACAACTGCCACTACCCTCGTGCCGGCTGGGTCCTGCCCCGCCGCATCCAGGCGACCGAGGCTTCCGTCTGACCATGTCCACGTGGGGGCGCGTCACCGCTGAGCCGGTGGCGCGCCCCCGCGTCATCAGTGACGGAGGAATGATGCGGAACGACCGTGAACGAAGATGAAGACAACGCGGTGGAGCGACGTCGCGCAGCGTCAGCCGCAGTCCTCACATGCGCAGACCTGACCGATGCGCTCGGCCGGAAGCACCGTCACCGCGCCCATATCACCGGGCTCGTCAGTCCGGCACCCGAACGCATCCTGTTCGGGCGCGTCGCGACGATCTCCTTCTTCCCGACCTGCCACGCCGCGCTCGACCCGGAGGAATACACCTTCGGACGGCTGTTCCACCAGGCCGTCGACGGATCAGCAGCCGATCCCGGCAACACGGTCCTCGTGATGGCCAGCAACGGCCACAGCTCGACGTCTCTCGCCGGTGGAACGAAGCTCTCCCGTGCGACCAACGTCGGCCTCGCCGGCGTCCTGACTGACGGACGCCTTCGTGACTTCGACGAACTGGCCGCGGAACCGTTCGCCGCATGGTGCTCGGGAGAGGCCGTCGCCTGGGGTGGAGCAGTGGTCACGCCGTTTCAGGCAAATGTTCCCGTCGTCATCGAAGGAGTGGGCATCTATCCGGGCCAGTACATCTTCTGCGACTCATCGGGAGCCGTCGTCATCCCCGACAGCGACATCGACGAAGTGCTCGAGACCGCCCATCAGATCCGCGCCGACGACAGCGCGTCCCGTGACCTGATCGCGCGGGAAGGTCGCAACGGAGGCCTGACACGCGAGCGGTGACCTCACGGTCCCGGTGGTGTGGTGTTGTTGCGCCATTGGCGGGGTGTGGTGCCGAATTCTTCGCGGAAGATGCGGCTGAAGTGGCTGGCGGAGACGAATCCGTGCTGTTGGGCGAGGACACCGATGGGGACGTCGATGGTGGCCGGTGCGGTCAGGGCGTCGCGGACGCGACGCAGGCGCTGGGACTGGATCAGCTGCGCGAGCCTGATGTCCGCGCGGGACATCTCTGCGTAGAGCAGACGCTCGGACACGTGCAGGTCCTTCGCGATCCTGGCGGCTCCGAGGCCGGGGTCGGTGAGGTTGTCGAGCACGTAGGTGACGATCTGCTCGGCCAGCGGATACCGGGTCGTGGCGCGGTCGGGAGTGAGGGCGCTGAGCAGGGTGACTTTCAGCAGGTCGGCGACGGGCGCGAACACGTCGACCTCGTCGCGGAGGCTGAGTTCGGAGTCCATCACGCCCCCGAGCACGGACCGCAGCAGCGCCGCCAGCGAGGTCCGCTCCTGCAGGTCGACACCCGAGACCTCAGCGATCTGATCCGCCGTCAACCCCACCACACCCAACGGCACCTCGACGATCATGCGATCGGCATCCTCGGTGGGCATCGCGCTCTCCACCGTCGAGCGGGGGACAACGACGATGCTCCCGGGGGTCAGCTCGGTGTCCCGCCCCTGCAGCGACAGGACCGAGGCGTTCCGACGCTGGTAGATGACTAACAGGTGGTCCTCGCTGCGACCACGGGGAGAGCTGACCGTCATCACAGGACTGCTTCCTCGATCAGCTCATAGATGTTCGCCCGGCGGAGGTCGCTGGCGTGAAAGACGAGCCCGTCGCCCCGGTGCGGTGGCTGCTCTGCGACATGCCGCACGCACGCGGCGGCGAGATCTCGCTCGGCCGGTGACATCACCACGACTCCAATCACGGTCGTGTCCGCGCCGACGAGATTGGTGGCGCTCCTGCTCACCTCACCGACTACGCCCGTCGCCAACCTGTGCACTCGGGCTCGAGACATCGTGCCGGCACCGTCGAACGCCACCACGACGGTCCCTGGCCGGACGATGTGAAGCGCAGTGGTCACCTCGTGCTCGATCCGTGAAGCCAGCGCCCGGCGGGCCCGGATGCCCAGGCCCCGACGAAACCGATAGGCCGCCACGACCAGACGCTCGTCCTCAGCCACCCGCTCCGCAAGAGGGGAAGGAACGAGCATCAGAAACTCTTGTGCGTCACCGAGCTTGACAGGCAGGTCCACCGAACGCCCCTCTCCTGCGGAGCACGCAACGTTCTCGCGGACGGGCGCGCGCGGGCGCCGGCATCGAGCCCTTGGCTCGGACGTTCTCGCGCACACGGAAGATCCGTGAACCGCGTGGCTTCCCGCACATCATGACCACCAGCCTACGACGACAGAAAAGGACTCGCCAGACCAAAGCGCGAACCGAGTGTCGAACGAGGAGAGGTTCTAGAAGCATGAAAACGCAGGCGGCGCGGATTGCTTCACATGATCCGGGTCGACTTGGAGAAGGACTCAAAGGTCCATTATTATGAGGGCATGCGATGCGAGCCTCCCGCTCCGCGGGGCTTGACTGGACCGGCCGGGCTGGCATCGCGTGACGGACGACTTCGATCCCTGCGGACGGGGGAGACTACCCTGGAGGCGTGACTGCCGACGGAACGAGTGCACGCCGGTTGACGCCGAAAGGGGCGGCAACGAGGGCACGTATCGTCGACGCAGCGAACCAGCTGATGTATGAGCGAGGTGTCGCCGCGACGACCCTCGCCGACGTCCGAGCCGCCAGTGCGACATCGAAGTCTCAGGTTTATCAGCACTTCGCCGACAAGGACGCACTCGTGAAGGAAGTCATCGAGACCCGGGCAGAGGACGTCCTGACGCAGCAGCGCCGACGCCTTCGACGAGTGGAGTCCCTGCGCGGGTTCGAGCTGTGGCGGGACGAGCTCGTCGAACGGAACGCGCTACGCAACGGCGCATACGGGTGCCCGCTCGGGTCTCTGGCGAACGAGATCGCAGACCACAACGAGGATGCCCGCCGCGCGATCGCTGCCCACTTCGATGAGTGGCTGGAGATGCTGATCGATGCCGTGGAGAGGCTGAAGACACGCGGCGTGTTGCGCAGCGATGCGGACTCGCGAGCGCTTGCCAGTGGGCTGCTGTCGGCACTCCAGGGAGGCTATCTTCTGGCGAAGGCGAGCCGAGACATCTATCCGATGCGTGCTGCTCTCGACATGGCTATCGCACAGCTCAGGGCCTACGCGACAGAGACCGGCTCCTCAACCTGATCCCTCTTCATCGCGAACGCGGTCAGCCCCGCAAAGCTGAGGAAGAGTCGTTCACCGGCGTCGATGATCGTCGCCAGCACATGGCTGCACGTGTTGCAGCGTACGACCAGCCCCGGAGCGTCCGGATACACGACTGATTCGCCAAGGGGCGCGATATGCCCGCAACCTCCGCAGCGTCCCTCGATCATCGTTGCGTCTGGAACGAGGAACTCGGCGAGAGTCCCGGAGAGGATGTTGCCGTCAAGATGGCTGGTCATCATAGGCCTCCGAATCGTTCGGTGAGGATGTCTTGCGGCGCATGACCGAGCTTCACGAGCCACGGCGCGACGGCTTCGACGAAGCCTGTCGAACCGCACACGAAAATGCGCGGACGGTCTTCCGGGGGGAGCGTCCGCGCGGCGACAGTCGACTCTGTGAGCCGTCCGACGGGCTCCTGCCATCCGGCTGGCGCTCGTCGCGTATACACGAGGTCCATGGCGAACGACCCGTCCGACAGTTCGAGGAGCTCATGGCGGAAATAGATGTCTTCGGGCGTACGCACCGAGTACAGCAGCCGGAACGGAACGGGATCGGACGCGGCCGCATGGGAGGCTGCCATCGCGTAGAGGGGAACGACGCCTGACCCGCCGGCGATGAGCTGCACGGGGCGCTGGCTCTGTCCCGGGCGCCAGAGGAAGAACGATCCCAGCGGTCCGTGGACCTCGATCTGATCACCGGCGCGCAGTTCGCGGACGAGGAACGGTGACACCTCGCCATCGGGCAGCTCATCGACCGCGAGGACGATCGTTCCGCCCGGCTCTGAGGATGCGATCGAGTACGACCGCGTCGCTTGGTAGCCGTCCGGAGCGGTCAGGCGTAGATCGAGATGACTTCCCGCCTCGCTCCCTGGCCAGCCCGGAACATCGAGCACCAGCCGCACCGCGGTCGGCGTCTCCGGGCGGACCTCTGAAACCGTGGCGACGAACCACGCCGGCCTCACGCGGGGGCGAGGCGGAGCGAGCCGGGTCTGCTCCATCACCAGTAGCGTTCTTCCTTCCACGGATCACCGTAGATGTGATAGCCGCTCTGCTCCCAGAACCCAGGGTCGTTCGTCGGCATCATCGTCAGCGCACGGACCCATTTCGCGCTCTTCCAGAAGTACAGATGCGGGATGAGAAGACGTGCCGGCCCGCCGTGCTCCGCGTCGAGGGGAGCGCCTTCGGCCTCGGTCGCGATCCAGGCTTTGCCGTCCAGGAGATCCTCGAGCGGCACATTCGTGGTGTACCCGCCGTAGGAGTGCGCCATGACGTAATCATGGGACGTCTCGACGTTCTCGAACAGCTTGTCCAGGCTCACCCCGCGCCAGGCCATGTCGAGCTTGGACCAGTGCGTGACGCAGTGGATGTCGACCGTGATGTCCTCGGCACCGAGCGCCAGAAACTGCTCCCAGTTCCAGTGATGCTCGGTACCGGTTTCATCGAGGATCGCGAAATCCCACGTCTCGGTATCGACATAGGGCGTGGGACCGGCAGTGAGCACCGGCCAGTTCTCGAACAGCGTCTGTCCCGGAGGGAGCTGATCATCGGGACCACGCCGACGTCCCGCGAATCCGCGAGTAGTGAACGACATACATCGCCCCTTCCGTGTCGTCTGGCTGTACACAACCGACGATATTGCGGGAGCTCTCTCGCTGATCGCCTAGTCCTGCGCGGAACTTGCCCATGACTGCAGGTGATGAGCCCAGGGGTGAAAACAGGCGATTGCGCCGACCACACTGTGGAACAGGACGCCCCACTAGGCGGCCTCGGTTCCCGCAAACATCGAGAAGAAGTCTGTGACCATGTGCCCTGTTGCGCTCGGCATGCCGACCGTTCGCAATCGCGCGCGCTCAACGATCGGCCGACCCGAGACACCTCTTCTCGTAGACAGGTTCGGGCGCATCGCGCGAGACCTGCGTGTATCGATCACCAGCGCCTGCTCACTGCGTTGCACATACTGCATGCCGGCGGAAGGCCTGCCCGTAGTCCCTCGCGGGGAGTTGCTGACTCCGGAAGAGATCGCGCGCCTGGTCACAATAGCCGTCCACGATCTCGGAGTACGCGAGGTGCGTTTCACCGGCGGCGAGCCGCTTACGCGACCGGATCTGGTCGAGATCGTGCGCCGGACGACCACAGTCGTGCCGGGCGTGCCCGTGTCGATGACGACCAATGGGATCGGCCTCGATCGCAAGGCGCCGCAGCTTGTGGAGGCCGGACTGACGCGGATCAACGTGTCGCTGGACACGATCGACCGCGAGCATTTCGCCGCCGTCACCCGACGCGATCGCCTGCCAGCCGTGCTCAGGGGGATCGAGTCGGCACAGCACGCAGGGCTCAGCCCGATCAAGATCAACGCGGTGGCGCTGCGCGAGACCCTCGAGGATGCTCCCGACCTGCTGGCGTGGGCGCTTGCCAACGGTGTGCGGTTGCGGTTCATCGAACAGATGCCGCTGGATGCTGATCAGACCTGGCGCAGAGACCACCTCGTCTCCGCCGAAGAGCTTCTCTCCGTGCTCGGACGCCGTTATCGACTGACCCCGGCCGGCCGTGAAGACCCGTCCGCTCCTGCAGAGGAGTGGCTCGTCGAGGGTGGCCCGGCGACCGTCGGCATCATCGGATCCGTGACGCGCAGCTTCTGCGAAGCGTGCGACCGTACACGGCTGACAGCCGAAGGCTCGGTACGTTCATGTCTATTCGGTGACGACGAGACGGACCTGCGCACGATGCTGCGCAGTGGAGCAGACGATGCCGCCATCGCCGACGCGTGGCGGGCGACGATGTGGGATAAACAGGCTGGGCACGGGATGGATGAGAAGAGCTTCCGTCGACCGGCCCGTTCTATGGGAGCGATCGGAGGCTGACGATGCCGTGCATACTCGTCCGATACTTCGCAGCCGCCGCTGAAGCGGCCGGCTGCGAAGAAGAACACGTCGAGGCGAGGTCCCTCGGAGAGGCGAAGGACGCGCTCCTCACAGCTCACCCGGCACTCGAAGCGGTCGTCGCAAAGGGGACATTCCTCGTCGACGGCATCGCCTCACGCGATCCCGCGCGACCGGTCTCCGCGCAGGTGGACGTGCTGCCCCCGTTCTCCGGCGGCTGAGCGATACGGTGGACGGTTGAGACTCGATCCATAGCGAGGCTTCCGCGTATCGAGGACCGCGTTCGTCTCGTGCGCCGTCATCTTTCTGCGTGAGACGATCGTGCCGTATTGCCCCGATCCTCGCGTCAGCAGGAGTCGAAGTACAAGCGCTGGGGATGCATACCGTCGCTCACGTCGTACACGGCATCGGACGCTTCGCGTGGAGTGTCCTCGCGCATGTAGCGCAGATGCCGTTCACGGGTGTCTGGATGGGCCGGCCCGCCGCCGTCGAGGAAGACGGTGAAGTGCCACGCCGAACGCAGACTGGAGCGCAGCAGCGACCAGCCGTCGACAATCAGCACCGTGTGCTCAGACGCGTCAGTGAACCCGCTCTCAGGTCCGTTGAGGCGGAACATGCGCAGCATGGTTCGGACCGTATCGTCGTCCGTGAACGGTGCTGCGGTGAGACGAGTCGCGTTACGTCCCACTGCGCGCAGCGCTGCCGCTAGCGTGTTGGCGAAGTGCGTGCGGGCTGCAGCGTCCACGCCGTCGATGGCGACGAGTATTCGGCCGCGTGGGTTTCTGTGAAGCACCTCCTGAGCGAGCTCCTCCCAGACGGCGGTACCAGCGGCACCTGAGGCGTTGGGAGACGTGGCCATCGTCACTCCTGCCGTGGAATGGTCAAGAGGGGGCGCTCTGGAATGCCGTTCTGGCCACGCTCATCCTTGCCGTCGGCGCTCGCTGTGGGTTGCGTTCGCGCTCTCGAGACGCCATCGATCGGTTTCATCTCTCCGCCTCTTGCCGAGTCGCATCCGCATGCTGGGGCAACTCCCGGACGAGTTCGAGGACGTCGTCGGGAAGGAGCTGTCCTAACGTTCCACAGGAGTACACGCTGATCACGACCTTCCCGTCGGGATCCAGCACGAATCCGGTTGTCTGCAGCTGGGGCGGGTCCATGGTGACGAACGCTCCGGTCGTGGCGGCGATCTGCCCCACATCGGTGCTGTGTCCGATCGGAAAGGTCAGGCCATAGCGCGACACGAGCTCCGTGATCATTGGCTCCTCGTCCGCAGTCAGCGCGACGACGGCGATATCCACGGCGGACAGGCGCCGTAGGCCGCGCTGGAACGCACGCAGCTGCTCTACGCAGGACCTGCAGCTTGCCCCGCGTGAGAAGAGGACCACGCTGTACTGCCCGGCGAATTCGGCAGGGATCGTTCGGCGTGGTCCTCCCACCTCGACCAGTTCAAGAGGGGGGAACGCATCACCGCCACGCAGCAATGACATCAGCGGACGACTCCTGACGGGGCCAGTCCGTTGCCATGGAAGCTGTCTGGTTCAATCTCAATGCCGGTCATCTGGCGGCCTCTTTTCGTCGGTGATTGCGTCTTCAGCGTTTCGCGCTTGAGTGCTTCTTGCGTATCTACAACCCCACCCACTCCGATCTGCCGTCGGTGAAGTGCTGGTGCTTCCAGATCGGAACCTCTGCCTTGATCGCGTCGACGAGCTTCCCGCACGCGGCGAAGGCCTCCGCCCGGTGTGGAGCGGCGACGACCGCGACCAGTGCGACGTCGCCGATCTCGAGGTGCCCGATGCGGTGAGCGGCGACGACATCGCAGTTCGTGGCTTGCGCGATCCTCGCGCACACGTCGATGAGGACTCGTTCTGCGTCGGGGTGCGCCTCGTAGTCGAGAGACCCGACATCCTCTCCGTGGTCATGGTCGCGCGCGATGCCTTCGAAGGTGACCACCGCCCCGTTCTTCCTGCTGCGTATCCGTGTCTCCAGCCACGTCTTGTCCAGTGGTGCGGTGGTGACGGAACCGATCGGCTCAGGCATGTCCGCCACCGGCCAGCTGGTCGTGCAGGTGCGGCAGGAGCGGTTCCAGCGCGAGGAGGCCGTCTTGTACGCCGCGTGGCGATCCGGGCAGATTGATGACGATTGTGCGTCCGGCGATCCCCGCAAGCGCTCTGCTGAGCGAGGCTGTCGGAGTCGTCGTACGGCCCGCTGCCCGAATGGCCTCGGCGACGCCGGGAAGTGCTCTCTGGATCACCGCGCTCGTTGCCTCGGGCGTGCGGTCCTCGGGATGCACACCGGTGCCGCCGGTCGTGATGATCAATGCCGGCTCGCGGGTGAGAGCATCCGCGAGCGCCCGATGGATATCCGCGTCAGCGACGACCACGGGTTCGTCTGCCTCATACCCGCGGTCGCGAAGCCAACCTGAGATCGCCGGCCCGGTGAGGTCATCGCGCGATCCGGCCGCGGTGCTCGTGGACGAGACGATCACGACCGCGTGTCCGCGCTCTGTGGGCTCAGGTGCGTCTGCAACCCAATGCCCGCGCTTGCCCCCGGTCTTCTCGATGAGGCGGATGTCTCCGAGTACTGCGGCCGGATCGACGGATTTGATCATGTCGTGCAGGGCGAGACCGGCGACGGCGACAGCGGTGAGGGCTTCCATCTCGGCGCCGGTCTTCGCCGTAGCTGCGACCGCGGCCCGAATCTGCACCGATGAGGTGCTGAGCTCGAAATCGACGGTGACGGACTCCAGGGGCAGCGTGTGCGCGAGGGGCACGAGCTCGCTGGTGCGTTTGGCGCCCTGGATGCCCGCGATCCGCGCTGTCGGGAGCGCGTCTGCTTTGCTTAGTTGGTTGGTGGCGAGCAGCTCCAGCACTGCCGGTGTCGTGTCGAGACGGCCGGTCGCGATCGCCGTGCGACGAGTGATCGCCTTCCCGCCGATGTCGATCATCCGCGACCGGCCTTGATCGTCGAGGTGCGGCAGTTCGTTCATAGATTCCAGGTCTCCACGCGTGTCCCGATGTCGAGGGTGACGGCATCGATCGGGACATCGATGAGCACGTCGGATGCCGCCATGGCGGCGACAAGGTGCGAGGAGGCTCCGCCCAGCGGTGCGACCCGGCCTTCAGGCAACGCCACGCCGCGGCGGAACTGCCGTTTGCCGGTGACAGAGGTGAGAGGTTCGGCCAGGGTCCGTGGCTCGGGTCGGCGTGCAGGCAAGCCTGCTGTCTCGCGGAGGATCGGCTCGATGAAGAGCATGAATGACAGCTGCGCGGACACGGGGTTGCCGGGGAAGCACACCACGGGAACGTCTTTGTAGAGGGCGGTGGCCTGCGGGCCTCCGGGCTGCATTGCGAGGGTATCGATGTGTGCCCCGAGGGGCTCCAGGAACTCCCTCACAACTTCGTAGCTGCCTGCCGAGATGCCTCCGCTGGTGAGCACGATCTCGGCTCCCGCCGCGTACGAGGCGTCCAGGGCGCGCGCGAAGGCGGCCGTGTCGTCGACGACACGATGCTCATCGGCCAGGAAGGCACCGGCGGACCGCACCGCTGCGGCGAGCGCGGGGCCGTTGGCGTCGTAGATCTGGCCGGGAGCCAGAGGTTCACCGGGGGTGGCCAGTTCGCTTCCTGTCGAGATCACCGCGACACGAACTTGCGAGCGAACGGGGATGGAGTCCAGTCCGGCGGCTGCGAGTGCCGCGAGGTGGCGGGGAGCGAGCCGGAGGCCGGAAGGCAGTAGAGGATCACCGGCGGCGAGGTCAGAGCCGGCTTCTCGTACGAACTCTCCGGCGTCCGGTTTCCGCGTGAACGTCACTGTCGCGTCGTGGACGGTGGCATGTTCGACAGGGACGACCGCGTCGGCATCGTCCGGGATCGGCGCACCGGTCATGACCCGGACGGCATGGCCGGGGTCAAGCGGCGCAGGTGTTCCGGGGGCGGCGGGGATCTCACCCCGCAGCGGCAGACTGCGTGGTGTCCGCGCAAGGTCGGTCACACGGACGGCGAAGCCGTCCATCTGTGAGTTCCGGAACGGGGGCAGAGCTATCGGAGTCCGTACGGGGTGGGCGAGCACCCGATCCAGTGCACGAGTCAGGGCGACCTGCTCGACGGTGCGCTGACTCACGGCGCTCAGGAGCGCGCGGACTCGGGCTGTGTGTGCGGCGACCGGTGTGCGGAGCATGTCAATACCTGCTCGCCGTGGGATCGACGCGGACTGCCCAGGCGTCGACTCCTCCGGTGAGATGCCGCACATCAGAGAATCCGAGTTGGAGAAGCAGATCGAGCGCCTGACGCGAGCGTCCGCCGCGGTGACAGTACAGCACCACCGGATTACCGGTGCCGAGTTCTCGAGTCCGACTGGCAAGCTCGCCCAGGGGGATCAGCACGCTCCCCGGGATCGACGTGATCTCGGCTTCCCACGGTTCTCGCACATCGACGAGCAGCGGCGGTTCGGACGTCATGAGCAGGTCGCGCAGTTCTTCGGGGGAGACATCATTCTGATCCGAGGGCTGCGGAGCGGGCGTCGCGGTCTGCACTGCGGCGCGCGTGGATTCGTCACGCCGGTAGACGATCTCGCGGGTGCGACCGGTGCGGGCGTCGTACGCAGCGACCCGACCGATCAACGGGTCTCCGATGCCGGTGAGCAGCTTGAGCGCCTCGGTCGCCATGAAGGCCCCGATGACGGCGCAGACGCTCGGCAGCACGCCGATCACGTCGCAGGTGTCCGCATCGGAATCGGAGCCGTGCGGGAACAAGTCGCGGTAATCGGTGCCCCTGGCATCCCACGCCACTCCGGCCTGACCGGCGTATCCCAGCGCCGATCCCCACACCAGCGGGATGCCGCATTCAGCGGCAACACGGTCTGCCAGCAGCACCGTCGCGGGATTGTCGCTGGCATCGACGAGGACATCCACACCGTGCAGCAGATCCTCAGCTGTCACAGCGTCGAAACGCCTATCAACGGCGCGCACCTCAGCATCAGGAGCAAGCGCCGCGAGCCTCGTGGCGGCCGAGGCAGCTTTGCCGCGGCCGACGTCACCCGGCGTGTGCATCGTCTGCCGGTGCAGATTGGATTCGGCAACAGTGTCGTCATCGACGATCGTGAGCGTGCCGACGCCGGCAGCAGCAAGGACCGGCAATAGGGTGCTCGCCAAGCCGCCCGCGCCTATCACGAGCACATGCGCTCTCGCCAGGCGCTCCTGAGCGGGCACACCGAACTCCGCGAGGACGCGCTGCCTCTGAAAGATCGGCGAGAGCGGATCGACTGGCATGTCCTCAGGCTAGGGAGCCGGCCCCAGCAGACGAGGCCGGGAGCGTCGAGACAGCAGGGAGCAGACAAACTCCCGCAGTCGCAGACCATTCCCACGAGCTCGGCTGCGGGAGGGTTGAGACAGGTCGCGGACTTCGTTCGCCTGACCAGCCGATTCCCAGAGGAGTTCCTGTCTTGCGCGCCCCTTCTCTTCTTGCCGCGTTCGCCGCCATCCTTCTGCTCGCCGGCTGCTCATCGCCCGGCGCAATAGACGATGAGTCCGATGCCGGAGCGGGCGATGATGACATGATCTCCGGAACGGTGACGGTGTTGGCCGCCGCGTCCTTGACCGACGTGATGGACGTCCTCGCGGAGAGATTCGAGGATGCGAACGCGGATGTCGACATCGCCGCTAGCTACGGCGGGTCGTCGGCGCTTGCCGAGCAGATCATCTCTGGTGCTCCGACTGACGTGTTCTTCTCGGCGAATGAGGCGACGATGCAGTCCGTCGTTGATGCTGGCTTGGCGGTCGACCCGGGAGTGCTGGTCACCAACACACTGCAGATCGCGGTTCCCGTGGGAAATCCCGCCGGGATCACCGGTCTCGCCGACTTCGCCCGGCCCGAACTGACGATCGCATTGTGCGATACCGCAGTGCCGTGCGGGTCTGCAGCGCAGTCGCTGCTCGACCTATCCGGAGTCCAGGCCCAACCGGACACTCTCGAGGAGGATGTCCGCGCCGCTCTGACGAAAGTCTCTCTCGGTGAGGTCGACGCCGCGCTGGTCTACGTGACCGACGTCGTCGCAGCAGGAAGTGCCGTAGAGGGCATCGACGTGCCCGAGGCGCAGCAGGTGATCAACAAGTACCCGCTCACCCTTCTCGCCGAGGCGACGAACCCGGACGCCGCGCAGGCATTCATCGACTTCCTCCGCTCGGATGAGGCACGTCAGGTCTTCGAGGATGCCGGCTTCGCGGCCCCGTGAACGGCTGCAGCCGGTCGTCCTCGCTCTCGGCGTAGTCGGTCTCGCGCTGCTCGTTCTGCCGCTGCTCGGACTGATCCTGCGCGCACCCTGGGGTGATCTCGCCGGGCTGTTCGTCCGACAGGAGGTTCTGCAGGCTCTGGGGCTGTCGTTGCTCACGGCGACGTTGTCGACCGGCCTCAGCCTCGTCCTCGGTATCCCGCTGGCGGTGCTGCTGAGCCGTTCCGTTCGCTGGCGGGTGTTGCCGCGGCGCCTCTTGCGTGCGGCGATCACCGTCCCGCTGGTGCTGCCTCCCGTCGTCGGCGGCATCGCTTTGCTTCTCCTGCTGGGTCGGCGCGGACTCCTCGGGCAATGGCTCACGCAGGTTGGCGTCACCATCCCTTTCACCACCGGCGCCGTCGTGCTCGCGCAGACGTTCGTGGCTATGCCCTTCCTCGTTTTCGCCGTCGAAGGCGCGCTGCGATCGGCAGACCGTCGCAGCGAGACTGCGGCTGCTTCGCTGGGTGCCAGCCCGTGGCAGATCTTTCGTCTCGTGACCGTACCGCTGACGGCACCCGGGATCGCGGCCGGTGCCGTGCTCTGCTTCGCCCGCGCGCTTGGCGAGTTCGGTGCGACCATCACGTTCGCGGGCTCCTTCCCGGGTGTGACGCGCACACTCCCGATTGCTTCCTATCTCGCGATGAACTCCGACCCCGACACCGCGATCGCACTCGCCCTCGTGCTGCTTGCCGTATCGCTGAGCGTTCTCCTCGCGCTCCGCGACCGATGGCTGCCAGGAACCGTATGACTGCACAGCTGACGATCTCCGCACGTATTCGACGCCCCGCTTTCGACGTGATCATCGAACTCAGAGCAGAGCCCGGCCGTGTACTCGCGGTTGTCGGTCCGAACGGGGCCGGAAAAACCAGCATCCTCGCAGCGATCGCGGGTTTCACGGAGGTGGACGGGGCAGTGCGGCTCGGAGACAGGGACCTGGCATCCCTTCCCGCCGCGCAGCGTGGAATCGGCGTCATGTTCCAAGACCTGCTCCTCTTCCCGCACCTGACGGTGCGCGAGAACGTCGCCTTCTCCGCCAGAGCCCGCGGCAGCAGGTGGCCCGCGGCCCGGCGCAGCGCAGATCGTTGGCTGTCCCGCTTCGGCTTGATCGACCTGGCGGAGAGATACCCGGGCGCACTCTCCGGCGGGCAGGCACAGCGCGTAGCGCTGGCTCGTGCCCTCGCATCCGAACCGAAAGCACTGCTCCTCGACGAACCGCTCGCGGCTCTGGACGTGGAGTTCCGCGACGAGGTGCGTGCCGACCTCGGCGTGCATCTGCGTGAGTTCGGCGGACCGACGATCCTCGTCACTCATGACCGCGAAGACGTCGATGCGCTTGCCGACGAGATCGTCGTCCTCGATGCAGGGCGCATCGTGCAGCAAGGAGCTCTCGCCGACGTGACTCGAAAACCTGCCACAGCATGGGCTGCTCGATTCGTGGGAAAGAGGGACGCAGATGATGCCGAACGCGGATAACGACTTCCTCTTGGGGCTGGCCGGAGTATCGGGCACGATGCTCGGCACGTTCATCGTGGGCGTGTTCTTCTACATCGACTCGGAGATGCATCGTCGGCTGGCGGCATCGGAGGCCGCGGACCGGTACTTTCGCTCATCGATTCGCTGGGTGTTCACGGCGTACTCCATCCCTCTGCTCGTCCCGCTCGCGCTCGCGTCACTTGATGCTCTCTGGGGCGCGCTGAGCTTCATCGCCCTCGGCATCCTCTTGGTCGCGATGACCGTCGAAACGGGGCGGCGCATCCTCGCGAGAGGCGGGGCCGGCTCCTCTCGCTCTCTCGTAGTGAACGAATGGGCCTCGAGCTTCGGCATCGTCATCGCCATGGTCCTGCCGTGGACACTGGGCGGCTGGGTGCCCGCACCGGATGACTTCGTGCCCTCACTGCTCATCCTTCTCGCATGCGGTTTCGCGAGCACCGCGGCGCTGGTCATGACGCAGTTCGATGCGACGATGGGCATGGTTGACGCCGGGATGAGAGACAGGGACGGCGCAGAACCGGACGATCCGGCAGATCGCTGAGTCGGATTACTGCCGAGCCTCGATGGGAGAGGTGTTCTGACGTCTACTGCTCGTCTTCGTCGAAGGCTATGCGTGCTCGTTCGATGGCCGGCAGTTGCTCATCCGCCCAGGCGATGAGCGCGTCAACTGGCGCCCGTAACGTCTTGCCCAGCGTCGTGATCCGGTACTCGACGGACACCGGACGTGTGCTGATGACCCGACGTTGCACGACACCGTTCCGCTCCAGCCTTCGCAACGTCGCCGTGAGGGATTTCTGCGTCACGCCGGGTATGGCACGTCGTAAAGCGTTGAATCGAGACGGCCGTTCGCACAATTCGTTGAGGACGCTGAGCGACCACTTATCGAGCACCTGGTCGAGCAACTCGCGGTGCGGCGCTGCGATACGCAGCTCGTCCTCGCGCACGGCGGTATCGCCCATGTAACCAGGTCTCCTTGAAGTGTCTTTCGCCTACCAGGTATCAATGGTAAACCACTACGGACGAACAGGACCTTCCATGTCAGTTGCACGCTTCAGCCCTGCCGGCCTTCAGCCCGGCACGCCCTACGATCATGTCGCCGTCGGCACCGGTACGCGCCATCTGCACATCAGCGGGCAGGTCGCCCGCAGCGCAGAGGGAGAGCCCCTCGCGGCCGGGGACCTCGCAGGCCAGGTCGCGGAGGTGCTGCGCAACACCGCTCGCGCGCTCACCGGCGCGGGCGCGTCCTTCGAGGATGTGCTTCGGATGACGTTCTACGTCACCGACTGGGCACCTGAGAGGATCGCGCCCTTCATGGACGGGATCGCGCGCGTCGCTGAGGAGCTGGAACTGCCGCAGCCCCTGCCGCCTGCGTCCCTCATCGGGGTCGACTACCTCTTCGAGCCCGACGTTCTCGTCGAGCTCGAAGTCACCGCGATTCTCGACTAGCTCGTCTCGTTCGCTGGCACGGCGTAACACTCGGGGCGCCTCTCACCGGATCGGTGAGAGGCGCCCCTCGGGACATCGGTCAGGCGGCGACGTGTGACACGAGGAACCAGCGGTCCTTGTCGAGTCCGCGCTGGATCTCGATCGCGACGTCCTGGCTGGTCAGGTCGATGCCGTCGAGGCCATCGACCGCTGCGCGGACATCGGCGAGGAGACTGTCGATGTCCGCGATCACGGCATGCACGAGGTCGTCTGAGCTCGCGAATCCCGCCGGGACGCTTGTGACGGCGCCCTTCTCGGCGACAGCGCTCACACGGGCGTCGAGCGGGAGCCCGAGCGCGACGATGCGTTCCGCCGCCGCGTCGGCGAAATCGCCCGCGTTGCTCGCGATGGTGTCCAGCAACTCGTGGACGCCGACGAAGTTCGCGCCGCGCACGTGCCAGTGCGCCTGCTTGGCGTTGATCGTCAGTGCCTGAAGGCCGAGCACGACGGGCGTGAGGAACTGCGCGGTCGCGACAACCGCCGTCGGGTCGCTCGCGGTCGTGGCGATGGTGTCTGTGCTGCTCATATCAATCGTTCTCCCTGCTCGTTGGTTTCTTGATTCGGTGGACTCGGTCACGATCGGATGTCTGCGCCGGCTGGCTCTGATGCGGTTCGGGCTCGGAGGGCGGGGATGACGTCTTGTCCGATCTCTTCCATGACGTCCTCGACATCTCTGCGTCCCGGCCGCAGCACCAGGTTGATGTGCGCGATCCCTGCCGAGGCCAGTCCCGTGAGGTAATCGGTGAGACCGGTGGTGCCGACCCGTGCGCCGAGGCGGATGGGCTCGAAGGGTGCATCCGGGTTCTCAGCGAGGTCGAGGTAGAGGTTCGTCATGAACGGCTTGAGCGATATCGCCCGCCACTGCGCGGCGACGGCGCGCATCTGCGGGCCTGCACGGTGGTAGGTCATGTGCGCGTCGAGATTCTCGGCCGCCCACGCCGGGGACTGCTGCGCGCCACCGATCCCGATCAGTGGAATCGTCCCGTCCACAGGGGCGGGCAGGAACGAGTCCTGATCGATCCGGCCCTGCGCCGCCTGCTCCCAGATCTCACGCATGACACGCACGCCTTCGCGGTAGGTCTCTCCACGGCGATCGAAATCGGCTCCGAAGAACGGGTACTCGCCCGGCCTGTCGCCCGAGGCGAGGCCGAGCAGCAGCCGCCCACCGGAGAGAGCGTCGACGGTGGCGGCCTCCTTTGCCAGCGTCACAGGGTGCCGCAGCGGGAGCACAATCCCTGCCGTGCCGAGCAATATGCGCTCGGTCGATGCGGCGAGGTAGCCGAGGTAGGGGATGGGGTCGAAGATCTGTCCGGCATCGCCGAAGTCACGCGGTCGCCACATCGGCACGTCCCGGAGCCAAAGGGCCTGGAATCCGAGCCGGTCGGCGAGCTGTGCCCTCTCCTGATGCCGGGTCAGATCAGGGAAGAGACCCTGACCCGAGACATCTCGTCGAGCGAGGTCGTTGTCCAGGGGCAGCTCGATCCCGAGGGACAAGCCGTCCTTGGTGAGTGAGTCTAGAGCGGTCATGGCATGGTCCGTTCAGTACCAGGAGGGCTTGTCGCCGTCGGTGCCGGGCTTGTTCACGCCGAGCGAGGCGCCGACGCTGTCGGCCGGGTTCTTGGCGAGTTCGGCGACGAGCGCGCCGACGCTCTTGCGGGACACCTCGGTGCCCTGGAAGGGCTCATCCTTCTGGGTCAGCTCGTAGTCGACCTCGTCGTCATCTGACAGCCAGGCGGGACGGATGATCGTGTAGTCGAGGTCGGACTCCTCGATCACTTTCGCGGCGGCGCTGTAGGTCTGCAGGTATCCGCCGTCGAGCATCCGGTGGTTCCACTTGCCGTACTCGCCGGGCACCTCGTCGTAGATGCCGAGGGTGGATATCCAGATCAACCGTCGCGTTCCCGCGGCGGTCAGCGCTGCGACGACGGCGCGGGCCTGAGCTTCGATGTCGCCCCCGCCGAGGTTCGCGTACACGATGTCTTGCCCCGTGACGGTACGCGTGAGGAGGTCTTCATCGAGGACGTCGCCCTCGATCACCTGGACGCGGTCGGCGGGCACGTCAGCCAGGCTCCCCGGGCGACGCAGGTACAGGGTCAGCTCGTTGGCAGGCTCTTCCAGCAGTGCGGCGATGGCGTGTCTTGCGATACGTCCGCCGGCTCCGAGCACGGTGATCTTCGTCATGATCTTCTTCTTTCGTTTGTGTGGTCTTGGGGATGGTCAGCGGTTCACGTCGACGACGATCCGGCCGCGGACGCGCCCGTCCAGAAGGTCATCGGCAACGGAGAGGGCCTCGCTCAGGCCAACCTCGCGGCTCATAGCGGGCAGCAGGTCCAGGTCAAGCTCTGCGGCCAGGCGGTTCCACGCTGCGACGCGCTTGTCGTGAGGTTGGGTGACGCTGTTGATGCCGAGCAGACGCACCCCGCGTAGAATGAACGGCGCGACGGTGGCGGGTAGATCCATGCCCTGTGCGTTCCCGCATGCGGCGACGGCGCCGCCCGCCTTCGTCCCGGCACAGGCATTGGCGAGGGTATGGCTGCCGACGGAGTCGATCGCAGCCGCCCAGCGCTCTTTGCCGAGCGGCCGGCCGGGCTCGGATAGCTCTGTCCGGTCGATGATCGTCGTAGCGCCGAGGCGGCGCAGGTAGTCGGCTTCAGCGGGACGGCCGGTCGACGCGACGACCGAGTAGCCGCCGCATGCCAGCAGCGCGATCGCGAACCCGCCGACCCCACCGTTCGCGCCCGTGACGAGGACGTCACCCGAATCAGTGGTGAGGCCATGCGATTCGAGGGTCATGAGGGAGAGCATCGCCGTGTATCCGGCCGTGCCGATCGACATCGCCTGCCGCTCCGAGATCGCATCAGGAACCGGCACGAGCCAGTCCGCACTCACGCGAGCTCGCTGGGCGAGGCCGCCCCAGTGCGTCTCGCCGATGCCCCACCCATTCACCAGCACCCGGTCACCAGGCGCATAGGAGGGACTGTCGCTGTGTTCCACGACCCCGGCGAGGTCGATCCCGGGCACCATCGGGAAGCGACGCACGACCGGCGCCTTCCCCGTGATCGCGAGGGCATCCTTGTAGTTCAGACCGCTGTACGACACGCGAACCGTGACGTCCCCGTCGGGTAGCTCGCTGTCGTCGAGTTCGCGCAGCGTTGCCTGGTATCCGGCGTCGGCCTTGGCGATGGAGATTGCGCTGAACATCATGCTCCCTCGGGACGGAAACGGATGGATGCGAGGAAGCCGGCGAAGAAGACGCCCATCGGTCGGACGTCGCGGGTCAGGCGGGCGCGAAGGATCGCGCCTTCCCAGCCCACCCAGAAGAAGGACGCCAGCTCGTCGCAGTCGGAGCCGGGCGGGATCTCGTCTGCGTCTGCGGCCAGTCGCAGGCACGCCGCGACGCGACGCTCCCAGTCGCGCAGCACGTCTTCGAGCGCTTCACGGTAGCCCTCGGGAAGGGTGGAGACCTCTTGGCCGAGATTGCCGACCAGGCAACCTCGTTCGAAGTCATGTCGCACCATGCCGGCCTTGGCGTCGTTCACAAACCGCGCCAGGCGTTCCAGCGGAGATGGGCCCTCTTCGAGCAGCCATCGGTCGAGCTTGCGGGCGAAGTAGCCCGCATACCGGTGCAGCACCTCGAACCCGAACGCGTCCTTGCTGTCGAAGTAGTGGTAGAAGGAGCCCTTCGGCACGCCGACGCGCTTCAGGACCGTGTCGATGCCGGTCGCGCTGATGCCCTGCATCGTCAGCACCGCCATGCCGCAACGCAGCAGCGCCTCGCGCGTGTCCCCGTGCTCGCGAGGGATCTTCGGGGGGCGTCCCCGGCGGGGTCGAGCTGCGATGTCGGTCATGACAGCGAATTTAGACCGACCGTCTCTAAATATCTACGAGTGAGCGCAGAGCATGCAGAGATCGGCTAATCGGGGCAGGGATCGGCCACTGGCTGGCGGGGCGCGTCAGGTGGGATCGCTGCCGATGGCCGCCATGGCGTGATCGAGGACGGCTGCGAGTGGCAGGGCTCCGTCTCCTTGAGCCCACGCGGCGATCGCGGCGTCGAGATATCCGAACGTCGCGGCGATCAAAGCCCCCGGGCGGGGGTCGCGGGGGTCGTCCGACTGGTTGCCCAGTCGGCGTGAGACCTCGGGGCCGAGCGTGTCGCGCCAACTCGCGACCTTTGTCGCGTGGTGCACGGCGAGAGCCTGCGTGCCGGTGAGCATCTGTGCGACGCGCATCGCGCGGTCGGGGTCCGTGCTGTAGATCGCGAGCAGTGGATCGAGCGAACGGCGCAGTGCGGTCCACGGCGTCTCAACCTCGGGGCGCTTCTCCAGTGCCTCGCGCATCTCCTCGCCGAAGCCGATTACTCGCCTGAGCAGTGCCTGTTCCTTCGTCGGGAAGTAGCGGAAGAACGAGCTGCGGGAGACTCCTGCAGCAATGCAGATGTCGTCAACTGTCGTGCTCTCGTATCCGCGGTCCGCGAAGAGCTCGAAGGCTGTCTCCGCGACATGGTTCGCCACCGCGCTTCGCGCAAGAGCCCGAGCGGTCGGTCGAACAGGTGGGCGAGGATCCTCAAGCATGCCACTCATGCTACTGTCATCCCGAAACTGAAACTACAGTGTCATGTAGGGGACTACAGTCCCGGGAAGGCGGGCTGCAGGATGCCCACACGAAAAGTCATCGTCATCACGGGAGCCAGTGACGGCATCGGCGCGGCAGCGGCCCGCGCCCTCTCCGCACGGGGCCATCGGATCGTTCTCGTGGGACGCAGCCGCGAGAAGACGCAGCGGATTGCGCAAGAGCTCGAGCAGGAGTTCCACGTGGCAGACTTCGCAGAACTCGAGCAGGTGCGCGCGCTTGCGCACCTGCTCCTCGAACGTCACCCGCGCATCGATGTCCTGGCCAACAACGCCGGTGGCGTGTTCGGCAGGAACCGGCAACTGACCATCGACGGGCATGAAGTTACCTTCCAGGTGAACTATCTCGCACCATTCCTTTTGACGAGCCTGCTCATGGAGAGGCTGATCGAATCCCGCGCTTCGGTCATCAACACCTCGAGCGTCGCGAACCGCGCTTATGGGCGCATCGACCTCGCGAACCTGAACGGTCAGAAGCGGTACAGCCCCGTTACCGCGTACGGCAACGCAAAGCTCGCGCAGATCCTGTTCACCAGGGAACTGCACCACCGCTACGCAGACCGCGGCCTGGCCAGTGCCGCGTTCCACCCAGGCAACATCGCGACCAGTTTCTCCACCGAGGCCGGCGCCGGCCTCCGTCTCGTCTACCAGACCTGGATCGGACGGCGCATCCTCCAGACCCCGGACAAAGGCGCCGACACGCTCGTCTGGCTCGCAGACGCTGAAGCCGGAACCGACTACCCATCCGGCGAGTACTTCGTACGGCGTCGCGTCCGCCGAGCCAACCGCCAGGCCTACGACGAGACACTCGCGCGCGACCTCTGGGCGGCGAGCGAGCGCCTCCTTCACTCCCGATAGAGGAGGGGTGCAGGAGAGCGCGGCCTCACGTCAGAGGGAGCTGATCGATCACCCGGCGGCCCCTCTGGGCGGGCATCTTCCGCGCAAGCACTCAGGTAGTCGGCCACATCCGCTCGGGCGCCGAAACACCCAGCAGGCCGAGGCCGTTGCGCAGCACCTGTCCGGTGGCGTCGTTCAGCCACAGACGCGTGCGGTGCACGCTCTCGATCGGGTCATCGCCGAGCGGAGTGATGCGGCAGTTGTCGTACCAGCGGTGGTACAGGCCGGCGAGCTCCTCCAGGTAGCGGGCAACGCGGTGCGGCTCGCGCACCTCGGCGGCGAACGCCACGACGCGCGGGAACTCCTGCAGAGCGCCGAGCAGCGCCGACTCGGTCTCGTGCGTGAGCAGCTCGGGGGCGAACTTGGAGCGGTCGACGCCCGCGTCGGCGGCGTTGCGGGCCACGTTGTGCGTGCGGGCGTGCGCGTACTGCACGTAGAACACGGGGTTGTCGTTCGTGCGCTTGCGCAGCAGGTCGGGGTCGAGCGACAGCGGCGAGTCGGCCGGGTAGCGCGCGAGCGAGTAGCGCAGCGCGTCGGTGCCGAGCCACTCGCGCAGGTCATCGAGCTCGATGATGTTGCCCGCGCGCTTCGAGAGCTTGGCACCGCCGATCGAGACGAGCTGGCCGATCAGGATCTCGACGTCCTTCTCGGGGTCCTCGCCCACCGCACCCGCGAGCGCCTTGAGGCGGTGCACATAGCCGTGGTGATCGGCGCCGAGCAGGTAGATCTTGTGCGCGAACCCCCGGTCGCCCTTGTTCAGGTAGTACGCGGCGTCGGCGGCGAAGTAGGTGTACTCGCCGCTGGAGCGGCGGATGACGCGATCCTTGTCGTCGCCGAAGTCCGTCGTGCGCACCCACACCGCGCCGTCCCGGTCGAAGACGTAGCCCTGCGCGCGCAGCCGGTCCACGGCGCGGTCGACGAGGCCCGGCCCTCCCGCCTCGCCCGCGGCATGCAGCACGCGCTCCGAGAACCACACGTCGAAGTGCACGTTGAATTTCGCGAGCGAGCCTTCGATCTCCGTCAGCTGCAGCGCGTACGCGTCATCGCGCGCGGCGACGAGCTGCTCGTCGGCCGGCAGGCTCAGGATGTCCGGACGCGCCTCGAGCACGCGACGACCGAGCTCCGTCACGTACTCGCCCGGGTAACCGCCCTCGGGCGTGGACTCGCCCTTTATCGCGGCCAGCACGGAGGCGCCGAAGCGGTCCATCTGCACGCCGGCATCGTTGATGTAGAACTCGCGCGCCAGCGTCGCGCCCGAGAACTGCAGCACCCGGCCGATGCTGTCGCCCAGCGCGGCCCAGCGGGTGTGGCCGATGTGCAGCGGGCCCGTGGGGTTCGCGCTCACGAACTCGAGGTTGATCGTGTTGCCGATCTGCGTGTCGTTGCGGCCGTAGTCGACGCCCGCCTCGACGATCGTCTTCGCGAGAGCGCCCGCGGCTCCCGCCTCGACGCGGATGTTGATGAAGCCAGGTCCCGCCACCTGGACCGACGCGATGCCGTCGGCCGAGGCGAGCTCCTCGGCGATCTCCCGCGCCAGCTCGTACGGGTCCGCACCGAGACGCTTGGCGATCTTCATGGCGATGCTGCTGGCCCAGTCACCATGATCGCGGTTCCGTGGACGTTCCAGCACAATGTCGGTGGCGCTGAGAACGAGCGCTTTCTCCGGGCATCGCCGCGCGGCGATCGGCGCGACGACGGCGAGGAGAGCGGCGGCGAGACCCTTTGTCACCCCGGGGACCACCCGCGTAGGAATGCGAGAACCTTTGCGTCAGGCATCTCACAGGCCCGGAGGCAGTCAGCGTCCTGAGTCCGGTACACATTGGCGCTGACTAGATCATTTCCCCCTAGTTCCTCGGCGTAGATGCTGACGCTTCGTCCGCCTGCGTGCTCCGTTCGAGCTAGTCCGTAGGGACGTCCGTTGTAGACAACACGGGTCCAGCCTATTGGCACCCGGTCGAGCAGCGTGGAAAGGGGCTCACTGCAACGCTCGCCGCGCTGTGGTCGAGTGAGAGCATCCGTGTTGCTTCGCTCGCTGGGGCTTCGCCTGCTTTGCGAATTCAGATTCCCGGTTACGTGGCCCGGGCTAGTCACGTTCAATGTGTCCACCGTCCTCACGGCCTCGCCGGACAGCGTAGGGCCGCCCTGTAGACCACCCTAGACGCAGACTGGACCCCAAAGACCAAAAGTTGCGTATGTCGCGTCTGACCTCCCGCACATCAGCGAACTCGACGCGCCCGCCGGATCGACTGGCCCTCCGCTGCGCAGTGCACAAGGCGTCGGTCTCCGACGCGGTGCCGCTCAGATGCTCTGACGAGTCACCACAGGTTCGCTCTGCTGCGGTCGCCCGATGACGGGGCGGGGCGTGCCCAACTCTCGTACCCGCTCGCCGACGGCCTGCGCCACCTTCCTTGTACCGGCTACCGTGGCGTCCCGCACAGCCCGGTGCAGTCTCTCCTGCCCGTGACTGATCGCGTCCGCGGCACGTTGGCTGCTGTGTCGCATCAGTTCCGATGCGGGCATCCACGTCAGCCGCGAACGATCCTTCACCTGAGCGGCGATGCGCTCCCGACGCGCCGCCAACGCCGGGTCCGACAAGCGAGCCAGCGCGTCCGAATCCCTTTGCGCCGTCTCCACATGCTCCGGCCCGGCCGTTCGTTCAGACGCCACAGTCACTACTGAATCCCTGCCATCCTGCTTCAGCGGGATGTACCGCTCGTCGTCAGCCGTGTTCATGATTCCTCCTCTTTCTCCACTGCGGTCTCGGACCGCTTCTCGACTGATTTCAGCCACCGTCCGACGGTCGTCGGATGGACACCGAGCTCGAACGCGATCTGTCGGTTCGACAGACCCCGCTTGCTCAATCGGATCGCCTCTTCAGGCCCGCCCATATCCGCGGGCGCCCGGCTCGGCGTAGATGATGCCGCGTGCGTGTCTTCCGCTGTGACTGCTGTGCTCACTGTTCCGGACGCCAACGCTCGAACCGGCGTACGCTCCAACCTCCCTTCCTGCATCAGGGTCGTGGCCGGGACGACATCGGCATCCTCACCGACGGTCGGCACGGCGCGGCGGTAGCGGCCCAGCTCCACGGTCAAGTGCGTGGCCGCAAGCAGTACGATCGGTGGCACCGATGCCACGAGTGCCGCCACTATGCCGGGCACGGTGTCGTCAGCGGCGACCAGTGCGTGCGTGATGTTCGCCGTGATCGACACCAGCGCCGCCCCGGCCAACAGCAGCCATGGATACCGGGTCGCCGCCCGCCCATACGGTGACAAGGCGACCACCGACATCGTCGCGATGACGATTACCCCGTCCACGATCAACGGCCATACCCACGCGAGCCCCACCGCGGTGCCCGCGCGGGACGCGAGGTCCGCGAGCGCGGTGAACGATAGCCAGAACGCGCCGACTCCCAGCAGCACCGTGCCGATGATCGAGGCACCGACGACCCAGGCACCCATCCGACGCTGCGGCATACCCGTCACAGCGCCGGCACGGAGACGTCGACCGTCGCCGTCGTGCGCACCGGAGTCGCCGTACCCAACTCCACCGTCCGGGCCCGCGACGTCTCCCGTTCAGCGTCGGGGCCGGTGCGGTCAAGCCCGGGCGGGTACCCATCGCCGATGCCCGCATCCGGCAGCTTGTCGAGGATTTCCAGTGCCACGCGACGCACCCGCTCGCCGGTCTCGCGCACCACGTCCACCGGTTCCTTGTCCGCCACCGACTGCGCCCACGTCGCGACGTAGGGAATCGTGTAGTCGCTGGTGTCCATGCCGTGCGCCGCGCCGATCATCATCGCCACCGACTCCGCTTCTACCTCTCGGATGCCTCGATGATGGGTGACGGCCTCAGCCGGGTCGTGCATGCGGACGTGCCCGAGTTCGTGCGCCAGCGTCTTCACCCGCGCTGCATCGTCCATGTCCGCGCGAACTGCGACAACCTTCGTGTCGTAGATCGTCACGCCATTCGCTCCCCAGATGGAAGTCGCATCCACCGCGTCCTGCAACTCGAATCCCTCCGTCGCGACCTGGGCGGCGAGCCCCGCCCACAGCCCGGCCGGCGCCTCTCCTTCGAGCAGCCGCGGCATTGGCCGCTCCGGGATCTCCGACCCGCTGGTCTGCGTCACATCCCACACGTAGGCGGGCTTCACGTTGACGATCCTCGAACGCACCACCTCGCCTGCTGCAGGTTTCTCCCGGGCTTGCAGTCTGCGCCACGACATCGGATCGGAGGGATCTTTCGACGCGAATCGCCCCATCACCGGGGCGTAGATCATGTACCCGGATTGGCCCTTGTCGACCGACCGGTCGAGTTGTTTCCACTGGTTGAACCCCGCTACGTACGTCGGCACCGGCGTCGATACTCGTCCCTGTTCGTATGCGTCGGTGTGCTGGGCGTAGATCAGCAGTGTGTTCCGAAAACTCCGAGATCTGAACCGGGCCGCGAACTCGATTGCCCTCTTCCAATCCTCACCCGTCGTCAGCCCCGCGACGGCAGTCTCGAGCTTCTCCGCCATCTCGTCGAGCTTGGCTTCACGCGCCGCCTGCACCTCGGCCGGTGAACGTCTCATTCGGGCCACTCAGACCACCGCCTTCACGTCCGCACCGACCACGCTCGGATCGGCTATTCGTGAGGACAGGTGCGCGCGTCACACCCCACAAGTCCGTGCTGGAGGTGACCTCGGGAACCTGCTGCTGTCCCGCGAGTAACCATCCCGGGTGCCCGGCACTCCCGAGCCGCCATCGCCCTCTCGCTACTCTCCGCCGCTCATCCTGTTCGCCGTCGCGTGTCCAGATTCCTCCCGAGTTGCGGGCTGGCGCTGTCGCCGCTTCTGCACGGAAAGTCAGGCGGTCACCGCTGACGCGGTGGCAGCACTGGTTGGGCAATCCTGCGGATTGCCTTTCGGCTGCTTGATTGTGCGGGACCATTCCCTTCTGCGCAAGGCACGCAAAAAATCTCCCCGATAGTAGATCTCCTTCCCCTGGCGTGGGGGAGGAGATTTTTTGACTCTTCGGCCTTGCGCATTCATTCCTGGCCCCTTTTCTCGGCATGTGCCGAAAGGCAATGGCAGGGAGGGAACAGCCACACCACCAGGTGTGACGGCCCTCCGGGATTCAGGAAAGGAACCGAGAGCCATGACCATCATCGACACCACCCCGACCCAGGCCGCAGACCTCACCCCCGTTGAGGAGACGGTGCAAGGACCGGAGGTTCGCCGGATCAGCCCCCACGCCCTCGTCGTGGAGGACAACATCCGCTCACAGGTCGACCTCGACCGGGCATTCGTCAACTCGATCAAGCTCCACGGCGTGATCGTGCCCATCCTCGCTCACCCCGACCAGGACGGAAACATCATCGTCCGCGACGGTCAGCGCCGCACCCTCGCCGCCCGCGAGGCAGACGCCGAGGACGTGCCCGTCTATGTCGTGGACGCCTCCGACGAGAAGCGCATCCGCATCATCCAGCAGTACATCACCAATGAACACCGCGCAGGCCTCACCGACACCGACCGGGCCGAGGCATGGCGGCAGTTGGCGCTGGACGGGATGAGCGTCACCGCGATCGCCAAGCAGACCGGCACCAAGCGCACTACCGTCAAGACCGGTCTTGCCGTCGCCGAAAGCGACATCGCCAAGACCGCCGTAGCCCAGCACGCCCTCACCCTCGATCAGGCACTCATACTCACCGAGTTCGAGGACGACCCCGACGCGCTGGCCGAACTCACCAGCATCGCCGCACGCGACCCGGAATCGTTCGACCACTACGCCCAGCGGCACCTGGACGACAAGGCCACCAAGGAGGAAATCGCGGCCCTGCGCGCCCAGTACGAAGCAGACGGATACATCGTCGTGGACTACCCGGCATGGGGCGACGAGGACGTGGCGTTCTTCCATGACCTCCTCACCGCCGACGGCGAGCGCGTCACCGAGGAGAACTACGCCGGGAAGGTCGGGCACGCCGTCGCTATCGGGGAGCGGTGGGGGAGCATCGACGTCGCGCACGTCGTTGTGAACTGGCGTGAGCACGGCCTGACCTCCATCCGGCACAGCCAGCCCACCACCCGATCCGGGGCGATGACCGAGGAGGAGAAGGCCGAACGTCGCCGCGTCGTCGCGAACAACAAGGCATGGGTCAGCGCGGAGAAGGTGCGCCGCGCATGGGTGACCAAGTTGCTCGGCCGGAAGCGTCTGCCCTCTCAGGCGCTCGCGTTCGCGGCAACCGTGATCGCGGACAGCCGTTACGAGGTCGCCCGCGCCGCAAACGACGGGCACGACATGGCCGCGACCCTCCTGGGCCTCGACGGTCAGCGCCACTACGGGCAGCCGCACCCCATCGCCGCGATGACCCAGGCCACCCCGACCAAGGCCGGACACGCACTGCTCGCCGTCGCACTCGGCGCTATGGAAGCGGCAACCGACAAGAACAGTTGGCGCAACCCCAACGAGTCCATCCGCCAGTACCTCGACCAGCTCGCCGCATGGGGATACACCCTCTCCGACGTCGAAACCCTCATCACCGACCCCGACAGCGCCACCCCCGGCGAGGACGCTCCGACCCCCACCGAGGAAACGGATGCCGCCGACGAGGAGAGCGGCACGGACGAGGACGAGGCAACCAGTGACGCCGACGACGAGGAGAACGGGCCGGAGGACGTGACCGCGCTCGAGAACCCCGCCGACGACGAGGAGCCGTCCACCGAGACGGACGCCGCCGACGCCACCGAGGCACGCGGCACAGACGAGGACAACGCGACCGACGCTGGGGCCGAGGTCGCAGACGCCGCCTGACCCGCCGTCAATAACCACAGGGGCCGGCCATCGCATCGCCGTCGGTGACCGGCCCCGCTCCCTCTTTCCGTTTCGCGACCTCACAGGAGCAGACATCATGAGCACCCAGATTCTCGACCGCATCACCGCCGACCCCGACCAGCAGGAACGCTACGCACGCATCGCGCTGGCCTGTCTGACCATCCCCGGCGAACCGAACCCGCCCGCCGTCCGTCTCACCGGCACCAACGGCCCCGCCGTCGTCCAGCACACCCTCGATACGCTCCCGCCCGCCATCGCAGAACAGACCGTGATCGACGCCCTCGACAGCGCCGCAGACGGCACCCACCGGGTACTCATCCCCACGGACCCGGAATGGCCCACCGGGCTCGACGACCTCGGCACGGAACGCCCCGTCGCTCTCTGGGCATCCGGAGACCTCGACCTCCTCACCGGCACCCCCGCCCGAGCCGTGACGATCACCGGAGCCAGAGCCGCCACGAGCTACGGCGACCACGCCGCCGCCGAACTCGCCCACGACCTCACCAGTACCGGGCGCAGCATCATCACCGGAGGCGCGTACGGGATCGACGCCGTCGCCACCCGCGCAACCCTCGCCGCATCCGGACACCCCATCGTCGTCCTCGCATCCGGCATCGACCGCCCCTACCCGGCAGGCAACACCGGCCTGCTACATCAGGTCACCGAGCAGGGCCTCGTGCTCACCGAGACCCCGCCGAGTGTTGCACCGACCCGCTCCCGGTTCGTTGCACGCACCCGCATCCTTGCAGCGCTCGCCGCTGCAACCGTGATCGTGGAAGCCGGAGCGCGCTCGGGCGCACCCCAGGTCGCGCACACCGCGCACCGCCTCGCGCGCACCGTGGGAGCAGTGCCCGGCCCGATCACGAGCACCACCAGCACGGGATGCCACCTCCTCATCCAAGCGGGCATCGCCCGCCTCATCACCAGCGCCGACGACCTCGCCCCCACCGTGGACGAGTAACCGCCAGCACCCCCGGACGGCGCCGACCGCGTTACCAAGCCACGGTCGGCACCGCCCGAACCCCTCTCACACCGCACCCTGCGCCCGACCCTCGCCGCCAGCACCATGACCAGCCCACGCACCCAGCACCCGGCGCCAGCTCCGCCTCCGCTCGACCCGAAACCGGCCCCGCGGACCTCCTCCACCACGCTCCGCACCCGCTCTTCTCACAGTCGGATACACGTCTTGCATTTACACGCCGATCGAGCATTATTGCGGCAGAAGCCTCTTCCGCGCCCGCGTCGATGCGACCTCGCCGCCGCTACGCAGCGATCCCGCTCTCGCTCGATAAAACAGCCGACACCGCACGCGCGCCCGCGCCTGAAACTTGCCGAGACATCGACCCGGGCCCGAGAAATCACCACGCGCGCAACTCCACAGCTCGCGCTACGGCCGAACAGGGATCGAGCCTCACCACCACCGGCGCTCACACCGCCGACAACGGCGACCGGAGCCGAAACACCCCGGCACCGCGCCCGCCATACGCGATGGCGAGGCGAACGTGCTCCGCAACACGCACGCGCACAACAGCCCGCACATCACACCCGCAACACGAAGCCCCCGCAGCATGTTGCACACAGCAAAGGCCCCGGCAGCTCCAAGCGTGCTGCACGCCTCGCGCCCGCACATCCGCGACCTGTAACATCCCTGCACGGACCCGATGCACCGCAAGAAGGAAGCCCTAGCGGCACCATGCAACACCCGGTACCATCGACAGCACCCGGCGGGCAATTACATGCTTCAGGATTCAGGACGCACCATCGGTGCGAAGGGGCCCAGCCACCAACAACACAACCGAGCACGAATGTGCTCGACCGTTGAAGGAGGCCCCTGATGTTCCTCATCTCACTCGCCATGCGCCCCGCCGCCGCCGTCTACAACTGGTGCCAGCGGTGGCTCCCCAGCAATCGACTCGTCACGCTCCTACGCACGCGGCGAGGCCACCGTTGGGGCGTGCCCGCCGTGCTCCTCGGCGCCCTGTACTTCGTCGTCGGGATCGGCTGCTACGGTGCTGTCCGCCTCGGACATACCGAATGGCTCTACCTCGGCATGCTCGTCTTCTGGTGGACCGCCCTCAAACTCGCCGTCCACGGCGTGACGGCGACCATCCGTCTCCTCATCGCCCGCGGCCACGAGAACCTCGCCGTCCGCGCCGCCATCCGCAACGAACGCCGCATCGCCGTCGCAGAAGGTCGAACGGCGCCGACCCACACCGTCGCCGAACGCCGCCGCATTACCGGTGACGTAAGGCACACCTTGCTCGCGCAGTGAGAGACACCGGCCGACAGCCCTCCTTAACTCTGACGGCCGCCCAGAGCCATAACTCCGAGTATGCAACTTCTGGGCGGGCCGATACGACCAGACTCGTACTCGATGCCCCATAGTTTGCGCATGAGCACCGCCCCCGAGTGGCGATGGGACTGGTCGTCAGATGGTATCTTCCTTCGGAAACGCTTCAGTCTGAGAACGCGTCGGAGAAGTAGCCCAGCTTCGGGTCGTCCAGAGTGCCGATTACGAGACCTCGATCGAGGAATCGATTGAACTCCTCACAGCTGGTCTCGGGGAGGAGCCCACAGGCGTGACACGCCGCAAGGTTGCAGGAGTCCGGTCCCTGCCCCTTCTCGCCTGCATCCATACACACCGGATCAGTCGAGCACCAGTGAGCGTCCGCCAGTGCAGAGGCAAAAACTTGCCGCAGGTTGTCCGGGCGTGCCATGCGAACAAGTCCGCCCATCGTCCCTTCTGAGTCGCCCGCCGCTGTGTAGATCAGTACGCCGGCCATGTTCCGATCGGCCGAGTCAGAGACGTAGAGACGCTCCCGGAGCGAAGCCGAGCTGTAGCCGCAGGCGAAGATGAACTCGTTGATCAAGAGATGCGACAGCGTATGCAGCAGCACGAACCTTGGGCTAATCGTCCGCCCCTGCAACCCGCGCTGGCTTGCCACTGATCCGTAGTGATCGGTGATCCGCTGGGCGCGTGCCTGAACCTCCGCACGCCCCTCCCAGGCTGCAAGGCGTGTCCCATCGAGTTCGAAGTAGATTCCTTCACCCTTGACCACATAGGCCGGCAGCCAATCCTGTGCAGGGGTCAAGCTGGCACGCCTGAGCATCGCCTTCCCCTCCGTCAGCTTCAGCTCGCCGTCGCGAACTCGCGTAAACCCCCGCAACGCGCGCGTCTCCCGAAGCACATCGATCGACCTCACGCGAGAGAGGTGGCTTGCTAGATCAGCGTGAAGACCGGGGTCGGATGCCGCGAGGAAGTCATCTTTCGGTGTCTCGCGAATCTTCACGTATTCCGGATGCCGCCAGATGTCGTCGCTCGTCAGGCTCTCCGCGTCGACCGGAGTCTCGACTGGCTCCTCCCCGCTGCTCTCGCCGATGCCGAACTGATCTTGGTATGCCGCCAGTAACTCGTCGTCCGAAATGGGAGCGAAGAGTTCGGGCGGGACGTTTCGCTCCAGCAGCTTCCGTAGCTGCCCGCCCGACACCTCATCAAGACTCAACTGAAACACGTTGTTGAAGGTCGTGCTGACAGCAGGGTGTCGGAGCAGCTGATGGACCTCCTCGCTGACGGCTCCCTCACGTCGAGGGAGATAGATCGAGGACTCCACCTTGGGGAAGTAGACGTTTCCAGCAGCGCGCAGGGCGCCTCGAATCGGTTGATCGCAAACACCGTCAAGCTGCGCTAACCAGGGCCGAGCCCCACCGCAGAGATAGGGCTGTTCGGGCGAAACGAGCTGATCGCTGAGATTGGTGTGCTCCTCGCCGTTCTTGTCGAATCGGGCCTCGGTGACCCCTCGAAGCGAGCGCTCCTGCTTGCAGGTATCGCAGGTTACGACCTGCCCTTCGAGCCCGCCGCCTCCGCGTGATACGAGGCGCAAGGTGCCCGTACATGATGGGTTGGCCGATCGATGCACCCACTTGTCAAAGGGAAAGTCATCCAGGTGTCCTCGGGCGCAGATCGCCACGAACGGAACCTGCGACATCTTCGGCTTGTACTTCTTGTCGGCATGCTCCTTGTCCTGGCACTCAACGAGCGTCTTCATCGTGAGCTTGCTGAGTTCCAGACGCTTGCAATAGATGCAGAACGACCATCGGGGGAAGCGCAACACGGGCACGGTAAGTCGGACGTTTCGCAAGTCGCTGCCCTGGCCTGACGGCCTGTAGTCCGGTGGCAGTCGGAACTCGGAGACTTTGAGGCGAGACTCAAGCCGCCAGTCGTGTTCCTGGTACTCCTCCATCGCGAGAGCGCTTTGGTCGACGACCTCGTACCAGTGATCAAGACCAGCAGTGATCACTGAGGTCCCATTCACAAGCACGCTCATGGCCCCCACGCCGAATGGAGTCACTAGCTGCGCTCGGCGCATTGCTCCAGTGCTCATGCTGGCTCCTCCGCGGCCGTGTCCTCGAACAGGTACGCCTGACTGATCTCCAGGCGGCATTCGGCATCGACGTTCCGCATGCTTGTCGGCACATCCCAGATCGTCGCGCGCCTATCGAGATCAGGGAGGGTTCCCGCGAACCGCATGAGCCCCTGCAGCGGATCACCAGTACGGGGGTTGGCGTCCCACTCGGTACGCTCCCAACCACCCCACTGACGGGCGCGATCACGCGCAAAACGATCGAGGACCGGGAGCTCGTCGGGTTCCGCGATTTCTGCTCGCTCACGCAGCAGGCGAATGGCCTCGTCGTAGGCAGTCGAAGGGAACGGGTCGGGTCCGAGTGTCTCGGGAGCGGTCTGCCGAACATAGGCGACCGCGGCAGCGTGAAGCGCTCTGCGAAGGACCGGCATGGCAAATGGAGTGACGGAAGTAGGCTCCACCTGCGCGTAAAGCTGTTGATGGTAGGTGCGGAAACGCTCGTAGTGGCTGCGGTCACGCGGCTTCGCGGCCCCGTAGATGGTGATGACCAGTCCAGGGCTGACTTCCTGCTTCCGGCCGACCCGACCGCTCACCTGGATGTACTGCGCCGTGGTCTTCGGTTGCCCGACGATCGTCATCAGCGCGAGCCGATCGATGTCCACACCTACCTCGATGATGTTCGAGGCGAGACAGATATCGATAGCCTCTTGTCGCTCCTTCCCAGGGGCGTACCTCACCTGGAGCTGTTCGATCGCTTTTGGAATCTCGTCTGACCGCCGCCTCGATGTGAGTTCCATCTGTCGGTGAGGCCACCGTGGCACGATCCCGTCCCGTCGGCGGAGCCCGGTGAGATAGTCGGGAATGTCAGCCTGGAGGAGCGAGACGGTATTCCCGAGTTCCCGGAGCGAGTTGAGGAAGTTGAGGTTGGTCCAGTAGCCGTCCCGGTCCTCTTCCGGGATGTCCACCGCGGCCTGGAGGGTTGCGGCGGCGACGCGGACCTGGACCGTCTGTGTCGAGCCGAGCGATGCGCTCATCACACCGATGTAGCGCCGCCCTGGTTCCGGGGTTCCGTCGGCCGAAGTCGCGGGTTCAGCGAAGAAGGATCGCCCCTCCTCAAGACCGTGCGGCGGAAAGAGCGCGACGGTCTCCCTGCCGAAAAGCCCCTTGATCTGGTCCTCATATCGTCTGACCGTCGCCGTGGAGGCAATGATCTTGGGGAGCACAGGACTCGCGCCGCGGCGATCGGTACAGAGTTCGTCGATCACGGGCTCGTAGATTCCGACCATTGAGCCGAGCGGGCCGGAGATCAAGTGCAGCTCGTCCTGAATGATCAAGCTGGGCGGAGACACCTTTCGCGCGCCACTCCCGTCAAGCCCGAAGAGATTCCTCGCCCTGGGGCGCCACGCCATCATCGCGAACTTGTCGACAGTCCCGATGACAATCGAGGGCCGAGCTTCATAGATATCGTCATCGACAACATGGACCGGCAGACCAGCGCGGCGTGAATACTTGCACTCGCCGTCAATGCAGCGGAGCACGACCCTGCCCGCTGCTTCCTCGTACCCGATCGGTTCCTGTCCACCGCCCTTCTTAGGCTGCGGGCCCATCTGTGCACCGCACCAGGGACACCTCAGCAGAAGGAAAAGGTTCTGCTCGTGAGGTCGTCTACGCAGAGCCCGCAAGTTGTCAAGTGCTTGCTTCCACGTATTCGGCGTTGAGCTGCCACCCAGCCAAATCCCAATTCCAAAGGGAGCAGCACCGAGGGTGTCAGAGTTCTGCTCCCGAATGTCTTCGAGCACGCAGACCAGCGATGCAGCACGGAGGAACTGCTGCGCCGTGAGGAGACGCAGGGTGTATCGCATGAGCGTGTCTGTTCCGGCGTCCTCGGGGTTACGGAGCCGCCGGGAGAGCAAACTGACGGCGGCCGCGCCAAGGTACGCCTCTGTCTTGCCACCACCAGTGGGGAAGAAGATCAGATCGACGTCGCTGCGAGTCTGGCGTTCTGGCTCTACGAGTTCGGGCAGCACTGCAAGTAGGAACGCGATCTGGAATGGACGCCAGTATCCCCGGCCAGTCGGCACGGTGAGTGCGGGGTGCGCTCCCTCGACTCTCCAGCGACCATCGCCGCTCTGCTTGGCCTCGCGCAGCTCGAATCCGGATCGGACCTGCTGGAGCAGCATCGCCTCGTTTGCCCAGCGAAACGCTCGCGCAGCTCGATCGTTCGCTGCCACGAGGCTCCAGCCTGTTCGCATCCGCGTCAGCGCCGCTCGTGCTCGACGCATGTGCTCACTCGCGGCGTCCTGATAGCGCGGAAGCAACTCGGGGATCTCGGCCTCCCGCCGGTCGATCCACTTCTCGTACTGACTGAGGACAAGCTCCACTTGGGCGGCGCCGTCCTCGCTACCGCTTGCCAGGGCCGCCATACTGACAGCCACCGGCTGCCGCTTGCCATCGGCATCGAAGGCAGGATTCCCGTTGTCGTCAGACAGGTACACGTTCGGTGAGAGGCTGACGACCTCATATGCAGGCAGAGCCGCGGCCTGCACGAACGGCACAACTCCATCGGCGTTGACTGCCCCCCATTCGGCTGCACAGCCATGCCCGATCGCATAGGTGCGCTGGTTCCGGTAGAGGAGGTCAAGTGATCGCTCCTCCTCGTCCCGGTCGGGCAGCTCGACCTCCGGATAGGGGACGATGTCAGCGTCGCCGACAGTCGACACCTTGAAGCCAACCTGAAAGACCGCCGCAGACGGGCCGGAACCAGGGGCATCGTTGACGACTGCGAGGGTCACGATCCTGAGAGCCGGGTCGTCAGCCCCGGGGACCGGACGACTGAACACTCGCACCGCAAGAGGGACAACGCCTTCGCCGCTCAGGAGCACGACGTCGATAACTTTGAGCCGATTCGTCTCCCGCAGAACCGTACGACCCGAGATCGTGCCGACCGCCTCGAAGGGGCGTCTGACCCACCAATCGACTGGTTTGGCGACACCTGGGATGTGCACGGTCAGCTTCTCGTATCTCGCGCCGACTACCTCAACTGTGAGGGTTCCCGAGTCAGCCATGCGAGTCTCAAACGAGACGGCCATCGCCGACGGCTTGAACGTGTTGGCATCCGTGAGATCGAAGTCATCCGAGTCAGCGACATCGTGACGGACGTGGCCCTGAATCTCGACAGGCGGCCCAATCTGGTCGTCTTCGGAGAGCGCGATACCGGTGATTCCGTCGAGGGCGTCGGAAACCTCCTCGACGGCGCTTTCCACCGGCGAGCCGCCGACGGTGGCGCCCGCGAATAAGACTCCGACGCCGTAGCGCTTGAGCGGGGTGCCGCTCGTGAGAATCTCCTGGCCGCTGTCCGCATCGTGGAACTGGCCCCGGGATGCCTCCGTCGTCTCGAAATGCACGACTCCAGCGTTAATCGTCAGCGGCTGCCCCCGCACGGGATCACCGTCGAGAGGCCCGAAGAGCTCGCGCCGTAGGGCCGCCTCAACGGTCTCACGGGCTTCGATTCCGCTCATGCCTCTCCTCCAACCAGTCGCCGTAGCGTCTTCGTTTCTACCAGGGCGGTCAGGCGATCCGTCGCGCGTGTCAGCCCGACGTAGACGAGGGCATCGAAGTGCGGCCCACCGGAGTCATCAAGGTCAGTGACGATGACGGCCGGCGCGTCCAGTCCCTTGAACGAGTGGATGGTGCCGTAGCGGAGCCGCCCCTTGATCGGCTTCGAACCGTCTGCGGGACTCAGCACTTGACGAAGCCAGGGCTCAGATGTGCTCGCAGCGACAGAACTATCGCCAAGCGGGCTGAGCACGACGATCTCTGTCAGATCGAAGCCTTCGTCACGCAGATCGCCTACGACCTTCCGCAATATGGCGGCCTGGTCCTCGCCGCGGACGTACTTGATGATCGTCGGATCGATACCGTCGTCGGTTCGGCGGAACTCTCTGAACCCCGGCGTCAAGTGACCGAGGAGATTCACCTGATATCCGATGCGGGGCAGGTTCCGACAGTTCTCGGACAGCCGGAACGACGCCAGATGCGGCGATCGGGCGCGAAGTACCTCGCGTGCCCCCTCGCTGCCATAGATCGCCTGGCGTTCAAAGTCACCGAACATGAGAACGCGACCGTCGCGCAGCCCGCCCTTGACGAGCAGATCGAGCAAGTCGAGGTAGGTGCCAGTCGCGATGTCCTGAATCTCATCGACGATGAGGAAGTCCCCGACCTCCTCCGCACTCCGCTCAGCAAGGCCCTCAAGGGCCTTCTCGGGCAGCACTCGCTCCCAGAAGTCGCTATCGGCGTCTGCCGGCGGGCCGCTCATGCCGGCGAGTCGCAACATCTCCTGGTGCAATGTGCCCACGCGGAGCCCCACGACATCCATGAGCTTCTCGCGGAGACTACGCCCAAGTAGGCGGTTGAAACACAGAAGTCGACCTGCTCGCCCCTGAGCGACCTCCCGCTGAGCCGACTCAGCGGCGAGGAAGGTCTTGCCTGTGCCGGCGGGGCCTGTGAACAAGACGCCTCTGTTGTCGGCGGCTGAGTCCAGTGCGCGGTACTGCTCCTCGACGAACTGTGCGAGCTGACCCTCTCGCGCTTGTCGGCGGTCCCCAGCAGTCATCACAACCTCGAACCGCGGACGAAGCGTAGCCACGATCCGTTCAGTGGTGGCCCGGTCCGGGCCATATCCACCAAACCCGAAGTACTTGATCATCGAGGCGAGGTGCTGCGCTCCCTCTCTCATGACTCGTTCAACCGCTTGAGCTGTGGTCGGGAGGTCGCTCGAATCAAGCACCTGCCACGAGTGCCACTCAGGTGAGTCGGGCAGCGTCGCTCGCGCACGCACTCCCGTGAACCACACCGCGTGCAGGACCGGGACGTCCCGCAGCTCGACCCGTTTGCTCCGGAGGTAGCCCCGGATGCTGTGCATCGCCTCCTGCGCCTGCTGAAAAGGTCCTCGCACGGTCGGAGGGTCCTGACCGAGGCGCCAGGTGCCATCGGAGCTACGCGCGACCGACAGGTGCGACTTCACCTCTACCACCGGCAGGCCAGCGTCGGGCGCGACGACGACGAAGTCCGCCTCTCCTTCGACCTGTCGCTCATGCTGCACGATCCCAAGTGAGTGCAGCACAGTCCAGTGTTCAGTCCCAGCTGCGTCCCGCAGTGCCACAAAGACGGCCTTCTCGCCTGGAGGCGCGGACTCGGTGCATTAGGCCGGGATCATTCGAGCCATTGAGCACCCTCGTCGGCAAAGGGCACGCGAGCGTCGTAGCGGGCGACCAGTTCCGTAAATGGCGCGATCGCAAGGACGCGGGTGACGAACATGCCCCGAAAGCCTGGCTCAGCAATGTCGAGAGTCATATGACCGACGCGCTCGAGCTCGTGAAGGTCCGCGGCATCCGCCGCTGCTTCCAGCCGGTCACGCAGCTCCCGGGTGGCTCGATGCACCTCATGTCTTAGCAATGAGGCGTGCCCGAAGTGCGGCTGGATCGGTAGCCCCAGCCATCCGAGGAGCCGCTCGAAATCGCCATCACTCTGCGGACGGATAACGTGCGGCGATGCCCAGGCGCGAACCTGGCCGGCCGCGCGAACACCGAGTGCACGCAAGGCGCGTTCGGAGTCGCGGATGCCTCTCGCCCTAAGTTGCTCAATCAGTGCAGACTTCCAGGACGCCTGCGACTCCTGGGTTGCTGACGCGCGAGGGCCGATTCGCGTATATGCTCGCGCATGGAGGGACTCCCGCTCAGCCTCACCTTCACGCAGAAGCAGGTACGTGCCCGGAGCGACCGCGGACACCTCCGAATAGCCGACGCGCTCGCCAGGCGGCTGTGTCGGATCAAGCGCACGGATGCGCTCACCATCGTCATCAAGCCAGATTGCGCGATTCCCCGAAAGAAGAATCTTGCGCGCTTCCACCTCGTCCGCGTGCGGCGCACGGTCCTCACTCACCCGGCTCCCCCAGACCGGCTGCGGAAGGAGGTCCTCCTCCTGGATCGGCTCGGTCTCCGACATCGCAGGCTCCGGCGGCGCAGGCAGCGCATCGCCGACCTCGACGATGCGCGCGGCGACCTGGATACCGCCTTCGGCGTACTGTGCGATCGCCGACCTTGGGACGTTTCGATCGCCGAACCACGCCGGAAGGATAAACGTCACTTCCAGCGTGCGGGGCGCAGTGACCGCCGTCGGTTTGAAGAATCGCGGGGGACCCACGAAGTAGGCGATGTCCTCGGAAACATCGGCGCGCTCAAGATCGCCGAGCGTGAGAACTCGTGCCCCAAGCGAGCCGAGCCATTCGCCCAGGGCTTCTCGCGATCGACTGCTCGCAGTCACGACAATTGCCGAGTCCACTCCGACCTCAGTCAGCGACTCAAGCAGTACGGCGCCTACGAGTGGGTCGCGGGTGCAGAGTGCCGCCGCGGCGTCAGCGATCTCTCGCAGGAGCGCATCTTCGTCGACGGCTCCGATCAGCTGCCGAGCCTGACGACCCACCTCGCCCGCAGCAGCCGTGAGCTGAGCATTGCGCTCTATCGGCATCGGGTCGGTGATGAGGCGCCAGCGCAGTGCTTTCGCGGCACCGGCAAGATGATCCCAGACGCCGGGCCCATCCCGCTGGATCAGTCGGAAAAGGCCGCGGGTGGCCGAATCGAACCTTGCACCGAGTTCGTCCCGAACAGCAATGATCTCGACGCCATGCCGCACCAGCGAAGCCGAGGCTGTATATCGCTGATCGAGTCCGATGATCCGCGACGTCATAGTGCCACCGTGAATCCGAGTGCCTCGACACCGGCAGGAGGAGCCCAACCGAGCTGTGTCGACAGCGCAATCGGCTCTCCGCGCGAGTTTCTGAGCTGCACGACCTGTTCCGCTGCACTCTCGTCAGCAACGGATCGATCGAAGACGCACACGACGATCGGGCTTAGGACGTCATTGAGATATCTGATCGCACCTTGGCCGTCCAGAATCGTGAGGGATACGTCATCCGAAAGCGGAAGCTGGTCAGCAAGGCCCGAAGACGAGTAGATGCGCGAGAACCAAGTTGCCGATTTCTCGGTCCTCGGCAGAAGCAGGGTAGCCAGCGAGTCGCCATCGGGATCATCACCCCGGGCAAGAACAGCTTCGAGGTCGTCGCTGATCCAGCTTTTCGTGCCCACGATTGCGAGGTCCGCCGCAGGAGCGACAAGACGCCGCGCCCAGTTTCGGTCAACACCTGTCATCCGACCGATGCTCCCGATGCGCGGTCGCGGCATCCGCTCGGCCGGGTCGCCCTCGGCAGTGGCCGCGACTGCTTCCAGCATGTCGACGACCCACTGCCCTGCGAGTGTGACATCAACGCGCAGCTTGTCTCGCACGACCTTCTCGGACAACCCCTGGAACCTACCTGAAATCACGTGGTTCGCGTTGACGGCACGATAGTTGCCCTGCGGCAGTGCCGCGCGCAGAACCGTCAACGGATCAGTCGCCACCTGAGTGGGCGGCCTTCCGAGAGTCCAACCGGAACCAATGAGCGCCGCTGCATACTCGCGACTCGGAACCGAGATTGCAATGATCAGCTGTCGACCTCTGAAATCATCAACCTTCCGCGCAAGCCGCGTTCCCAACGCGAGGATGGGACCAATCCAAGACGAGCAAACCGAGGCGGAGTCAGGGTTTTCAGCAAGACTGAGGAGCACGTTCGGCCCAGGCCGACTCTCCGCCTTACTCATCGTTTCCTCCCCCCTCCACTGTAGGGATGACGGCCGACATTGGACGCAGGCAGCGGCTGAGCTGACTACGCTGTGACCGTCTGGGTAGCGCTCGCCGACGTGGTTAGCGCAGTCGAGGTGGCCGCCGCGAGCGAACGAGCCACGGGCGGTGGCACAGCGTTCGAGACCTGCTCCACCTGCTGTGAGAGAGTGCCTTCGAGGACGAATGACCTCGGGAAGCCCTGCAGGAGCATCGCCTCGTAGATGCTGAGCCGACGCGCTCCGTCCGGATGAACATGAATCTCGCGATGTCCGTAGGCGACCGTGGGACTTGGCTTGTCCCACGACAGGCGTCGGAAGCTCCTAGTGGGCGCGGGCGCAGCGGTCTCGCCCTTGAATCTCTTGGACCGCGGAGTCATCGTCCAATGGTTCGGATGTGTCGGGATGTCGTCCGCTGAGAGGCTTCGCGAGAAGAAAACTGGCTGAGGCAGGTGACCAATTGCGCCGCGCACGGTCAAGTCGACTCCCTCGCGGGAGATTGTCTTCGGCTTGAAGGCGCTAGCGGCTGCCTCGTTCTTGAATCCTGAAATGATCACACGGTTCCGTGTCTGGGGCACGCCGTAGTCGAGGGCCGAGTGGTCGGCGACACCCGCCGTGAGTTCCAACTCTTTGAGGCGAGCCAGGATCCCACGGAATGTCACCGAGTGCTTCGCATCGCGGATGCCCATGACGTTCTCGAAGAGCACGAACTGCACGTCGTAGCGTGTTTGCAGCGCCTGAACGATCTCAAGGTAGAAGGTTGGCATTTGATTTCGGGGGTCATCAGCGCGAGAGTTCGAGTTCGCGCGTGAGAATCCCTGACACGGGGGCCCGCCGATGATTCCGATGGCCTCGCCATCCGTCAGCGCCTTCGCGATCTCATCCAAGACGGCGAGGCTGCCGGACGCCTCGTTCCGGATCGTGATGTCCGCCGCAACTGACATGGTCGCTGGGAAGTTGCGCTTATGCGTCTGCACCGCGGCCACCATCCGATCGACAGCAAAGGCGATTTCGTAGCCCTCCAGATGGAAGCCAAGATCAAGTCCTCCTGCACCCGAGAAGAGGCTCACGATGCGGGGCAAGACCATCGGGCGCTCCTTCGGCTACGCAGGCACCCGACTGGGCCTTTCCGGCCTAGCGTACCGGCATCGCCGACTCAGATCAGACCGCTGTCGGCGTGTCGTGAGGCTCCTTCTGCTTGTGTCGGCTATTGCTTCCTCGCCCCCTACCAGAGCGCGCCGGAATGGTCCGGATGGGGCAGCTTAACGCGAACAGACGGAACGGGGCTGTTCGGACTGTCCGGTGGAAGCCAGGGCGCTAGCGGCAGGAAAGCTGTGGTGAATTTCGATTCCTGCGCGCTTCCCTACTCGACCAGTCGGACACTCCGAGGAGCACCTCCGATCAGTTCCCCGATTCACCTTCCGCATGAAGACCTCGTCGGGCCCTCTCCCCGGCCGCCGCCTCAAGGGGCCCTCGAAGGGATCGGGTCACGTACCTGTCTTGTGTGACGGTGTCGATGCGTGTGCTCAGTGCGGGGGAGGGGTATCGGTATCTCCTCAAGAGCATCGCGGCCGGTGACACCGGGCGGGACCTTGCGACGTCACTGACCCGCTATTACGCGGAGGCGGGAACCCCGCCGGGATTCTGGCTTGGTACTGGTTTGACCGGTCTCGAGGATGCGGCCGTCGCGGACGGTGAGGTGGTGACGGAGGCCCAGCTTCGTCATCTGCTGGGACGGGGTGAGCATCCGACGACGGGTGAGCAGCTCGGGCGGGCGTACTTCGCGTTCAAGCCGTTGCGGGAGCGGGTGAAGATCCGCACTGGCAGGTTGTCCGAGGATCTGAACGCTGAGAAGCGGGAAGCCGCGGTGGAGAACATCGTCCGTGAGGAGAAGGAACGCAAGCGCCCGCGCACCGTCGCCGGGTATGACTACACCTTCTCCGTCCCGAAATCGGTCTCCGTACTCTGGGCCGTTGCAGACGGCGGCACACAGGCACTGATCGGACAGGCCCATCACGCGGCAATCCGGGAAGTCATCGATCTGATCGAGCGTGACGTCGCGGCGAGCAGGACAGGCACGAACGGTGTCGCGCAGGTCGACGTGCGGGGCGCGGTGGCGACCGCGTTCGATCACTTCGATTCCCGCGCGGGCGACCCTCAGCTGCACACGCATGTCGTGATCGCGAACCGGGTGCAGGCAGCGGACGGGAAGTGGCGGACGCTGGATGGCCGGCCCATGCACGCGGCCGTGGTCGCGTTGTCTGAGCACTACAACGCGGTGCTCGCCGACCACCTCACCCGTGTCCTCGGGCTGGGGTGGGAAGCTCGCGATCGCGGCCGGGACCGCAACCCCTCGTGGGAGATCACCGGGGTGGGCGACGCGTTGATCGATGAGTTCTCGTCCCGGTCGGCCGCGATCGACACGGAGAAGAACCGGCTCATCGACGAGTACGTCACGCGTCACGGGAAGTACCCGTCAGAGACGACGATCATCCGGTTGCGCCAGCAGGCGACCCTCGCCACCCGTCCCGCGAAAGAAGTCCGCTCCCTCGCTGACCTGACCGAGGAATGGCGTGGACGGGCGACCCACGTGCTGGACGAGGAATGCACCACGTGGGCGACGCATCTTCTCGAATCCGGCACCGCCCGGGGAACCCTGCGCGCAGATGATCTTCCGCTGGACCAGGCCACCGCGATCGGTGAAGTCGTCGTCGCGCAAGTCGGGGTGAAGCGGTCGACGTGGCGGCGCTGGAATCTGCATGCCGAGGCATCCCGGCAGACGATGGGACTGCGCTTCGCGTCCACCACCGACCGGGAAACGATCATCGGCATGATCGTCGACGCCGCCGAGACTGCGTCGCTGCGGCTGACCCCGCCTGAGCTCGTCGTCCCGCCAGCGGAGTTCACTCGTCCGGACGGGTCGAGCATGTTCCGTCCGAAGCATCACACGGTCTTCTCCTCGACCCGCATCCTGGAAGCCGAAGACACCCTCCTCGCACTCTCACAGGCCACGAACGCCCCCGCCGTGCCGCTGCGCACCGTAAGCGCAGTCGTCTCCCGGCGAGACGCCCGAGGCATCCGGCTGTCGGTGGAGCAGCAGGCCGCGGTGGAGAAGATCGCCGTCTCCGGGCGGAGCATCGACGTGCTCGTCGGCCCTGCCGGAACCGGGAAGACCACGACCCTCGGAGCGCTGCGCCGCGCATGGGAGAAGAAGCACGGCGCCGGCACCGTCATCGGACTTGCCCCCTCGGCCGCTGCGGCGGAAGTGCTTGCAGAGGACCTGGGCATCGAAACCGACAACACTGCGAAGTGGCTTCATGAACATGACCACGGCCGATGGGACCTGCAGCCCGGCCAGCTGGTCATCATTGACGAGTCCTCCCTCGCTGGCACCCTCGCCCTGGAACGCATCGCCACCCACGCCGCCGAGGCCGGCGCGAAGGTCGTCCTCGTCGGGGACTGGGCGCAGCTGACCGCGGTCGATGCCGGTGGGGCATTCGGGTTGCTCGTCCGGGACCGCGGTGATGCCCCCGAGCTGGCCGACGTGCGCCGATTCCACGCCGAGTGGGAGAAGACGGCGTCCCTGCACCTCCGCCTGGGCCGGACCGACGTGATCGACACCTACGACGATCAGGGTCGGATCGTCGGCGGTGACTTTGAAGACATCCTCGACGCCGCCTACCGGTCCTGGTACATGGACATCGCCGACGGCAAGAGCAGCCTCCTGATCGCGGAGACCAACGAGACCGTCACCGAGCTGAACAGCCGCGCCCGCGACGACCGCATCCTCGACGGCCACGTCTCACCCGACGGCATCCGTCTGCGAGACGGCACCCGCGCCGGGACAGGAGACATCATCATCACCAGGAAGAACGACCGGCGCCTGACCACCGGCGGAGGGGCGTGGGTGAAGAACGGCGACCGGTGGCGCGTCGCCGAACACCACGACGACGGTTCCCTCACCATCGCACGTGCCGACGCCCGCCACGCCACCACCGTCGTGCTCCCCGCTGGCTACGTGGCAGACAACGTCGACCTCGGATATGCGGTCACTGCCCACCGCGCACAGGGCGCAACCGTGGACACTGCGCACGCGATCGTGCACTCGTCTTCAATGACGCGGGAGAACTTCTACGTCGCGATGACCCGCGGCCGGGCGTCCAACACCGCCTACGTCGCCATCGACCAGGCCCACCTTGAAGAACACCAGCTCCCCGACACCGAGCCCACCGCCCACTCGATCCTCTACGGGGTCTTGCAGCATGAAGGGGCGGAGAGGTCCGCGCACGAGACGATCGAGGCCGAGCAGCAAGCCTGGTCCTCGATCGCGCACCTCGCCGATCAGTACGAGACCGTCGCGCAGGAAGCCCAGGCGGAGCACATCACGGAACTGTTTGCGCGAGCGGGCCTTGACCACGGCCTCGTCGACGAGCTGACAGAGTCGGAAACGTTCGGGTCCATCGTCGCCACGCTGCGCCGGGCAGAGGCCGCCGGGCACCGACCGGAACGGCTGATCGACCGCGCACTGAAGGCCGGGCCGCTCACTGACGCCGATGACCCGGCGAGCCTGCTGCGCCACCGCGTGCAGCAACTCGCCACGCGCACCAGCCCCGGACGCGGGCGCGGCACCCGGCGACGGTTCATCGCCGGGTTCATCCCCGAAGCATCCGGCAGCATGCCCGAGGACATGACCCGCGCGCTGACCGAACTACGATCGCTCATCGAACAGCGCGCCCAAGCCCTCGCGGACGACGCCCTCACGGAGAAGCCTCCCTGGCTGAAGGCGCTCGGCCCCGAACCTCGTCCCGATTCAGCTGCGAGAGAGCCGTGGGGGACGGTATTGCGCATGGTCGTCGCCTATCGGGAACGCTACGGGATCACCGACCACACCCCGCTCGGGGCGAAACCGGATGCCACGCAGCAGCGCCTCGATCACGAACGCATCGACGGCTTCCTTACCAGCCTCCGCCGCCGTGGCACGCCTCCGGCCACGCCCGAGGTCACGCGAGAGGGAATCGGACGGTGAGCGTTCCGTCAGGACGTGGCGTCGTAGGCGGCGACGATGGCCGCCGAGACACGTCCCCGATCGCTCACCGTGTATCCGTGATCCCGTGCCCATTCCCGGATCGCCCCCAAGTTCCGAGCCTGCGCGACAGAAGATGCCGGGCGCCCGGCTGGGCGACGCCCCGTCAGGCGTGCGGCCGTCAGGTACGGGGTGAGCACCTGCCGAAGTTCATCCGCGTGTGCCGTCGACAGGTCGATCTCATACGTGCGGCCATCCAGCCCGAAGGTGATGCTCTCACCGGTCCCGTCGAGCTCGGCGCCATCAAGGTCATCAACGAGCTGAACACCATTTTGCGTGCCATGCGTTGATCGTGACACACCACAAGGGCGTCGCATCTCTGCGACGCCCCGGCACCTCACCCCAGTGGGTTCCTATCCATATGCGGTCATCTGCCCAGTGGCTCCGGGCGGGCGTCGATGCTGTGACCAGTCACCCCGGCGGTGACCGTCGGCGACGCTGGGCCCAGCTGCCGGGCACGCTCCGATGGTGTCGCCGCCTCGGCCGCGCCAGCGATACTGCGGGTCAAGCCCACGTGTCCCAGCGAGTGATTCCACGACAGGTGATATGCGCCGCTGCGGAACTCCCTATCCCACGTCCCGACCGGTGGCGCCTTGTAGACGTGACCGTTCGCGGCTGCAGCCTGCTCCGTCTCATCTCCAAAGTCCCACTGCGCCAAATGCGCGATCGCTGCCTCCGGACCGCGCTCTTCAAGAACCGAGAGCGCGGCGTCCGCGTCCTCGCCCTGCAAAAACACCACCGACGCCCACGGCCCTTCCTGCTCACCGAACCGCCCGGTGAACACCTCCGGCTCTTCGAGCTCGAACGACGCCATCGCCAGCTCGTCCTCATTCAGATACGCCTGCTCATAGACCCACTCCGGGTAGGCGTCATCCGGCGGGCACATGCCCGAGCGGTATCTCTCGCCTGCCTTAGAGAGGAACCCCGCCAGCACCCCGACCATTCGCGACGCCGACACATCCATCCCGACACCCGCATACAGATCCGTACCTCGATAGACATGCTCGCCGGCACGCACCTCGTACAAGAACTGCATCCGACTCCCGCCGGCCTCCTCGGGCGCGCGGCCTGTCTTCTCGACCCGCAGCGACATGCCGCCGACCACCGTCGATGCCTTACGATCCAACTCCGAAGCCATGACCAGTCCTCGCATCTATCTATCCGCTCACTTGCGTAAAGAGGTACGAGACGACCACCCCACGCAGGGCTGACGACTCCTCTCACGCTCGTGGCCGGGTCAACCTCGCTGAACCGGACGGTGCCACGGTAGAATTGGGGCATGACGGTGGCTGAGGTGATCCAAGCCGCGATGGCGCTCACGCCCGAGGAGCGATCGCGGGTCGCCGACGTCCTCTACGACGCCGACGCCCCCGACCAGGCGGTCATCGACGCAGCCTGGGCATCCGTCGCTTCACGCAGGGCTGACGAACTCGAGAACGGCACGGTCACGATGCTCTCTCGCGAGGAAGCGAACGCCTACCTCGACGCCCGCGCTGCCGAGAGAAGCGTTTGACGCTCCGCGTCGGGTTTCACCCCGATGCCGTGCGTGAGCTGGACGACGCGATCCAGTGGTACGACCAGGGTGGACAGCACCGCGGCGCGAGGTTCCGCACCGACGTCGACCGGGTCATCGATCGTCTCCTCGAATGGCCGGAGTCAGCCGAGACCATCCTCGACACGCCGGCTGGCCGTGTCTTTCGCCATGCCAAGGTTCCTCACTCGCACTACCGCCTCGTCTACTACCTCACCGACGAGGCCCTGAAGATCGTCGCCATTGCCCACGAACGGCGCATGCCGCTGTACTGGAGCGGAAGAGACTGACACGCCGACGGCGACCGCAACTACCCTGAAAGCATGGCGACGATCTTCCTCACCGTGCGGGTCGCGCTCGATGACGTGGATGAGGCGCTCCGCGTTGCGAGCGGCCTCGGATACGAGGCGCGTCCGATCGGCGGCAGGCGCCGCAGCACTCTCGTGCTGGTCGAGACGATGACCATCGACGACGCAACGGACGAAGGCGCCGCCGAACAGCGGGTGCGTCACCGTGTCGCTACGGCGTTGACAGAACACGGCCTCCAATACGACCTGATCGGTAGCGGGACGGACGCATCGAGCATTACGAAGTCGCTCTTCACGATCAGGCCCATCGGCGCCACCGACGAGACCGACTCGCTCGAGATCCGCGCCGACAACCGAGCCGAGTTCGAGCAGCGCCTGGCCGCCGTGCGTTCGCTGTTCAGCGGGGAATCGTGGCCGAGTCAGGACCTCGTCGGATACGAGGTCACCGTCGATGGCCTCGCCGCCGGTGATCCCGACGTGCAGCACCTGCCCTTCCTCCCGAAACGGCGATAGATCCGCGACGGGCACGTGCAGACGCCAGCTGGGACGAGTACAATTTGTACTGTGTCACGACCCGTTTCGGCGAGTGCAACAAGCCTTTTGGTACGAGTGGCACGCAGGTGGCACGGCCGGTCTGCGGAGACGCAGAGACCGCGAGATCACGTGCTTCCCGACGAGAACTGGGACTTCTGAGTCGCTGAACCGCGAGAGGCCCGGACCGGCAGAATCCTGCAGGTCCGGGCCTCTGCGCGTGCGCCCGAAGCCAGCCCGCCGACGTATACGCGCCGCAGTATATGGGGGCGCGTAGCCTGAGACCAGCGATCGGCACCCGCCCTTGGCTCCTAGGGCTTCCGGGCTCCCGATCGACAGGCGCGCACGTGTCCTCAGCATCCGCCGTATCCGCATCCCGACTCGGCGCCGTGCGCCAGACCTACGCCGGCACCGATCAGTTCCCGCCCATGGCCAAGGCCTACAGCGACGTGTCGCGCGTGGTGCGCGAGATGGGTCTGCTGCAGCGGGCGCCGATCTTCTATGCGCTCGTGGCGACAGGCATTCTGCTCGGCTTTGGCGGCGTGATCACCGGCTTCATCCTGCTCGGCGACAGCTGGTTCCAGCTGCTCATGGCCGGCGCCCTCGGCATCCTCTTCACGCAGGTCGCCTTCCTCGCCCACGAAGCCGCCCACCGGCAGATCCTGGCCTCGGGCCCCGCGAACTTCCGCCTCGCCCGCATTCTCGCCGCGATCGTCGGCATGAGCTACGACTGGTGGGATTCCAAGCACACCCGCCATCACGGCAACCCCAACCGCGTCGACAAAGATCCCGACATCGCCGTCGACACCATCTCGTTTCTCGAAGAGGATGCCGCGCAGTCGCGCGGCCTGATCCGCCTGATCACCCGCAAGCAGGGCTGGCTGTTCTTCCCGCTGCTCACCCTTGAGGGCTTGAACTTGCACTACCTCGGTCTCGAGCATCTGCTCTCGCGCGGCCCGGTCAAGCAGCGCTGGCTCGAACTCGGCCTCATCGCCCTGCGGTTCGCCCTGCTGCTCACGCCGATCTTCCTCCTCCTGCCGCTCGGCATGGCCTTCGCATTCCTGGGCGTGCAGCTGGCCGTCTTCGGTGTGTACATGGGCGCATCGTTCGCCCCCAACCACAAGGGGATGCCGATCATCGCCCGCGACGCGAAGCTCGACTTCTTCTCCAAGCAGGTGCGCACCTCGCGCAACATCTCCGGAGGCTGGTGGGCCACCTGGCTGATGGGCGGCCTGAACTACCAGATCGAGCACCACCTCTTCCCGAACATGCCGCGCCTGCACCTCGCCAGGGCGCGCGAGGTCGTCCGCGAGTACTGCGCCAACAACGCCGTGCCCTACACCGAGACCACCCTCGGGCGCTCCTACGCGATCGTCATCGGATACCTCAACCGCGTCGGCCTCGCCGCCCGCGACCCGTTCGACTGCCCGGCGGCATCCGAACTGCGCCGGGCGTAGCCCGCGAACCGCCCCGCGCGCTCGGCCGTGACTACAGAGCGAACTCCCGGTCACGTTTACGCGAGGAGTAAGCGAGGTAGTACTCGGACTCGTCGCCGGGGTCACGTGCGCCGATCACCCAGCGTTGGGAGAGCTTGAGCTGCCGCGCCACGCGACGCAGCGCGGCGACACCGATCGGCACGTCGACCACCGGACAGAAGAAGTTCAGCACCGTGCCGTCGCTGCCCGAGCCGGCAGGCGGCTCGCCGCCCACGTCGCTGCCATCGCAATGGCCGACACCCCACCAGCCCAGCTGCTCGTCGAGCAGCCCCGCCGCATCGGCGAACGCGCTCGCATCGTCGGGATGCGACAGATCGTCCGAGTGGGTCCAGATCTGCAGCACGACCCAGCTCTGCTCATCCTCGGGAATCTCGCGATAGCCCTCTGCAGCTGCGCGTTCCCGAAAGGTGGCGACATACTCGGTGTACGTGGGCTTGTAGTGCGAGGTGCGATTACGGATCACCTTCCGCACGGTCGAGCCCTTCGTACCCACCTTGCCCTCGTGAATCGTGAAGACGCCGCCGTCACGCCACGCCTCCAGATAGTGGAGCGCCCCTTCGTCGTCTCGGCGGTAAGTCTTGATGACGCTCACGTGCGACGGGCCAGGTAATAGCGCAGCAGCGCCTGCGTCGAGGCATCCTGCGCCTCGATCGCCGCCTCATCACCCTCGATCGCCGGAGCGATCTGCAGCGCGAGCTGCTTGCCCAGCTCAACGCCCCACTGGTCGAACGAGTTGATGCCCCAAATCGTGCCCTGCGTGAACGTGATGTGCTCGTACAGCGCGATCAGCTGCCCCAGCACCTCGGGGGTGAGCGCCTCGGCGAAGATCGACGTCGTCGGACGGTTGCCCGGGAACGTACGCGCGGCGACCAGCGCCCCGGTCGTGCCCTCGGCCTCGACCTCGGCAGCGGTCTTGCCGAACGCCAGTGCCTTGGTCTGCGCGAGGAAGTTCGCCAGGAACAGCCCGTGCACGTCGCGGCCGTCGTCGGCGAGCGGGTACGCGGGGTTCACGAACGCGATGAAGTCGGCGGGGATGAGCCGCGTGCCCTGGTGGATGAGCTGATAGAACGCGTGCTGGCCGTTCGTGCCTGGCTCGCCCCAGAACACCTCGCCGGTGTCGGTGGTCACCGGGGTGCCGTCCCAGCGCACCGACTTGCCGTTGGACTCCATCGTCAGCTGCTGCAGGTATGCGGCGAAGCGGCTGAGCTGCTGCGCGTAGGGGAGCACCGCGTGCGACTGCGCCCCGAGGAAGTTCACGTACCAGACGTTGAGCAGCCCCATCAGTACCGGCACGTTCTGCGCCAGCGGGGTGGTGCGCACGTGCTCATCGACAGCGTGGAACCCGGCGAGCAGGCGGCGGAACACCTCCGGGCCCAGCGCGATCGCCAACGACAGCCCGATCGCCGAGTCGACCGAGTACCGGCCGCCCACCCAGTCCCAGAAGCCGAAGGCGTTGGCCGGGTCGATGCCGAACTCCGCGACCCGGTCGAGTGCGGTCGACACCGCGACGAAGTGGTGCGCCACGGCATCGTTGCGCGCCTCATCGGTCGACGTGTCGACACCCGCTTCGGCCAGCCGCTGCCACAGCCAGTCACGCGCGAGCCGCGCGTTGGTCAGGGTCTCCAGCGTCGTGAAGGTCTTGGATGCCACGATGAACAGCGTCGTCTCGGGGTCGAGATCTGCGGTCTTCTGGGCGATGTCGGTGGGATCGATGTTCGACACGAAACGCGCCTCGATACCCGCATCCGCATACGGCTTGAGCGCCTCGTAGACCATCACCGGGCCGAGGTCGGAGCCACCGATGCCGATGTTCACCACATGCGTGACCTTCTTGCCGGTCACGCCGCGCCATTCGCCCGAGCGCACACGGTCGGCGAACGCGGACAGCGCGTCGAGCACTGACTGCACATCCGCATCCACTTCCTGCCCGTCCACGACGAGGGCGGGCGTGGTACCGGCGGGGCGACGCAGCGCCGTGTGCAGCACCGCGCGGTCTTCGGTGGTGTTGATGTGCTCGCCGGCGAGCATCGCGGCGTACCGGTCGGCGACGCCCGTCTGCTCGGCCAGTCGCACGAGAGCGGCAAGGATCTCGTCGGTGACGAGGTTCTTCGACAGATCGACGTGCAGGTCGGCCAACGGCAGACTCATGCGCTCCGCGCGCTCGGGATCCGCGGCGAACCAGCCGCGCAGATCAGGGGTGAACGGGTCGCTGAGCGCGGTGAGCTCGGCCCAGGCGGCGGTGCTGGTGGGATCGATCGGAGCGGTCATGCGTCCACGTTAGCGCCGCCGCGGTCACCCGCGTCGAAGAAGTCGCGCCTCGAGGTTCGCGCGCACGGCCGGCCACTCCGGCTCGATGATCGAGTACTCGACCGCGTCACGCAGCGCGCCGTTGCGATAGCGGCTCATCGCCCGCATGACGCCGTCCTGCTTGGCGCCGAGGCGCTCGATCGCCGCGCGCGACTGGAAGTTCACCCACTGCGTCGTGAACCCGACACGGAACACGCCGAGCGTGTCGAACGCGTGCTGCAACAACAGCAGTTTCGACTCGGCATTCGTGCCGGTGCCGTGCGCCGACGGGCGGTTCCACGTGTACCCGATGTGCAGCCGGGGCACGTCGGCATCCATGTCGTAGTACGTCGTCATCCCGATCACCCGCCCGGTGGCATCCACAGCGGTGAACGGCACCATCTCACCCTTCTCAGACAGCGCCAGGCGCCGATCGATCTCGGCAGACAGCCCGTCGGGGGAGGGGATCGACGTGTACCAGGCGCGCTCGTAGATGTCGTCCTCTGTGAGCGCCTCGAGCAGACCGTCGTGGTGGTCGTGTGAGAGCGGATGCAGCGACACGAGCCGCCCGGATAGCGTGACGGGTGCAGGGGTGAACGAGAAGGCCATGCCGCCATTCAACCAGCGCGATAGCGTGGAGACCGACCCGGGAGGACACCCATGAAGACTGTTCCGTTCGGTGCGGGAACGGCGCCGGCCGTGATCGCCGGCATGATGCGAATCGACGGCAAGACGGATGCCGAGATCCGCTCGCTCTACGACACCGCCCGTGCGGCGGGTATCGACTTCTTCGATCACGCCGACATCTACGGCGGCGCCATGCACGTGTGTGAACGGCGTTTCGCCGAGGCCCTCGCGCTCACCCCCGCCCAACGTGACGAGATCGTGCTGCAGACGAAGTGCGGCATCGTGCCTGCCGAGGGCATGTTCGACTTCTCGTACGAGCACATCATCACGCAGGTGGAGGGCTCGCTGCGGGCCCTCGACACCGACCGCATCGACGTGCTGCTGCTGCACCGCCCCGACGCCCTCGTCGAGCCCGAAGAGGTCGCCCGCGCCTTCGATGAACTCGAGAGGTCGGGCAAGGTGCGCGCCTTCGGCGTCTCGAATCACACGCCGCGCCAGATCGACCTGCTGCGCACGGCCGTCACGCAACCGCTGATCGCCAATCAGCTGCAGCTGTCGATCACGCACGCGCCGATCATCGCGCAGCCGATCGCGGCGAACATGGCCGGTGTCGAACAGTCCACGGTGATCGACGGCGGTGGCATCGTCGAGTACTGCCGCCTGAACGGCATCACCATCCAGGCGTGGTCGCCGTTCCAGGCCGGCTTCTTCACGGGCGTCTTCCTCGACAACCCCGCGTACCCGGAACTCAACGCCGCCCTTGACCGGATGGCCGAAACTCACGGGGTGACGCCGCTCGGCATCGCCACCGCCTGGATCACCCGGCACCCCGCCGAGATGCAGGTCGTGCTCGGCACCACCAGCCCCCAGCGGGTCGCTCAGGCAGCAGCCGGGGCCGACATCACCCTGAGCCGTGCCGAGTGGTACGAGCTGTTCCGCGCGGCAGGACACCTGCTGCCATGACCATCGTGCATCCGCTCATCGACGCCGACGAATTGCAGGAGCGCCTCGGCGAAGTGCTCGTGCTCGATGCCCGTTGGCAGCTCGGACGCGACGACGGCCGGGAACAGTACCTGGCAGGGCACATTCCTGGAGCTGTGTTCGTCGATGTCGAGGCCGAGCTTTCGCGCCACGGCGAGCCGCACGAGGGCCGGCACCCGCTCCCATCCGATGCCACGCTCGCAGAGGCCGCGCGGCGCTGGGGGATGCGGCAGGGCCTGCCCGTTGTCGTCTACGACGATCACCGGATGCTGGCCGCTTCGCGCCTCTGGTGGGCGCTTCGGCGCGCCGGGGTGACCGATGTGCGGGTGCTCGACGGCGGCTGGCAGGCCTGGCTCGCTGCCGGTGGTGAAGTGCAGGCGGGCGATGTCGAACCGGTGACCGGTGACATCGTGCTCGGCGCTCCCGGGGACGAGGGGATCATCGACACATCCGGCGCCGCCACCTGGCCCGACCATGGCGTGCTCGTCGACGTGCGGGCCGCCGAGCGTTACCGCGGCGAGACCGAACTGATCGACCCGGTCGCCGGGCACGTGCCCGGGGCCCGCAATCTGCCCATCGGCGACCTGTTGACCCCTGATGGGCGTTTCCGGTCGGCATCCGAGATCCTCGACGCCTTCGCGCAGGTCGGTGCTGATGGCGATGCCCCCGTGGCCGCATACTGCGGTTCGGGGATCACCGCGGCGCAGTTCGCGCTCGCCGGAGCCCTCGTCGGGCGCGAGGTGACCGTGTATCCGGGCTCCTGGAGCACCTGGTCGAACACCCCGGATCGTCCCGTCGCGACCGGCGCGGACTGAGCGCGGAGGCTCCGCCCCGCGCTCGGGCGGGGTCGTCTACCCTGAAGACATGCCGTTCCTGTTCACGCTGCTCACCATCGCGTTGATGGTGTTCGCGCTGGTCGACATCATCCGGCGCGACGACGCCCAGGTGCGCTACCTGCCGAAGTTCGTGTGGCTGATCCTGGTGATCTTGCTGCCCCTCATCGGCAGCATCCTCTGGTTCGCGATCGGCCGGGAGTACCCGCAGCAGGGCATCCGCCTCGGCCGGCCCGGCCGACGCGAGACGACACCGGCGACGCAGGCACCGCCGGCCCCACCCGCGCCCCCGCAGGATCGCCGCACCACGGAGGAGCAGCTGGCCGACCTCGACCGGGAGATCGAGGAGTGGCGACTGAAGGAAGAGATCGCCAAGCGCAAGAAGGCGAGCGGCGAGGAGGCCTGAGCGGCGTCAGCTCGCCTAACGGCGAGGTCCGCCGTACAGCAGATACGGCCGGGTGTCTGAGACGAACTTCTTCAGTTCCGGCTGCCAGGCGGCGATGATGTCCTCGGCGGAGGCGCCCGCTTCGAGCTGCTCCTGGAAGCGCCCCGAACCGGTGAGCAGTCCGATCCACCTGCCGCCATCGCCGCGCCAGGCGAACTCCGGATAGATGCGACGTGCCTCGACGAGCAGATGCGTTCCCACCTGCAGGGCGTCGACCTTCTCCGCGTCCAGGATGTGAATCTGCACGCCCGCGCACACCGTGCCGGCGTTCTTCGAGAACGTCGGCGTGAAGTACGCCTCACGGAACTCCACCCCGGGCAGGCCCTTGGCATTGAGCGCCGCGGCAAGTCGGTGATCCATGTACGGAGCGCCGACGAGTTCGAAGGGCCGTGTCGTCCCTCGTCCCTCCGACCAGTCGGTCGCCTCGACCATGCCCGTGCCGGGGTACAGCGTCGCCGTCTGCGGGGTGGGCATGTTCGGCGACGGCGGAATCCACCGGTCGGCCTGCTGCGGCCCGACCATCTCGCGACTCCAGCCTTCGGCCTTGACAACGTGCAGATCGCTGAGCCGCTGCTGCCCCGCGCGCTCCATGAAGGTGGCGTTGAAGAACAGTGCCAACTCGCCGACGGTCATGCCGTGCTGCTGCGCGATCTCGAGCAGACCCACACCCGAGGTGAACCCCGGCTGCAACACCGGCCCTCGCGCGCGCCCGCCGAGCGGGTTCGGGCGGTCGAGCACCACGAACCGGAGGTCGCCGGCCTGAGCTGCCGCCTGCATCGCCGTCCACATGGTCCAGATGTAGGTGTAGAACCGCACACCGACATCGCGGATGTCGAAGACGACCGTGTCTACGCCCGACTCGGCGTAGAAGCCGGTGAGCTTGGCCACTGTCGCTCCGTACGCGTCGTAGACCGTCACCCCGGTTCGGGGGTCGGTGAAGGTGTCCTCGGCTTCCCCGGCCTGGGCCGTGCCACGGAACCCATGCTCGGGGCCGAACACCGCACGCACGTCGACATCGGCGGCGACCATCGCATCGACGATGCTCGTGAAGTCTTCGAGCACGCCCGTCGGGTTGGTGATGATCCCGACCTTCCTGCCCGAGAACACGCGCCATTTGCCGGCCGCGGCGACGTCCGCGCCGGTGCGGATGCGACGCCCGCCGGGCGTCGAGGGCAAGACGGAGCCGTGCGCTGCCATCGCGGGGGTGGCGGCGGCCAGACCGGCCGCGGTGGCAGCGGCCACGCCGGCCGCCTGGAACACATTGCGTCTACTGAGAGTCATCTCGTTCTCCTCTGCTCTCGTGCCCCGGTCACCAGGTCAGCCCGTGGCCGAATGGGTAGAGGATGACGCTGGGATCGGCCGCGGAACGGATGTCGACCGGCAGGGTGCCCTGCGGGCTGATCTCGCCGGTGATCACCTTCGCGAGCGACACCAGTGCGGGCGCCGAGTACGAGTACGTCGCGATGAAGTTCTCGATATCGCCGAGCTGGTTCACGTCATAGGGATTGCGCACGCCCGCCACGATCAGGTGCGTGTCGGTGGCATCCAACGCCGCCACCAACTGCTTCTGCCTGCTGGTTGCCGAGACGTTGTTGGTGAGCACCACGGTCACGTCGTTGGCCTGGGCGGCGGTGACGGCCTGCTCGATCTGGGCCTGCGTGGGCGCCGTTCCCGTCGCCAGAGCAGTCGCGTCGGCGCCCCGCTCGGTGAGCTCAGCGGCCAGCGTTCGGCCCGTGGTCTCGCCGTAGCCCGTCACGAGCACGCTCTTGCCCTCGACGGACACCGGCAGCGACTCGGCGTCATTGCGCACGAGAGTGGTGGTCGCATCCGTGATCTTCTCGGCCGCGCGCAGGTGCGCCCGCTTGCCGACGGTCTGCAGCACCTTGTCGACATCGACGTGCGCATCGGCGGTGACACCCTGGTCGTATTTCATCAACAGGATGCGGTGCACCGACTCGTCGATGCGCTCTTCACTGAGCCGTCCTGAGGCGACAGCATCCTCCACCGCGGTGTACGCGACTCGGGGGTCGGCCGGCAGCAGCAGCTGGTCAACACCAGCCTCCAGCGCGCGCACCGCGACCTCGGCATCGCCGTACTGCTGACGTACACCTGCCATCTCGAGGCCGTCGGTCACGATCACCCCGTCGAAGCCGAGCGCATCGCGCAGCTGGCCGGTGATGATCTCGCGCGAGAGGGTGGCCGGGTCACCGCTGTCGTCCAGCGCCGGCACCACGATGTGTGCGGTCATGATCGAATCCACGCCCGCGTCGATCGCCGCTTGGAACGGCGGCAGATCGATCTGTTTCCATTCCTCGAGCGTGTGGGTGATCACCGGCAGGCCTGTGTGCGAGTCGGTGGCCGTGTCGCCGTGGCCGGGGAAGTGCTTGGCGGTCGCGATGATGCCCGCGTCGTCCTGGTAGCCCTTGACGCTGGCCGCGGTCAGACGCGATACGAGATCGGTGTCAGACGAGAAGCTGCGCACACCGATCACGGGGTTTGCCGGGTTGATGTTCACGTCGGCATCGGGGGCGTTGTTCTGCTGGATGCCCATCGCCAGCAGCTCGCTGCCGGTGATCGCCGCGGCCTTGCGAGCGTCCTTCTCGCTGCCACCCGCGCCGAGGGCCATGTTGCCGGGGAAGAGTGTGGCCGGTGAACCGATGCGGGTCACGATGCCTTGCTCCTGATCGGTGCTGACCAACAGCGGGATTCCCGCCCCGGCGTCCTCTGCCGCATCCTGCAAACCGTTGGACAGCGTGGCGACCTGCACGGGGTCGGTGACGTTTCCGCGGGCGGAGAAGAGGATGAATCCGCCCGGTTCGAACTCGTCGATGATGTCGGCCGCACTGGCCTCGCCGTACAGCGCGGTGTTGCGGGGATCTTCGCCCTCGGCGGTGGGACCGTAGGCGAAGAGAATGAACAGCTGACCGATCTTCTCTTCGAGGGTCATGGCCTGCAGAGTCGCGTCGGCGTACTGTTCAGCTTTGCTGCTCTGGCCGGTCTGTGCCGATGCCGGCGATGGCTGCGGGGTGGCCGCCGAGGCCATTGCGGGGGCTGCGCCCAGGGTCAGGGCGACCGCGGTCGCGACCGCCGTCTGCCGTCGGAAGGATGATTTACGCATGACGTACCGCCTCATCGAGATTCGTCCGAACGTCGCCCCTTTTCGGGCAACGTGGCCGAGCCTAACAACGGGTCAAGCGATTTGAAAGGGGGGTTAACTATCGTCGGATGCGGTGGTATATCAGCGGTCCGTCAGCGCTCCCGTAGGCGCACGAGGCGCTCGTGACCGGTCTCCTCCAGCTCTGCGATGGCGTCTCGAGACTTGAGGAAATCAGAGAACGAGCGGTATCCGAGCGCCTTCTCGCTGAACGACGGATCCATCCGGCGGATCTGTGTCTTGACCGCAGAACTGTGCAGCCACTCGTCGCCACCGGCTCGGTCGCGACCCAGGCGCAGCGCCCGATCGAGCAACAGCGTCGCCTCGGTCTGCGGGTCTGCCGGCAGGTCCGGAGCATCCGAAGATTCCGTCACGGTCGCCGTCTCACCGGTGCCATCGGCGGGCGAGGTCTTCGCCTTGGCCGACCGTGCGGCCGCGCGCGTGCTGCGCCGTGACCCCGACTCGTCCTCTTGGCGGACGGCGCGCTTCACGCCGGGCAGCGAGTCATACGACTCGAACTCGTCGCAGGCGGCGGCAAGCGACTTTGCCGTTGAACCTGACACCCCCACACCGATGACATAGCGGCCCAGGCGCTTGCATCGCTGCGCGAGAGGCACATAGTCGCTGTCGCCGGCGACGATCACGACGTGCGTGAGGTCGGGCAGGCGGAACATGTCTTCGACGGCATCCACGGCGAGGCGGATGTCGGCACCGTTCTTGGCATACGCCGCAGCGGGGAACAGCTGCACGAGATCGACGGCGCGCGCGACGAGCTGCGAGCGGTACTCGGCGTTGACGACCGATGACCAGTCCGCGTACGCGCGTGTGAGCACCAGCGTGCCGAATGACGACGCGTAGTCGATGATCGCGCCGACCTCGATCATGGCGTTGCGCAGGCGCTCGAGGACCTCGGGGTCGTGCGGATTCTCGGCAATGCGCTGACGGTCTTTGCCGTACGCATTGCGCCCGTGCACGCGGTCGTACCAGGAGATGACGATGTTGTCGAAGTCGAGATAGACCGCGACGCGGGTATCGGTGTTCTCAGCCATGCTCATGCCTCGCTCGGGTAGCGGACGCCGATCTGACGACGGATTTCATCGAGCGTACCCATGATCGCGACGGTCTCGTCGATCGGCAGCACATCGCCTGTGAGTCGTTGCTCGGCCACGAACCGTTCGGCGGCATATGCCTGGAACTGCATGCCGCGTCCCTCGACCTGAGAGACGTACTCTTCGAGCACCGTGCCGTCGGTCGCGATCACCTGGAACGAGGTGGGGGTGTACCAGACCCGATCGAGCACAGCACGCGCCTTCGTGCCGATGACCGCCGCGGTATTGGGGCCCGCCGCGCGTGAGGAAGACAGTGTCGTCGACACGGCTCCGCCCGCATGCGTCATCACCGTGGCCACCTCGCTGTCGGCGCCGGTCTCAACCAGGCGGCCCGCAGCCTGGATGGTCTGCGGTGCTCCGAGGATGTCCCAGACGAAAGAGATCGGATAGATGCCGAGGTCGAGCAGCGCCCCGCCGCCGAGCTCGAGGGCGTTCAGACGGTGGGCCGGGTCGACCGGCAGCGACTGGGTGTGGTCGGCCGTCACGGCTCGGACCTCACCCAGCGTGCCTTCCGCGATGATCTCGCGCAGGCGCACCATGTGGGGCAGGTAGCGCGTCCACATGGCCTCCATGACCAGCAGACCCTTCTCGGCGGCGAGGTCGCGCAGCTCGGCGGCCTCGGCCTCGGTGAGCGTGAACGCCTTCTCGACGAGGGCGTGCGTGCCGTTCTCGAGCGCCAGGCGGGCACCCTCCAGGTGCATCGGGTGCGGGGTCGAGACATAGATGATGTCGACGTCAGGGTCGGTGGCGAGGGCTTCGTAGCTCGCGTGCGCGTGCGGGATGTCGAAGCGCGCCGCGAACGCGTCGGCTGACTCCTGCGATCGCGAGCCGACGGCGACGAGGTCGAGCCCTGCAGTACGAAGATCGGAGGCGAAGGCGGAAGCGATACCGCCGGTCGCGAGAATTCCCCAACGAAGACCGGTCATGCGCACAACTTTACCGGCGTAGACCAGGCCGGCGTCGGGCGTGTGTCAGAGCTCCACGAGAGCGTCGCGCAGGTCGGCGATGAGGTCTGTGGGATCCTCCAGACCCGCCGACAGGCGCACGGTGTTCAGCGAGATTCCCGCTGCTTCGCGCTGGGCGGGGCTCAGGTGCGAGTGCGTCATGGATGCCGGGTGGGCAACCAGGCTGCGGGCGTCACCGATGTTCGCGACGAGGCGGAAGGTCTGCAGGCGGTCGATGAGGCGGGCGATGCGCTCGGGGGCACCGTCTTCGGGGCCGGCGAGGTCGAAGGAGAACACCGACGGCACACCCTGCGGCAGGTAGTGCAGGGCCCGCTCGTGCCAGGGATTCCCCGGCAGGCCCGGGTGGTGCACGCGGGCGACCGCCGGGTGCTCGGCCAGGAACTCCGCGACGGCGAGCGCGGTGGCGCTCTGGCGGCTCACGCGCAGGTCGAGCGTCTCGATGCCGACGAGGATCTGCCAGGCGTTGAACGGCGACAGCGAGGGGCCGAGGTCATGCACGTACTTCGACTTGACCAGCGCTGCGAATGCGCCGCCGGCCCCGAAGCGCTCCCACAGCACGAGGTCGCCGAACCGCGTGTACGGGGCGGTGAACTGCGGCCACTTCTCGGGCTCGGCACCGAAGTCGAAGCTGCCCATGTCGACGACCACTCCGCCGAGCGAGGTTCCATGACCGGAGAGGAACTTCGTCGCCGAATGCACCACGAAGTCGGCGCCGTGCTCGCCCGGGCGGATCAGGGCGGGCGTGCCGACCGTGCTGTCGACGACGAGAGGCACTCCGGCCTCATGGGCGATGTCGGCGACCAGGCGGATGTCGAGCACCTGGGCGATGGGGTTTGCGACGGTCTCGGCGAACAGCACCCGCGTCTGCGGTGTGATCGCGGCGCGCCACGCGTCGGCGTCATCCTGATCGACGAAGGTCACGCCGATGCCGAAGTCGGCGAATGTCTCCTGCAGAAGATCGACGGTGCCGCCGTAGAGCTGATCCGCCGCGACGATGTGCCCCCCTCGCCCGGCCAGGGCCAGCAGGGTGACGGCGACTGCTGCCTGTCCGGATGCCACGGCCACCGCGCTCAGCCCACCCTCGAGTGCGGCCACGCGTTCTTCGAGAACCTGCTGAGTGGGGTTGGCGTTGCGACTGTAGATGATGCCCGTGCGGCGCAGCGCGAACAGGTCGGCGGCCTCTTCGAGGTTCGCGAACTCGTAGGCCGCGGTCTGGTGGATCGGGGGGACAGCGCCGAACGCCGGGCTGCCGGCGGTGAAGGCCGCCTGCACCTGCCGGGTCGCGAAGCCGGTGCCGCGGGAGGAGGTCATGGCATCCATCTTCTGGAACCACGCCCGCGCCTGCCCGGATGTGTCGTTCTGTTGCGGCGCCGCCTCAGGGAATGAGGATGATCTTTCCGCGCGCGGCATGCTGTTCGACCAGCTCGTGTGCGCGTGCCGCCTCGGCCAGCGGCAGTTCGGGACCGAGCTCGATCTGGAAGTCACCGGCCTCGATGAGGTTGATCGTGAGCGGCAGGGCCTCGGCCCGCCAGCTCTCCTCTTCATCGGTGAGGGGCGTCGGGCTGCCGCCGGAGAAGGCGCGGATGCCAAGGGCCGCAGCATCCGGTCCGCGCACGATCGTCGCGATGCGGTCGTGGTCAGCGACGAGCGCGAGCGACGTCTCGATCGCCTCATCGGTGCCGATGCAGTCGATGGCGACGGTGACACCGCCGGGTGCGGCCTCGCGCACGCGCTCGGTGAGTCCTGGGCCGTAGGCGACGGGCGCCGCACCGAGGGCCTGCAGCTGTTCGAAGCGCGCGGGGCTGGCGGTGGCGATCACTGTGGCACCCCACAGCACCGCATACTGCACGATCGCCTGGCCGACCGCGCCGGACCCGGCATGCACAAGCAGCGTGTCGCCCTTGTGCACGTGGAGTGAGCGCAGCACTTGGTAGGCGGTACCGACGGGGATGCCGATTCCCGCGCCCTCGGCGGTGGTCACGCCGTCGGTGAGTCGGGCGATATGGCTCACCGGCACCGCGAGCGCGGTGGCATATGTGCCAAGGGTCGTGCGGATCGCGACGCGATCGCCGACCGAGAAGCCGGTCACGCCTTCGCCGAGCGCGGTGATGGTGCCGGCCCCGTCGAAGCCCACCCGGCGCGGCGTGGTGATCGGCGGCCCGGGGCGCAAGCCGCGGCGCAGTTTGGCATCCAGCGGGTTCACGCCCACCGCTTCGATGCGCACGACCACCTGGCCGTCGCCAGCCACGGGGTCGGGGATCTCTGCCAGGTGCAGAACGTCAGGTGAGCCGATTTCTGAGTAGACGATCGCGCGAGCCATGTCGTCAGGCTACCCGCGCTTCGCGATCACCGGGCCGTGAGAGCCTTCTGAATGCGCTGCGGTGAGACGGGCTGGGCAGTGCCCAGGCGCTGAGCGAACACGCTGATCCGGTATTCCTCCAGCAGCCACCGGGCCTCGACGAGGTGCGCCGGCGCGCTCACTGCGAGGGGGATCGTGCCCCCGGCATCCTCGAAGGCCTTCGCCGCCCGCTCGTACTCGGTCATCCGCGCGCGGTCCTTACCCGGCTCGTTGGCGAGGATCTGCAACCGCTCGAGCATGCCGTCGAGGTAGCGCGGCAGGTGGGCGAGGCGGTCGGTTCCGGTGGCAGAGACGAAGCCGGGCCGGATCAGGCCTGATAGCTGCGTACGGATGTCATTCAGCGGCCCGAGCAGGGCGAGGGAGTTCTGCGCCTTGATCGCGCGCTCCACGTCGCGCGTCTTGGTGAGGATGCGCGCCACCAGCGAAACAGTGGCGAAGAGCCGGTCCACCAGTGCGGCGTTCACCGCGTCGCGCAGCGCGGTGAAGGCGGCCTCGGTGCGGACGATGCCCGTGCCACCGGTGCGCTGGTCGATGAGTTCGCGCACGACGGCCGCGCGAGTGTCTTCCAGCAGCGCCGCGACGTTCGGATACGGGGAGGCAGCGAGCGCCAGCTTCTCGGGCGCGGTGAGATGCTCCTGCACATACGACACGGGGGAGGGCACGTTCAGCAGCACCAGCCGAAGAATGCCCGCACGCGTCGCCGTGACCGCGGCATCCGCCGTGGCCTCCACCCGCACCGTCACGGTCTTGCCCTGGTCGACCACCGCCGGGTACCCGCGTACGATGCCGCCGGCCACCTTGGTGTCGAGCACCTCAGACAGGTCGCCGAACGTCCAGGAGGTGAGTCCCGTCTGCTCGGCGAAGGCGGAGGCCCCCGCGCCCGGTGCGGCACCCGCGGCAGCGATGTCGGCGGGACGTGCGCGCCCCTTCTCGGGTCGGGAGATCGACCGCGCCACGCTGGCGCGGGCACGATCCGACAGTGACGCCTGCAATTCGCTGAGGTCGCGCGCCGAGCCGGCCACGCGGCCGCGCTCGTCGACGGCGCGGAAATTCATGCGCAGGTGCCCTGGTACCCGCTCATCGTCGAAGTCGGCGGCCGAGACCGGCTGATTGGCGAGCGGCTGGATGCGGCGCGCCAGCGCTTCTTTCAATGACTGCGGGGGGAGACCCGCATGGTGTTCGGGGCCGGCGGCCGCGAGCTCGTCGCCGAACTTCTCGGCCCAATCGGCGGCCGGCACGACATGGCGGCGGATGGCCTTGGGGAGCGCCCGCAGCAGCGCGGTGACGAGTTCGGCGCGTAGCCCCGGCACCTGCCAGTCGAAGCCTGCGTCGCGGATCTGCTGCAGCAGTGCCAACGGCACGACCACGCTCACGCCGTCATCGGCGGCACCCGGCTCGAACCGATAGGCGAGGCCGAGCACCTGATCGCCCTGCATCCACCGGGTCGGGAACTCACCCTGATCGGCCCGATCGTCATCGTCGAGCAGGTCGCTCTCGCGCATCACCAGCAGCTTCGGCGTGCTCTGCAGGGTCTCACGCCACCACGCCTCGAAGGAGCGCACGTCGAAGACGGTTTGCGGGATGCGCTCGTCGTAGAAGCGGTACACCGCCTCATCACCGGCGAGGATGTCGCGGCGCCGCTCGCGCTCTTCGAGCTTCTCCAGGCGGCGGCGCAGCTCGGCGTTGGCGCGCCAGAACGCGCTCACCCGCTTGTCGATCCGCCCCGGATCCCACTCGCCCTCCACGAGCGCGTGCCGGAGGAACAGTTCGCGCGCGCCGACGCGATCGATGCGGGCGAACTGCACCCGGCGACGCGGGATGATCTCGACCCCGAACAGGGTCACCTTCTCGAACGCGACGGCGGCGCCGGCGTCCTTCGACCAGTGCGGCTCGGTCACCTGACGCTTGGCGAGGTCACCGGCGAGCGCCTCCGCCCACGCCGGGTCGATACCGGCGACAGTCCGGGCATAGGTGCGGGAGGTCTCGACGATCTCGGCGGCCATCACCGCCCGTGGGCTCTTCTTGCGCAGACCAGAACCCGGGAAGATCGAGAACCGGATGCCCCGGGCGCCGCGATACTCGGCCTGACGGCGGCCCTTCGGCTCGGGGCGATTCGACCGCGACGATGACGGGGCCGTGCGTTCGTCGAGGATGCCGATCTGGGAGAGGAGTCCGGAGAGCAGCGCGCGATGGATGGCATCGGCGGGGTGGGTCCCTGAGCCTGTCGCAGAGTGCTGGGTCCCTGAGCCTGTCGAAGGGCCCTTCGTCTCGTCGCTGCGCTCCTCGCTCAGGGACCGGCCGCGGTGGGCGCTGCGCTCCTCGCTCAGGGACCGGGCTGAGCGCGTCGAAGGGCCCTTCACGAGCGTGCGCAGCTGACGGTGCACGTCGAACCATTCCCGCACGCGCACATAGTTGAGGTACTCGCTGCGCACGAGTCGGCGGAAGGCACTCGAACCGAGCTCCTTCTGCTGCTCACGCAGATGGTTCCACAGATTCAGCAGCGTGAGGAAGTCGCTGGTTGGGTCGACGAAGCGTGCGTGCGCGCGCTCGGCCTCATCGCGCACCTTCTGCGGTGCCTCCGGCGAGGGGCGCTCGCGGACATCCTGAATCGTCATGCCCGACACGATCGCCAGCACGTCGCGCAGCACCCCCGCGCTGCCCTCGCGCTGCGCCTCCAGGAGCATGCGCGCGAAACGAGGGTCGATCGGCATCCGCGCGATCTCGCGCCCGGTCTTCGTCAGCCGGGGTTCGGCGCCGGAGCGGCCGAGGGTCACCGCGCCGAGCTCCGTGAGCAGGTCGAGCGCGGCCTTCACGCCGCGGGAGTCGGGCGGGGTGAGGAAGGGGAAGGCGGTGATGTCGCCGAAACCGAGCGACAGCATCTGCAGCACGACCGAGGCGAGCGAGGTGCGCAGGATCTCGGGCTCGGTGAACTCGGGGCGCCTGTCGAAGTCGTCTTCGCTGTAGAGGCGGATCGCGATGCCCTCGCTCGTGCGGCCCGCGCGACCCGAACGCTGATTCGCGGATGCCTGGGAGACGGCCTCGATCGGCAGGCGCTGCACCTTGGAGCGGTTGCTGTAGCGCGAGATGCGCGCGGTGCCGCCGTCGATGACGTACTTGATGCCGGGGACGGTGAGGCTGGTCTCGGCGACGTTCGTGGCGAGGATCACCCGGCGACGCACGCCGGCGACGCTCGACGGCTCGAACACGCGGTGCTGCTCGGCGGCGGAGAGCCGGCCGTACAGCGGCAGCACCTCGACCGGGTGGGTCGCCGAGCGGTACGCGCCGCGCACCGCATCCGCGGCGTCACGGATCTCGGCCTCACCAGGCAGGAACACGAGCACGTCGCCCGGTGCCTCCCGGTCGAGCTCGCCCAGAGCGGCGACGATCGCGGTGACTTCGTCGTCGGGCTCGGCCTGCTCCGGGGCATCCTCGCGCTCGTCCACCAGCGGGCGGTAGCGGATCTCCACCGGGTAAGTGCGCCCGGACACCTCGACGATCGGCGCGGGCTGGGGCTCGTCGCTGCCGGCAACGGGCAAGGCGAAGTGGGCGGCGAAGCTCTCGGGATCGATGGTCGCCGAGGTGATGATCACCTTCAGGTCAGGGCGCTCGGGCAGGATGCGACGCAGGTAGCCGAGCAGGAAGTCGACGTTGAGCGATCGCTCGTGCGCCTCGTCGATGATGATCGCGTCGTAGCGGCGCAGCAGCCTGTCGCGATGGATCTCGTTGAGCAGGATGCCGTCGGTCATCAGGGCGATCCGGGTGTCGTCCGAGACCTGATCGGTGAAGCGCACCTTGTATCCGACGAGGCCGCCGAGCTCGACGCCGAGTTCCTCAGCGACCCGCTCCGCGATCGTGCGGGCCGCCAGCCGACGCGGCTGCGTGTGAGCGATGCGCTCGCGGCCGAGTTCGAGCAAGATCTTCGGCAGCTGCGTGGTCTTGCCGGAGCCGGTGGCGCCGGCGACGATGACGACCTGGTTGTCGCGAATGGCGTCGGCGATCTCGTCGCGCGCCGCACTGACGGGCAGCTCGGGCGGGTAGGTGATCACGGGCGCAGACATAGCCCTCCATCGTACGACGGCGGGTGGATGCTGCGGGCGAGGCGTTGCTGGTGATCGCGTCGCGCGCTCCTTAGGATCAAGCCGTGACGACCGACGCCTCGACCCTTCCCGCCGACGACACCGGCGGTCGCGCGGTCGTGCCACCCACCACGGAACCGCGGCCGCTGCGCTGGTGGCGGGAGTTCGGAGCTCCGCCGCGCATCATGGGCCTCGACGTCGCCCGCGCGCTGGCGGTGCTGGGCATGGTCGGCGCACACATCGGATCGACACCCGTCCTCGAGATCGAGCGGATCGAGACCTGGGGCAGTCTCGTGCACGGGCGATCGTCGATCCTCTTCGCCGTGCTCGCCGGTGTCTCCATCGCGCTGATGACCGGTCGCACCCGCATCCCCGCGCCGGAGCGGATGCCGGGTCTGCGGCTGAACCTCGTCGGACGCGGCGCGGCGATCTTCGTGATCGGCCTCGGGCTCGAACTGCTCGGAACCCCGATCGCCGTCATCCTCACCGTCTACGGGCTGCTCTACGTCGCCGCCATCCCGTTCCTGCGGTGGCGCATCTCCCGGCTGCTCATCGCCGCCGGCGTGCTGGCCGTTCTCGGGCCGCCGCTGCTGGCCGGGCTGCAGGTCGTGACCCTGGGATCGAGCGGCCCCGGCGTCGAGCTGGTCGTGTTCGGGTCGTACCCGATCACGGTCTGGATGGCGTTCGTGCTCGCCGGCATGGCGATCGGGCGGATGCCGCTGGATCGCGTGCGCACAGCGGCATGGATGCTGCTGGTGGGCGTCGTCATCTCGGTGGTCGGGTACCTCGGCCTCGGCGTGCTCGGGGCCGCGGCGGTGACCTCCGAAACCGTCGAGGGAAGTTCCGTGGGGGGCTCCTCGTCGTGGGTCGAGGAGGAGCTGCAGGAGGGCATCTTCGGCGTGCCGCCCGAGGAGCTCGACTTCTCCGGGATGGTGTGCGACAGCTACGCCGGTCAGATCTCCTGTTACGTCGCGACCGATGACGAGGGTGCCGCGAAGGAGATCAAGGAGAACGAGGCGGGTCCGGGCGAACCGGCGCCGGGCTGGGCGGGCTACCCGCATCGCGTTCTGCAGCAGTACCCGGGAGTTGTGATGACCGGGCAGATCTTCGCCGTCGAGCCGCACACCGGTGGTGTGGCGGAGGTGCTCGGCTCGGGAGGATTCGCCGTGGCGGTCATCGCCCTGTGCCTGCTGGCCAGTCGGCCGTTGCGCTGGGCACTGGTGCCGCTGGCGGCGCTCGGATCGATGCCGCTGACGGCATACACCGGTCACATCATCGCGATCGTGATCCTCGCCGGTCCGCAGAGCATCCTCAGCGACTCGGCTGCCTGGGGCTGGTTCAGCCTGGTGCTCGTGGTGGCCGCGACCCTGTGGGCGATGTTCTTCGGTCGCGGCCCGCTGGAGCGGCTCGTCGGTCGGGCGGCGAAGGCGATGGCATCCGTCCCGAAATCCTGAGCGGGGGCGCCGCCCGCGCCGGCGCCATCATGCCGACGTAGGCTGGATGGATGACGATCCCCACACTCGAACTCAACGACGGCCACCGCATCCCGCAGCTCGGTTTCGGCGTGTTCAAGGTGCCGGCAGACGAAGCGCAGAGCGCCGTCGCCTCCGCCCTCGAGGCCGGTTACCGGCACATCGACACCGCCGCGATCTATGGCAACGAAGAGGGTGTCGGCGCCGCGATCGCCGCCAGCGGCATCCCGCGCGATGAGCTGTACATCACGACCAAGCTGTGGAACGACCGCCACGACGGCGATGAGGCGGATGCCGCGATCGCCGAGAGCCTGGAGAAGCTCGGTCTCGACCGGGTCGACCTCTACCTCGTGCACTGGCCGACTCCCGCGCAGGACAACTACGTGCACGCCTGGGAGAAGCTCATCGGCATCCGCGAGCGCGGTCTTGCCACGTCGATCGGCGTCTCGAACTTCCTCGTACCGCACCTGGACCGCATCGTCGCCGAGACCGGCGTGACCCCGGCGGTCAACCAGATCGAACTGCACCCCGCCTACCAGCAGCGCGACATCACCGCGTGGGCCGCCGACCACGGCGTGCACATCGAGGCATGGGGTCCGCTCGGGCAGGGCAAGTACGACCTGTTCAGCATCCCCGCCGTCGCGGACGCCGCTGCGGCGACCGGCAAGAGCCCCGCTCAGGTCGTGCTGCGTTGGCACCTGCAGAAGGGAAACATCGTGTTCCCGAAGTCGGTGCGTCCCGAGCGCATCCGCGAGAACCTCGACGTGACCGATTTCACTCTCGACGACGCGCAGATGGCCGCGATCGACGCGCTCGACCCGCTCGACGGCTCCGGCCGCGTGGGCGCGCACCCCGACGACGTGAACTGAGGCACCGCGCCGCTGTCGCTTCTCTCTCTCGCTCTCTCTCGCCGACACCCCGCCTTGTCGTCCACACCCCGTGCTGTGGGCGCCCGCAGGGCGGGGTGTCGGCGCTAACCCGGGGTCTCGGCGCGGGGGAGGGCGGCGTAGCGTGAGGGGATGACCAACCGGCTCGCCGACACCCTCAGCCCGTATCTGCGCGCACACGCCGACAACCCCGTCGACTGGTATCCGTGGGGCGAGGAGGCGTTCGCCGAGGCGCAGCGCCGAGATGTGCCGCTGCTCATCTCGATCGGCTACTCCACCTGCCACTGGTGCCATGTCATGGCACGCGAGTCGTTCTCCGATCCGCAGACAGCGGCGCAGATGAACGCCGGGTTCGTCTCCGTGAAAATCGACCGCGAAGAGCACCCCGAGGTGGATGCGGCCTTCATGGCCGCGGCATCCGCCTTCACCCGCAACCTCGGCTGGCCACTCACGGTCTTCACCACCCCCGACGGTCGCGCGTTCTATGCCGGCACGTACTGGCCGCCGCTCGCGCGCGGAGGCCAGCCCTCGTTCCGCGACGTGCTCACGGCCGTGCAGGAGGCGTGGACGCAGCGTCGCGCGCAGGTTCTCGAGTCAGCGGATGCGGTGGTCGATGCGCTGCGTTCGGCGCGTGCGTCTGGCGAGGCCCCGCTGCCGGATATGCCCCAGCTGCGCGCCGCAGCCGAGGTCATTGCGGGGCGCGAGGATCCTCTCTTCGGCGGGTTCGGCGGCGCGCCGAAGTTCCCTGTCGCCCCCACCCTGCAGTTTCTGCACGCTGTCGGACGAGGCGACGTCGCGGGGCGGGCGCTGGCAGGGATGGCCGCGTCGGAACTGCGCGACGCCGACGGCGGCTTCTTTCGCTATGCGACGCAGCGCGACTGGACCGTTCCGCACTACGAACGGATGCTGACCGACAACGCCCAGCTGCTCGACGTCGCGCGCGACGCCGGAGCCGAGCCGATCGCCCGCGGCATCGCCGACTTCCTGTTGGCGACCCTGCGCCGCGACGGCGGGGCGTTCGGTGCTGCGCAGGACTCGGAGTCGTGGATCGACGGCGAGCGCAGTGAGGGGGGCTACTACCAGCGCGCCCCCGAGGAACGCGTCGATCTGGCACCTCCCGCCGTCGACGGCAAGGTGCTCACGGGCTGGAATGGCCTCGCGATCGGGGCACTCGCACGCGCCGGCGTCGCCTATGACGAGCCCGCGTGGATCGCGGCTGCCGAGGACGCTGCGCGCGCGGTGCTGGCCGTGAATCGCGACAATCGGGGCCAGCTCGTGCGGTCCTCACTGGATGGCACCGCATCCGCCGCCGTCGCGACCCGTGCCGATATCGGGCTGCTCGCCGACGGCTTGCTCGCGCTGGCGGTCGCCACCGGCGACGCCGCGTGGGCGACCACCGCGCTCGACGTGCTCGGCGCGCAGGTGCAGGCCGATCCGGTGCTCGCCGCGCAGGGCATCCCGACGGCGGGGGATGAGAGCGACGGTGATTTGCCCTCGGGTACGGCCGCGCTCGCCGCCGCGCATCTGTCGGCGTGGCGGCTCGGCGCCGGCGAGGAGCACCGCGACGCGGCATCCGCTCTGCTCACCACGGTCACCGAGCGGGCGGTCGCCGAGCCCTTCGCCTACGGCGCGACGTTGCGGGTCGCGAGCGGACTCGCCGAGGGCCCGCGACAGGTGGTCGTCGTCACGGACGATCCGCACGGCCCGCTCGCAGCGGCGGCGCGCGAGGCGGATGCCGATGTCATCGCCGTCGTCAGCCCCGCCCAGGCGCGCGCGTTCGCCGACGCCGGGTTCGAACTGTTCGAGGGCAAGGATGCCGCAGGCGACGCCGCCTACGACTGTCGAGCGTTCGTCTGCCGCCTGCCCGTGCACGATGCCGCCGCGATCTCACGCGCCAGATAGTGGATGCATGACCGCGACGCTGTAGCGTTGACCCCCGGAGAAGAACGAACCCGCAGGGGAGAAGCGCATGTCGGTTGGTCTGCTTGCTGTCGTCGATGACATCCTCAGCGCGGCGATGAAGGCATCGGCCAAAGCCGCCGGTGTCGTCATCGATGACGCGGCGGTGACGCCGCAGTACGTGCAGGGACTCACCCCGGCACGCGAGTTGCCGGTCGTCGGTAAGATCGCGCTCGGCTCGATCGCGAACAAGTTCGTCATCATCATCCCGATCGCGCTGCTGCTGACCGCTTTCGCGCCCTCGGTGCTGCCGTACCTGCTGATCATCGGTGGTGCCTTCCTCTGCTTCGAAGGTGCCGAGAAGGTGCTCGAATGGTTCGGGTTCGGCCACGGGCACGGCGACGATGAAGGAGCCCGCGACGAGAACAAGCTCGTGTGGGGCGCGATCCGTACCGACCTGATCCTCTCGACCGAGATCATGCTCATCTCGCTAGCCAACCTCGATGCGGGAATGTCGCTGGGCATGACCCTGCTCGTTCTCGCCGTGATCGCCGTGATCATGACCGCGGTCGTGTACGGCGCCGTCGCGCTGCTGGTCAAGCTCGATGACATCGGGCTGAAGATGGCCGAGAACCCGGCCGAGCGCGTCAGCCGCACCGGTCGTCGCATCGTGAACGCGATGCCCGCTGTGTTCCGCGTGATCAGCGTCATCGGCACCGTCGCGATGCTGTGGGTGGGTGGGCACCTGGTGATCGCGAACCTCAGCGAGGTGGGTGTGCCCTTCCTCTACGACTTCCTGCACAGCGTCACCCACCTGTTCGAGTGGGGCGGTCCGGTCATCGTCTGGATCGTCGACACCGCCATCTCGGCCGTCGTCGGACTGGCCGTGGGTCTGATCATCGTCGCGGTCGTGCTCGGCATCGCGCGCCTGTTCGGCCGCAAGCCGAGCTTCGATGAGGGGCACTCGGCCAAGGCCGCTGCGCACTGACGCCCCTCAGGTGGCGATCAGCACTAACACGACGACGCACAGACCGAGGCCGACACCGGCCCGCGGCGTTATCGACTGACGCTCGAATCCTGCCGCCGCCAGCACCGTCACCGCGGGGTACATCGAGGTGACCGCCGCCGCGATACCGGCCGCACCCAGCCGGACGGCGAACTGGAACGCCACGGTCGCCACTCCGGCGAGCAGCCCCGCAGCAGCCGCATCGCGGATGCCACGAACCGTTGCACGGCGTGCGGCTGCGCCGGCGAACCCGACCGCGGCGATGAGAGTGATGACCGAGACCGTCTGAGCGAGGGCGAGGGGAGCGAGTCCGGCGTTCGGTGACGTCTGCCCGAGACAGGTGAATTGCATCCCGAACCCCGCTCCCGCGCCCGATCCGATCAGCAGCGCGGCTCTGCTGATCCCGCGACCGCCTCCCGACACCAACCAGATCGCGGGCAGGGCGAGCGCGAGCCCGACAGCCTGCAGCACCGTCGGCACGACCCCCGTGACGAGATCGACGAGCACGGGGATGGCGACGGCGGTGACGCCCGACACCGGAGCGACGCTGACGGCCGAATGCCGCGCTATGCCTCGGTAGATGAGGATGTTCCCCGCCGCGGCCCCCAGTCCGGCCCCCGCGCCCCACACCAGATCGTGCGCCGTCGGGGAACCCGCGCCGATGGGGGAGACAAGCAGCGCGCAGGCGATGATGGTCGCGCACACTTGGCTCACCAGCGCTACCAGACGCGGATCGAGGATCCGCGCCGCGCGACCCCCGATCAGGTCGGACAGACCATAGCCGAGAGCGGCGACGAGCGAGAGGCCGATCACGTCAGGGGTCTGCTGCGCGCAGGGGCATTGCCGACAAGGTGCGCCGCCAGCACCTGCTCGAGGGCGGGCCAGATGCGCGGGGGGAGCTCGTGGCCGACGCCCGGGAGCTCGCGCAACGTCGCCCCGGGAATCTCGCGGGCGAGGGCGCGCGCGTTCTCGATCGGAAAGAGCGGATCACGTGTGCCGTGCAGCACCACGGTGGGCGCGACGATGTGCGGAAGTCGCTCACGCCATCGGGGCCCGGTGATCAGCGGGTGGTTGGAGGCGGACTCTGGATGCGGTGAGCGGCGCACGGCGGCGGTGCAGATGCGAGCCGCGTGGGATTCGTCGAACACCGAACCGGCAAGCACACGCTCTCCGTCGATGTAAGACCGGACGACGCTGGCGCTGTCGTGCCAGTCGGCCTCGGGGAGCGCGGACCAGGCGGTCAGCAGAGGTGTCGAGACCTCGGGCAAGTCGGGATCGGCGGGTCCGTGACCGGTGGGGCGCGTGGCGATGAGCGTCAGCGACGCGACCCGCTCGGGGTGATCCAGGGCGAGCAGCTGCGCAACCCAGCCGCCCTGGGAGAAGCCGACCACATGCGCGCGGCGGACGGTCAACAGGTCGAGGATCCCCAGCACGTCGTCCCTCAACTCTGTCAGGCCGTACCCCGGAGCACCGACGGGCCACGTGGTGCTCGCGCCCGTGTCGCGCTGATCGAATCTCACCACCCGCGCGCCGAGTCTGGTCACGCGTTCGCAGAGCGCCGGAGGCCACCAATCACGCGTGCACGACGTGCCGGCGATGAGCAGCACGACCGGGTCGTCTGCCGATCCCCAGCTCTCCACCGCGATGCGGGTATCACCGCGCTTGAGGGTGATCTCTTCAGGCATTCTTACCTCCCTCGACGTGCCGGCGACCGAGCCGACCGCGCATCCGAATCGTGCTGAGTAGCGTGCAGACGATGGCCAGGCCTATCAGCACGGCGATGATGACTGGCGGTGCGACCGGATGGCCCGCGATCGCGGCATCCAATCCGAAATAGACGCGCAGCGGCGACTCTGCCGCGGGCCGATCCGCCGTGACGGCGTGAAGCGGGGCCGAGGCGAACTCCTGCCTCAGCAACAGGGCGGCCTGCGCGAACGGCAGGACGGTGACCGTATCCTGCACGGGTTCGGGGAACGAGCCCACCGGGATGTACGCGCCGGTGAGGAAGCCCAGCACGGTGCCGACGATCGTCGACAGCGCGGCATACGCCCCGGGGCTGGACACAAACGACGTCACCAACGCCGCGAGCGCGGTGAACGCGATCGAGATCACGAGCACGGCGCCGGCCACTCGGAGCACACTGCTGATAGAGAGCGTCAGGCCGTCGGCGAGCCAGAGATAGCTCAGGCTGAGCGCGAGCACACCGAACGTCATCGCCAGCGTCACCACGACCGCCGACAGCAGGTACCCGAGCACGATCGCGCCCGTGGGGACAGGTGCGATCAGGAGGTCGCGCGAGCGTCCGCGAGCGGCATCGTCGACGAGTACCCCCAGCGCCCCCAGGCCTGTCGTCGTAGCGGTCATGGCCACGATGCCGGCGAACATCCAGGCGTCGATGAACGCGGCGATCTCGGTGCGCGACGCGGTGGGGAATGCCTCGCGCAGATTCGAGATCTGGAGCTCCCCGAGAAAGAGTGTGTAGAGGAGCACGAGGATCAGCGCCGACAGCAGGGAGAAGAACACTGCCATGCGGTCGCGCAGGAACAACAGCAGATTTCGCGCGACGAGCGCGCCCACTCCCGTCATCATCGCCCCGACCTGGCCGCGCTGGTGAGCGAGAGGAAGACATCGTCCATCCGCCCGTGCCGGAACTCGAAGTCGACCGTCGAGTCGGCGTGCGCCAGCAGGATGCTCCGGGCCATCTCGGCATCGGCTACGTCGATCTCGACCACGTCGTCGTCGCCTACAGCGCGAGTCGCACCGGCGTCGCTCGCGATGGCGCGCAGACGAGCGGGCGCGAGCGTCGTGACGGTGAGGATGCTGCGGCTGTGCGCCGCACGCAGACTCTCGGGCGAGCCGCGTGCGATCAGCCGGCCGGCGTCGATGATGCACACGTCGTCGGCCTGCTCGGTCTCCTCCATGTAGTGCGTCGTGAGGAACACGGTCAGTCCCCGTGCCTCGCGCAGGCGACGGATCGTCGCCCACACAGCCGCGCGACTGCCGGGATCGAGGCCGGCCGTCGGCTCGTCGAGGAACAGCACCGCCGGCTCATGCACGAGGGACCGGGCGATGTCGGCCCGGCGGCGTTGTCCGCCCGACAACGAGCCATAGCGGCGACCGAGGAGGTCGCTCAGACCGATCATCTCGCTGATCGCCGTGATGCGCGCGCGCAGGTCACCGCTACGAAGGCCATGCATGCGCCCGCGGAGGTGCAGGTTCTGATGGACCGACAACGTGTCGTCCAACAGCGAGTCCTGGAACACCACACCAATGCGGGCACGCACAGTGTCGGGCGCTGTCGCGACGTTCGCGCCGGCGACGCGGACCACGCCCCCATCGAACGGAATCGATCCGGTGAGACAACTGATGGTGGTGGACTTGCCGGCCCCATCGGTGCCGAGGAATGCCAGCATCCGTCCAGCCGCGAGTTCGAACGAGATATCGTCCACGACGGCGCGCTGCCCGTATCGCTTCGTCAGGCCGGCCACCTCGATCGCGCTGCTCATGTCGCCACGCTAAGGCGGTGGCCTTGGCATCCGCGCGTGCCGAAAGTCACTGTCGATGTCAGGGCGGACTGCGCGTCACGTCGTCGGCTGCGCCACGGGGAACCGGCCACGGATCGCGAACCCGCCGGCCGAATGGGAGCGTGCCTCCAGCGTGCCGCCGAGCGCCTCGAACCGTTCGCGCATGCCACGCAGTCCGTTGCCGGGGGTGATGGTCGCCGCGCCCACTCCGTCGTCGTGGATCGACACGCACACCTCCTGCTCGTCGCCGCCGACTCTCACCCACAGGTGGTCCGCCTGCGCATGGCGCAGGGCGTTGGTGATCGCCTCCTGCACACCGCGAACGATTGCGATCGTCTGCTCGGCCCCGAGGGATGCCACCTCCTCGACCTCGACGAGCACGTCGAGGCCCGGAGTGTCGCCGGTCACGTGCCGCACGGCGTCGTCGAGGGACGGCGTCTCTTCGCGGATGCGGCTCACGGCGGCGCGGACCGAGGTCAGCAGGTCCTTTGCGATCGTGCGGGCACGAACGACGTGGTGTCCGGCATCCGTCGACGCCGTCAGATGCGCGGCGACTTCGAGTTCCAGCGACAGAGCTGTCAGGTCGTGCCCGGTCAGGTCGTGGAGGTCACGCGAGATGCGCAGACGTTCCGCCTCGCGGCTGGTCAGGTCGAGAAGCGCGGTCGTGGAGCGCAGCTCGGCGAGGGCAACGGTCAGGTCGTGCCGCGCCTCGGCCTCGCCGCGCGCCGTGAAGACGACGAGGGCGCCGAACACCTGCATGTTCCCGAAGGCGAGCACCCCCATCAGCACATCGACGAGCGACCAGCCGGCCAGCACCCCCATGGCCACGACCGCAGCGGTCTGGATGACCACCAGGGCCGCGACCGCGCGTGGACGCCAGGAGAACGCCGCCATCGCCGTCGTGAGGACGAACAGGACGGCCATCCACGTCTGTCGGGGAAACAGCAGAGCGAGGCCGATGGCCAGGGCGGCGAAGGTGAGGAGGAGTACGTTCTGCGACAGTGCGCGGGGTGTCGGCAGGAAGCCGTGCATGAGGAGCAGCACCACCACGAAGACGGCGTAGCACACCCACCACAACGCGGCGGAGGTCGGGGCAGTGTCACCGAGCGCGGATTCGAGGATCGTCACGGCGCCGACCGCGGCCGCGCAGACCAGGCTCGTGATCACCATCCAGCGCTGGGTCAGGGAAGACGGATCCATCGGCGCAGACTCACTGCTTCTCATCGGGAGAGAGGATGCCCGTCTCGAGTGCTCGCAGCACCGCCTTGGTGCGGTCCGTCACGCCGAGCTTGAGCAGCACGCTGGACATGTGGTTCTTCACCGTGCCCTCGGCGAGGAACAGACCGCGCGCAATCTGACGGTTGGACAGTCCGCCCGCGGCAAGTCGCAGCACATCGAGCTCGCGCGGGCTGAGCTCTTCGGCAGGCATCGCGGCGCGTGTGGTCTGCGTCGCGGAGACAGCGCGGAGCAGGCGCTCGGTGAGTGCGGGCTGCAGCAGTGTGCCGCCGCTGTGGAGCGTGCGGATGCCGCCCAGCAGTTGCTCCAGACTCACATCCTTGAGCATGTAGCCCTTCGCGCCTGCCCGCAGCGCGCCGAGCACGAGTGCATCGTCATCGAACGTCGTCAGCACGAGCGTGGGCACCGCCTGCCCGCGCTCGTGCATGGCCTTCAGCGTCGCGATGCCGTCGCGGACGGGCATCCGCAGATCGAGAAGCACCACGTCGATGTCCTCGGTGGCGAGGATGTCCAGCGCCTCCTCGCCGTCGGCCGCCTCACCGACGACGACCGCCTCGGGGGTGAGTGAGAGCAGGCTGCGGATGCCCTGCCTCACCAGGGTCTGATCGTCGACCACGAGAACCCGGACCGGGGCGGTCATCGTCGACATCCCGATGCTGCGGCCATATCGGCATCGTACGCACGCCGCACGTCATGCGGGGGTGCCATCGGTCATGGTTCCGCCCACCGGCGGGGTGCCCATGACCGATGGCACCTGTGTGGGCGCCCTGCGCTTCGTAGCGTGGCAGTCACCCCGACAGGAAGGACACCCCATGGTGCAGAACGTGCACGAACGAATCGTCGACGGCACTCCCGCACAGGTGTGGCCGGTGCTCGCCGACCTCGGCTCGCTGTATCCCGCGAGCAGCGGAAGCCTCGCCTTTCCCGACGGACTGTACGAGGGCGCGCCCGTCGCGCATGACGGAGTCACATACCGCGTGGCCGTCGTCGATCCGGGCAGGCGCCTGTGGTTCGACGTCGATTGGGCGTTGTCCGACGGACACGGTTTCGAACTCTTCCCGGTCGGCGACGCGCACACCCACGTGCGACACAGCGTGAACGGCCGCCTTCGCGGCACGTTCGCGCTGCTGTGGCCGGTGTTCATCCGACGACAGCACGACCGCGCGCTGGAGGGCATCCTCGACAACCTGAGTGCGGCCATGAGCCGAGTCAGGGGCGGCGGAGCATGAGGGTCGTCTCGGGACCTGAGCGTGCTCAGCGCTGATTGCGCGGATGCCGCCGGGCCGTCCGCTCGTTACCGCGACGATAGTTGCCGGTGACGCGGGCCATCAGATGCTGCGGGTCCTCGTTCTCGACCCGCGCGAGGAAGTCGGCCGCGGCGGCACCGCGCAGCACGGTCGCCGGCGTGCCGTGGTGGCGGATCACGACGTCGTCACCCCGCCGTCGATATTCGAAGCCGTCAGGGCTCGGCATCAGATCCACCCCGGCAGCCAGTTGTGTATGAGCCAGAACTCGTAGGGAACGCTCATGCCCGTCCATACGGGGTAGAAGAACACCGACACGAGCGTGATGCCGACGAGGATGACGATCACGGTGCGTTCCCCGGCTTGCCTGCGCGAGAGCGGGTCGTCTCGACGCCCGGCGAGGTCACGCAGCGCGAGCACGAGGGCGAGCACGAGGAACGGCATGATCGCGACGGTATAGAACTGGAAGATCGTGCGGTTGGGCAGGAACAGCCAGGGCAGATAGGTCGCCGCGATGCCGACCAGAGGCGCGGAGTACACCCAGCTCACCGGCGCGCGCTCGATCAGACCGCGGGTGATCCGGTACACGAGGTAGAGCACGGCCACCACTCCGCCGTACCAGAGCAGCGGGTTGGGGATCGTGCTGACCACCGAGATGCAGTTGTCGGTGCCGCAGGTGTTGGGCTGCTTGTCGACCCACACGGCGGTGGGGCGCAGGAGCAGCGGCCATTGCCAGGCGGGGCTCGCATACGGGTGCGATGAACTGAGTCCGGAGTGGAACCCGAGAATCGACGAGTGGTAGTACACGAGCGCCGTGAACGGGTTGGCGAAGTTGCCCCTGGCATAGCCGCCCGAGGTGACGAACCAGCCCGTCCAGGTCAGGAGGTAGGTCAGCAGGGCGGGGCCGACCACCAGCACGAACGAGACGGGCCCCTGGCGGAGGACCGCATCCGTCGGCCACAGCAGGATGCCCGCGCGTCGCCGCGCCAGCGCATCGCTGACCACCACCCACAGGCCGAAGGCAGCCAGAGCGTACAGCCCCGACCACTTCACCGCGCAGGCCGCGCCGAGCATCACTCCCGCGGCGACCAGCCACGGGCGACGCCAGAAGATCGGAGCGTTGTAGGCGATCAGCTCCGACGGCGGGGCCGGGTGCTCGCGCGGTGCTGCCGGCGCGGTCTTCTCTGTCCAGATGACGGTGCGGCCGGGGCTCATTGCGGCACCGTTGGCGAGCCGGCCGAGATGCCGCAGTGTGACGGGGCCAGTGAAAGGCTGCGGCTCATCCGGCATCCCCGCCGCGATCCGCGGGATCGTCCGTCGCCCGTCGTAGAGCACGAACAGGAAGCCGAGCAGGATGAAGAACGTGAGGATGCCGTCGAGCAGCGCCGTCCGGCTCATCACGATGCCGAGGCCATCGATAGCCAGCAGGAACCCGGCGATGCTCGCGGCGATGAGCGATCGGGTGAGGGCCTTGGCGATGAGGAACACCACGAGCACGCTGAGGCTGCCGAGCACCGCGACGCTCACACGCCAGCCGAAGCTCGACGTCGGCCCCGTCAGCGCCATGCCGAGCGCGATGAGCCACTTGCCCAGGGGCGGATGCACGACGAACGAACCCTTGGGGTCGAGCGCCGAGGCGATGGCATCCGCATCACCGGCGTTGAAGGCCGCGTTCGCCCCATCGCTCCACGTGCCCTCGTAGCCCAGCAGCCACAGCGACCAGGCGTCCTTGACGTAGTACGTCTCGTCGAAGGCGAGCTCGTGCGGGTGATCGAGGTTCGCCAGTCGCAGCAGCGCGGCGAACAGGGTGAGCAGGGTGGGAGCCAGCCAGCCGAGCGCGCGGCGCACAGCAGGATCGGATGCCAGGGCTGCGCGCCACCTCCCCAGGACCGTCAGCCGCGATTGAACGGGCGGCAGCAGCGGAGGAGGCGAGGTCACCCGCCCAGCCTAGACAGCGCGCCTAAGCTGGGCGAATGATCATCCTCGCGGCGACCCCGATCGGCAATCTCGGAGACGCCTCGCGCAGGCTCATCGAGGTGCTCGAGAACGCCCAGGTCGTCGCCGCAGAAGACACCCGTACGACGCAGCGATTGCTGCAGGCGCTGAAGATCGAGAACCGTCCGCGGCTGATCGCTCTGCACGACCACAACGAGAAGCAGAAGGCGGCGGAGCTGGTCGCGCTCGCCGCAGACGAGGATGTCGTGGTCGTCAGTGACGCGGGTATGCCCGCCGTCAGCGACCCCGGCTACGGCGTGGTTGCCGCTGCTGTCGAGGCCGGGGTCACAGTCACGGCGATCCCCGGCCCCAGTGCCGTGCTCATGGCGCTCGCGATCTCGGGGCTGCCCACCGACCGGTTCACCTTCGAAGGATTCCTGCCTCGTAAGCCGGGGGAGCGCCGCAAAGTGTTGCGTGCCCTCGCTGCAGAGCCGCGCACCATGGTGTTCTTCGAGTCTCCCTCGCGTCTGGCGTCCGCGCTGGCCGACATGGGGGAGGCGTTCGGTGTCGACCGCCGCATCGCCGTGTGCCGCGAACTCACCAAGCTCTACGAGGAGGTGCGCCGCGGAACGGCATCCGAACTGGTCACCTGGGCCGAGGGCGGGGTGAAGGGCGAGATCGTCGTCGTCGTCGAGGGCGCGGCCCCCGTCGAGGTGTCGGGCGACGATGCCCTCGCGCAGGTGCAGGCGCTCGTCGCCGACGGCATCCGCCTGAAGGATGCTGCCGCCGAGGTCGCAGCCGCCACCGGCCTGTCCTCCCGCGACCTGTACCAGGCGGCGCTCGCCGTGCGTAAGCCCGCCGGTTCCTGAGCGAGGAGCGCAGCGACGAGACGAAGGACGCCCTTCGTCTCGCTGCGCTCGCTCAGGGCCCGGTGAGCACGGTTCCTGAGCGAGGAGCGCAGGCACCTCAGCGCTCGGCGCGGAGAAGTACGCTTCCCGCGGCCCGATCTGCCGAATTCCTCCGCGCGAAGCGCTCAAGGCCGCGCGAAGCGCGCGCCCCAACTCCGCAGTCACGAAACAGAACCCCCGCTGCATCACGCCTAGAATCGACTGCATGCCCGCAGGCGAATCCTTCTACATCACCACGCCCATCTACTACCCCTCCGATGTGCCGCACATCGGCCACGGGTACACGACGGTGGCGGTCGACACGCTCGCGCGGTGGCACCGCCAGGCGGGGGATGACACCTGGATGCTGACGGGCACCGACGAGCACGGCCAGAAGATGCTGCGGGCAGCAGCAGCCAACGGCGTCACTCCGCAGGAGTGGGTCGACAAGCTCGTCAGCGAGTCGTGGTTCCCGCAGCTGGAGACCCTCGATGTCGCCAACGACGACTTCATCCGCACCACGCAGGAGCGGCACGAGACCAACGTGCAGACGTTCTTCCAGCGCCTGTATGACCGCGGCTACATCTACGCGGGCGAGTACGAGGCGCTTTACTGTGTGGGCTGCGAGGAGTTCAAGCCCGAGTCTGAGATCGTCGACGGCACCGGCCCGTTCGAGGGGCTGAAGGTCTGCGTCATCCACTCAAAGCCGCTGGAGCTGCTGCAGGAGAAGAACTACTTCTTCAAGCTCAGCGAGTTCCAGGACCGCCTGCTCGAGCTGTACAAGACCCAGCCCGACTTCGTGCGCCCGCACTCGGCTCGCAACGAGGTCGTCAGCTTCGTCAGCCAGGGCCTGAAGGACCTCTCCATCTCGCGCTCCACCTTCGACTGGGGCATCCCGCTGCCCTGGGACGAGTCGCACGTCATCTACGTGTGGGTCGACGCGCTGCTCAACTACGCCACCGCGATCGGCTACGGCTCCGACCAGGAGAACTTCGACCGTCGCTGGCCCGGCTACCACGTGGTCGGCAAGGACATCCTGCGCTTCCACGCCGTCATCTGGCCGGCGATGCTCATGGCCGCAGGACTCGACGTGCCCAAGGGCGTCTTCGCGCACGGCTGGCTGCTCGTCGGCGGCGAGAAGATGTCGAAGTCGAAGCTCACCGGTATCGCCCCCACCGAGATCACCGATGTGTTCGGCTCGGATGCCTACCGGTTCTACTTCCTCTCGGCGATCGCCTTCGGGCAGGACGGCTCGTTCTCGTGGGAGGACCTGTCGGCCCGCTACCAGGCCGAGCTCGCGAATGGCTTCGGCAACCTCGCCTCGCGCACGGTCGCGATGATCGAGAAGTACTTCGGCGGCGTCGTGCCGGCGCCCGGCGCGTACACCGAGCGCGACCTCGTGGTGCAGCAGGTCGTGGCCGATGCCGCGACGGCGGCGGATGCGGCGATCGAGAACTTCCGCATCGACGAGGCGATCGCCGCGATCTGGACGATCGTTGATGAACTCAACGGCTACATCACCGACAATGAGCCGTGGGCGCTGGCCCGCGACGAGGCGCAGCGTGAGCGTCTGGGCACCGTGCTGTACACGGCCGCCGAGGGTCTGCGGGCCCTCGCCGTGCTGCTCTCGCCGGTGATGCCGCAGGCGACCGCCAAGCTGTGGGATGCCCTCGGCATCGCAGGCGCGCTCGGGGCGCTGCAGGCGCAGCCGATCCGCGAGGCCGGTGCGTGGGGAGTGCTCCCCGCCGGCACGCAGGTGCAGACTCTGGCGCCGCTGTTCCCGCGCGTGGAGTCGACGGCCTGAGGCCATGGCCGAGACGTACATGAAGGAGCGCGACCGCGACGGCCGCAAGGATCTGAAGTATCCGGCGGCTCCCGAGCCGCTGACCGTTCCGGTGTACGACAACCACGCGCACCTGGAGATCGCCGACGGCCCGCAGGCGGGCTCAGACCTGCAGACAGACTTTGGGCCCCAGGGGCTCAGCCTCACCGAGCAGCTCGACCGCGCGGCGGCTGTCGGCGTCGCCGGGGTCGTGCAGGCCTCCGGCGACATCGAATCCTCGCGCTGGGCGGTGGATGCGGCAGCATCCGACTCCCGTGTGCTGGCGGCCGTCGCGATCCACCCGAACGATGCGCCCATCTACGCCGCGGAGGGGCGCCTCGACGAGGCGATCGCCGTGATCGACGAGCTCGCCGCGCACCCGCGCACCCGGGCGATCGGTGAGACCGGGCTCGACTATTTCCGCACCGACGAGCCGGGTCGGCCCGCGCAGCACGCCTCATTCGAGGCGCACATCGCGCTGGCGAAGAAGCACGGCATCGCGATGCAGATCCACGACCGCGATGCCCACGACGACGTCCTGGCGACCCTCGCCCGGGTCGGAGCGCCCGAGAAGACGGTGTTCCACTGCTTCTCCGGTGACGAGCAGATGGCCCGGATCGCCGCGGATGCCGGCTACTACCTCTCCTTCGCCGGCAACGTCACGTTCAAGAACGCGCAGAACCTGCGGGATGCCCTCGCGGTCACCCCGCGCGAGCGCATCCTCGTCGAGACGGATGCCCCGTTCCTCACGCCCGTGCCGCTGCGCGGACGCCCCAACGCGCCCTATCTCGTGCCGATCACGGTGCGCTTCATGGCCGCGGAGTTGGGTGTGGACGTGGACGAGTTCTGTGCCCAGGTGGCCGCCAACACGCTGGCGGTCTACGGCTCGTTCGACTGAGGATCGGTGGCCACGGAGCCGGTCTCCGTGAGCGCCGGCCTCGCGCTGACGATCTGCGAGATCGGACGCCACACGAACAGCAGCGTGAGCGCTGCTCCCGCGAAGGCGAACCACCAGGGGGCCGTGAGCCCCCATGCCTGCGCGATCACGCCACCGAGAGCCTGGCCGACGACCATGCCGCCGAACACGCCCACCATGTTCACGGACGCGACGCGGCCCTGGAGCTCGGCCGGAACGAGCCGCTGCCGCACCGTCGTCGAAATCGTGCCCCACACGAACGCGTAGAAGCCGAAGAAGAACATGATGACCATCGCCACCCATCCGGCCGTGGTCAGCGCGAACGCGAGATGCATGAGCACCTCGAGGCTCAGCACCACCCGCATCATCGTCGCGAAGGAGATGTGTCGCTCGAGCCAGCCGAAGCTCAGCGTGGCAAGGATGCCACCCGCCGCGGATGCGGTGGTGAGCATGCCGTAGCCCACCGGGCCCATCTGCAGGTGCTCGGTCGCGTACAGCACCAACACGCCCCAGGGTGCGGCCCAGGTGACATTGAACAGCAGGATGATCAGCACCAGCATCCGCACCGGCGGGTTGCGCCAGAGCCAACGCAGGCCCTCGGCGATGTCGGTGTGCACGGGTGCCTTCGTCGCGGCATCCGCTCGCGGGGGCACCGGGGTGTGCGCCATCCGCGAGACGAGCACGATCGCCAGCAGCACGCACAGCACTTCGACGATGAACGGGATCGCCGTGCCCGCGGCGAAGAGGAACGCCCCCAGCGGGGGACCGGCGAACTGGTTCGCGACGAGATACCCGGCCTGCAGACGGGCGTTGCCCACGCCGAGGTCGGCCGGCTTCACGATCATCGGCAGCAGCGTGCTGGACGCCGTGTCGACGAAGATCTCGGCGGTGCCGTAGAGGAACGCGACGGCCAGCACGATCCAGATGTTGGCGGTGCCGGTGAGCAGAAACACGACGAGGGCAGCCAGCACGACGGCGCGGCCGGCGTTGGCGACCATCACCATGCGCCGCCTGTCAAAGCGGTCGGCGATCGCGCCCGCGTGCAGGCCGAACAGCAGCCACGGCAAGAACTGCATCACCGCGCCGGATGCCACGAGAATCGGCGACGAGGTCAGCGAGGCGATCAGCAGGGGAGCGGCGGCGAGAGCTACGCCGTCGCCGACGTTGCTCGTCCACGATGACGCCAGCAGCCAGCGGAAGTCTCGCCCCATGCGGCGCGGCGCGATGAGGTTGCCGAGGGAGGTCACCCGACCGATCCTAGACGCGGGGCGAACCGGTACCGTGGCGGGATGGAGCCGACTGTCGACGTCGAACGGGGCGCCTGGCTACGTGCCCGCGCGGGGGCGTGGGCGACCGTCGGCGGGGTCGCCGGCACCGGCTTCGAGGCGTACGCGCGCATCCTGCATCCGGTGCAGGCATGGCGCACCGATCCCACCATCACCGACGAGTGGGGCAGTCCCCTCATCGTCGAGGACACCCGGTGGGGCTGGGCGGAGGTCGCCCGCCGTAACGCGCGCACGATGCATCCGCTCGTGCAGTGGTTCAGCCTCACCGACCGGGAAGAGCGGCGGGAGTGGCCCGACGGCTGGGCCGTCGGGCAGGCCGAGGAGGGGCGGCTACCCGCCGAGCTGCTGGCGGCGCTCACCGGTCCTCTGGTGCGCAACACCCGCACGCCCGAGCTGCTCACCGCCGCGTTCTGGATCGGGTGGGGCGAACTGCATGGAGGGGCGCAAATGAGCCTCGTGCTCATGGCGGAGGGCGGTGATCCCGAGGCGGTCGCCCGCGAGCGCGCCAGGGTGGAGGCGGAGCTGCGCGAGGAGCGGCGCCGCGCCATCGCCCCGGCTGTGCGGGAGGTGATCGACCGCGGTCCGTTCTTCGACTGGCCTGGCCGCGAGATGCTGCTCTGTTCCACCTCGCTCGGTGAACTCGCCGACCCGACGTGGCCCGCCCACGCCGGCGTCGCCGGTCTGACGCCACAACTGCTCTGGCCTGCCGACCGGCGCTGGGTCGTGGCGAGCGAGATCGACTGGGATTCCACGATCGTGGCCGGGTCGCGCGCGCTCATCGACGAGGTGCTCGCAGACGAGGCCTTCGAGAGCTACGAGGTCGACGAGGCGAGCGATCTGACCTGGGACGGCGACACCATCAACCCGCGCCCTCCCGGCCGCCGCGACTCGGAGAGCGGGTAGGGGAGAATGGATGCATGACCGTCTCCCTCCTCGGCGCGACCGAGATCCGCCGCCTCGCCGGTGAGCTCGATGTGACCCCCACCAAGAAGCTGGGGCAGAACTTCGTCGTCGACTCCAACACGGTCCGCAAGATCGTGCACGCCGCAGGCGTGCAGCCGGGGGAGCGCGTCGTCGAGATCGGACCGGGTCTGGGTTCGCTCACCCTGGCCATCCTCGAGGCGGGAGCCAGCGTCACCGCCGTCGAGATCGACCACCGCCTCGCCGAGCGTCTGCCCCAGACGGCCGCGGAGCGCGGGGTTCCCGACGGGGCGCTGACCGTGGTGGACGCGGACGCCATGAAGGTCACCGCACTGCCCGGCGACCCCACCGTGCTGGTGGCGAATCTGCCCTACAACGTCTCGGTGCCGGTGTTGCTGCACTTTCTCGAGACCTTCCCCGGCCTGCAGCGCGGTGTCGTGATGGTGCAGGCGGAGGTCGCTGAGCGGCTGGCGGCCAAGCCTGGCTCGAAGATCTACGGCGCGCCCAGCGTGAAGGCCGCCTGGTACGGTCCCTGGAAGCTCGCGGGCAGCGTCTCTCGTCAGGTGTTCTGGCCGGTTCCCAACGTGGACAGCCTGCTCGTCGGATTCGTCCGCGACGAGCAGCCGCGTGGTTCTGAAGAGGAGCGTCGCCGCACCTTCGAGATCGTGGATGCCGCCTTCGGCCAGCGACGCAAGATGCTCCGCCAGGCGCTGTCCGGCATCTTCGGCAGCTCCGCGGCGGCATCCGCTGTGCTCGAAGCCGCCGGCGTCGCCCCGACCGCGCGTGGCGAAGACCTGACCGTCGATGACTACCAGCGCATCGCTCAGGTGGCGGCGGGCAGTAATCTGGCACCGTGACCGATCCACGCTTCCGTCCCGACGTTCCCGAACTGCACCGGCCGTACGCGGCGGCAGCCGACCGCTACCAGCGGTTCGCCTACCGTCAGGTGGGCACCTCCGGGCTGTACCTGCCGCCGATCTCCCTCGGGCTGTGGTGGAACTTCGGTGACAACATCCCGATGGACAACCAGCGGGCGCTGCTGCGCCATGCCTTCGACCGCGGCATCACTCACTTCGACCTCGCGAACAACTACGGCCCGCCGTACGGGTCGGCCGAGAAGAACTTCGGGCGCATCCTCGCCGAAGACCTGCGCCCGTACCGAGACGAGCTGATCATCTCGTCGAAGGCCGGGTGGGACATGTGGCCCGGGCCCTACGGCGATCTCGGCAGCCGCAAATACATCCTCGCCAGCGCCGATCAGTCCCTCACCCGGATGGGCCTGGACTACGTCGACATCTTCTACTCGCACCGCGTCGACCCCGACACGCCCATCGAAGAGACGGTGGGGGCGCTCGACACGCTGGTGCGTCAGGGCAAGGCGCTCTACGTCGGCATCTCGTCTTACAGCGCCGAGCGCACGGCCGAAGCCGCAGCCGTCGCTCGCGACCTCGGCACGCCACTGGTCATCCACCAGCCCTCGTACTCGATCCTCAACCGTTGGGTCGAAGACGGGCTCACCGAGACTCTCCGTGCCGAGGGGCTCGGTGCCATCGCCTTCACCCCGCTCGCGCAGGGCCTGCTCACCGGAAAGTACCTCGCCGACGGCACGGCCGACCGCGCCCAGAAACGCGGCTCGCTGTCGGAGCGCCCGCTGTCCGATGAGGGCCTGGAAGTGCTGCGCGGGCTCAACGCCATCGCCGCCGAGCGCGGTCAATCGCTGGCGCAGATGGCACTGCAGTGGACGCTGCGCGACCCCGTCGTCGCCTCGGCCTTGATCGGTGCCTCGCGCCCGGAGCAACTGGACGAGAACATCGCCGCCGTTGACGGACCGGAGTTCTCGGAGGTCGAGCTGACGGCCATCGACGAACTCGCCGGTGGCATCGACGTGAACCTCTGGGCCGTCTCGTCGGAGCTGTGATCTCACGATGAGTTTCGCGCAGCGGTCGGATGCCGTGCATGTGCGCGCCCCGGGCAAGATCAACGTCTATCTGGGTGTGGGCGGTCGGCACGATGACGGCTACCACGCACTGGCCACGGTCTTCCAGGCGGTGTCGCTGTATGAGGATGTGTTTGCCTCGCCGGCCGACGACTTCTCGGTCACCGTCACCGGCAATGTCGACCCGGCCACGGTGCCGACCGATGATCGCAATCTCGCCATCCGTGCGGCGAAGCTGCTCGCTCAGGCGACCGGCGTGACGGCCGGGGTTGCCCTGGAGCTGCGCAAGGGTGTTCCCGTCGCTGGCGGGATGGGGGGCGGATCGGCGGATGCTGCCGCAGCGCTCGTCGCCTGCGACATTCTCTGGGGCACGGACGTCGGCCCGGCGCGCCTGCACGACCTGGCGGCGCGCCTCGGGGCAGACGTGCCCTTTGCGCTGCACGGCGGCACGGCCGTGGGTACCGGGCGTGGCGACCGGCTCACTCCGGCACTGGCCCGGGGGCGGTTCGACTGGGTGCTCGCGACGAGCCCCGAGGGGCTCTCCACCCCCGCGATCTACGGTCGACTCGATCAGATGCGTGACGAGCGGGGAGCGCTCGCCGACGATCCGCCGCTCTCGCTCGACGTGCCGGTGCCCGTGCTGCAGGCGCTGCGGGCGGGGGATGCCGGCGATCTCGCTGCCGCGATGCTCAACGACCTGGAACCCGCGGCGATCGCCGAGCGCCCCGAACTCGACCTCATCCTCGCCGAAGGCGTGCGCGCGGGGGCGCTGGCCGGGCTTGTCTCGGGCTCCGGCCCCACGATCGCGTTCCTGTGCGCAGGGCCGGACGCCGCCCGCGTCGTGCAGGAAGAGCTGCGTGCGATGGGCCGCGAGGCGCTGCACGTGCACGGGCCTGTGCCCGGCGCCACCGTCATCTCCTGAGTGCACTGGGCCGCCCTTCGTCTCGCTGCGCTCGCTCAGGGACCGGAACAGGGTTTGCCGCGGTTCCTGAGCCGCCCTTCGTCTCGCTGCGCTCGCTCAGGGATCGGAGCAGGGTTTGCCGCGGTTCATGGGCCGCCCTTCGTCTCGTTGCGCTCGCTCAGGGACCGGAGCAGGGTTTGCCGCGGTTCCTGAGCGAGGAGCGCAGCGACGAGACGAAGGGCGCCCAGAACCGGGTGTGGATGCCGGGCACACGTGCCATGATGGAACCGATGTGACCGTGCACAACCGAGGAGGGCTGGCATGACGTCCCCCTCCGAGCGCGGTCGGATGCCGAGCATCCGCGACGTAGCCAGACTCGCCGAGGTCTCGCATCAGACCGTCTCGCGCGTACTCAACGATCACCCCAGCATCCGTCCCGAGACCAAGGCGCGCGTGCTCGATGCGATCGCGGTGCTCGACTACCGTCCGAATCTCGCCGCCCGCGCGCTGGTGACCAGCAAGTCGCAGACCCTCGGCGTCCTCTCCGCAACGATCGGAGAGTTCGGCCCCACCTCGTCGATCGCCGCGATCGAGGAGGCCGCCCGCGCCGAGGGCTACTCGGTCACCACGCTGAACCTCACCAGCACTTCACCCGAAGACATCGGCAGTGCCGTGCGCCAGCTCGGTCGTGAGCACGTCGATGGCATCGTCGTGCTCGCCCCGCAGGTGCGGGTGTTCCATGTGCTGCGCGGCATGGCCTCCACCGTGCCGTTCGTCACCCTGCAGAGCGCGTCCGGAGCCGATGAGATCGGCCTCTCCGCTGACCAGATGGCCGGTGCGCGGCTTATCACGGAGCACCTCATCGCCCTCGGCCGCACCGAGATCCTGCACCTGGCAGGGCCGCAGGACTGGATCGAGGCGGAGTCGCGGATGCGCGGGTACCTCGATGCGCTGCGTGAGGCCGACCTGCCCACGTTCCCGCCGATCCGTGGCGACTGGACGGCCGACTTCGGTCACTTCGCGGGGCAGGAACTTGCCCGGCGGCCCGACTTCACAGCGGTCTTCGCGGCCAACGACCTCATGGCGATCGGGCTCATGCACGGGTTCCGAGACGCGGGTCTGCGCGTGCCGGAAGACGTCAGCGTCGTCGGCTTCGACGACATCCCGGTCGCCGCCCACGTGGCCCCGCCTCTGACCACCGTGCACCAGGACTTCTCTGAGCTGGGGCGCCGAGCGGTGGCGTTGCTGCTCGCGCAGATCCGTGGCGAGGTGGCGCCGTCGTTCGGTGCGCTCGCCCCCGTGCTGCGGATCCGCGAATCCGCTGTGTCACGGTAACGACACGAAATTCAGATCCGCGCTTGACAGGCCGGGGCGGTCGTTGCACCATGATCATGTTCAATGTGAACGGTCACATTTGACACCTGCGCCATCGAAGCCGAGACGCAGCCCCCGTATCGAGGAAGATCCGTGAGCATCACAGCAACGTTGCCGACAGTCGCCGGCCCCATCTTGGAGATGCGGCACATCACCAAGGAGTTCCCTGGCGTCAAGGCCCTCTCCGACGTCTCGATCACCGTGCGCACCGGTGAGGTGCACGCCATCTGTGGCGAGAACGGTGCGGGCAAGTCCACGCTCATGAAGGTGCTCTCGGGTGTGTACCCGTACGGCACCTACAGCGGCGACATCCTGCTCTTCGGCGAGGAACAGCGCTTCAAGGACATCGCGGCCAGCGAAGAGGCCGGCATCGCGATCATCCACCAGGAGCTGGCCCTCATTCCCGAGCTCTCCGTCACCGAGAACATCTTCCTCGGCAACGAGATCAGCCACGGCGGCCGCATCGACTGGGCCGAGCAGAAGAAGCGCACCCTCGAATTGCTCGCCCGCGTCGGCCTGCGTGAAGACCCCGATGTCGCCATCAAGCACCTCGGCGTCGGCAAGCAGCAGCTCATCGAGATCGCCAAGGCGCTGAACAAAGACGTCAAGATCCTCATCCTCGACGAGCCCACCGCCGCGCTCAACGAGAACGACTCCCAGCATCTGCTTGACCTGATCCTCGGGCTCAAGGCCAAGGGCATCACCTCGATCATCATCAGTCACAAACTCAACGAGATCGAGCAGATCGCCGACGAGATCACCATCATCCGCGACGGCCGCACGATCGAGACGCTCGACATCGGCCGCGGCGAGATCAACGAAGACCGCATCATCCGCGGCATGGTCGGCCGCTCCCTCGAGAGCCGCTACCCCGACCGCACGCCCGAGATCGGTGAGGTGTTCTTCGAGGTCAAGGACTGGTGGGTGCGGCATCCGACTGTCCCGGAGCGGCAGGTGGTCAAGGGATCGAGCATCCAGGTGCGCCGAGGCGAAGTCGTCGGCATCGCCGGCCTCATGGGGGCGGGGCGTACCGAGTTCGCGATGAGCATCTTCGGGCGCTCCTACGGCCAGTTCGAGTCCGGAACGCTCATCAAAGACGGCCGCGAGATCGTGTTGCCCGATGTGGCATCCGCCATCAAGCACGGCCTCGCCTACGTCAGCGAAGACCGCAAGACGCTCGGTCTGAACCTGCTCGACACCATCAAGCGGTCGATCGTCTCGGCGAAGCTGTCGAAGATCGCCGAGCGCGGCGTCGTCGACGACCGCGAGGAGTACGCCGTCGCGGAGCGCTACCGCACCTCGCTGCGCATCAAGACCCCCTCGGTCGAGGAGGGCGTCGGAAAGCTCTCCGGCGGCAACCAGCAGAAGGTCGTGCTGGCGAAGTGGATGTTCACCGACCCCGACCTGCTGATCCTCGACGAGCCCACCCGCGGCATCGACGTCGGCGCCAAGTACGAGATCTACGCGATCATCGCCGAGCTCGCAGCCCAGGGCAAGGGCGTCATCGTCATCTCCAGCGAGCTGCCCGAGCTGCTCGGCATCACCGACCGGATCTACACGGTCTTCGAGGGCCGAGTCACCGACAACCTTCCCTCTTCCGAAGCCACCCCGGAGGCCCTCATGCGCAGCATGACCTCCCTCAACCAGAAGGCGACCGCATGAGCACCACGTCCGAGACCGACAAGCGCGGCTTCCACCTCGGCGACATCCGCAAGATGTTCGGAGGCGGCCAATCGACGCTGCGCCAGTTCAGCATCCTCGGCAGCCTCGTCGTCATCCTCGTCGTCTTCCAGGTATGGACGTTCATCGCCAAGGGGCAGGGCCTCACGCTCTCGCCCGGAAACCTCATCAACGTCGTCAACCAGTACTCGTACATCCTCATCCTGGCCATCGGCATGGTGATGGTCATCATCATGGGCCACATCGACCTCTCGGTCGGCTCGGTGGCGGCCTTCACCGGCATCATCGTCGCCAAGGCCATGGCCGACTGGAACGTCCCGTGGTGGGGCGGCATCCTGCTCGGTCTCGGCGTCGGGGCGCTGGTGGGTGCCTGGCAAGGCTTCTGGGTCGCCTACGTCGGGGTGCCGGCCTTCATCGTGACCCTCGCCGGCATGCTCTTCTTCCGCGGTGCGAACCAGTGGATCGGTCAGTCGACCACGGTCCCCGTGCCCAAGGAATTCACCTACATCGGTGCCGGCTACCTGCCCGAGCTGCCCATCCCGGTGCCGTTCAACGTGCCCACCATGATCCTCGCCGTGCTCGGCGTGGCGTGGGTGATCGGGCATGAGATCTGGATCCGCCGGGCGCAGCGCCGCATGGGATCGGACATGGCGCCGGTCTGGGTGAGCGTCACCAAGGTCACGCTGCTGTCGGTCGTGATCCTCGTCGCCGGCTGGCTGTTCGCCACCGGGCGCCCCGGCACCAGCTTCCCGATCTCGGGCCTCATCCTGCTGGCGCTGGTCATCCTCTACACGTTCATCATGAACAACACCGTGCTCGGCCGACACATCTACGCTGTCGGTGGCAACCGCATGGCTGCCCGCCTTTCGGGTGTGAAGGACCGCTGGGTCGACTTCTTCGTGATGATGAACATGTCGGTGCTCGCCTCGCTGGCCGGCATGCTCTACGTCGCCCGGGCCACCGCCTCCGGTCCGCAGGACGGCAACGGCTGGGAGCTGGATGCCATCGCCTCGGTCTTCATCGGTGGCGCCGCGGTCTCCGGCGGTGTCGGCACCGTGATCGGTTCGATCATTGGTGGTCTGGTGATGGCCTTCCTCAACAACGGCCTCGCACTGCTCGGCTTCGGCGCCGACGTCGTCGCCATGATCAAGGGTCTCGTGCTCCTCGTCGCCGTCGGTATCGACGTGTGGAACAAGCAGCAGGGCCGTCCGTCGATCACCGGCTGGCTCACCCGCCGGTTCGCGGCCCGCCGCGACCCTGAACCCTTCCCGACCTCCGCCACCGAGAAGGCACGCGGAAAGTAGGCGACCGCTCGCGGTCACCGCACACAAGAGAGAAAGAGATCACATGAAGAAGATCCTTCTGACGGCGACAGCGATCGTCGCCGCGGGTGCGTTCGTCCTGACCGGATGCTCGTCAGAGCGCACCCCCACGACGGACGAGAGCACGAGTGGTGAAGAGATGGCAGGCTTCGCCGACGGCTCGACCATCGGTGTGGCGCTGCCGGACAAGACCAGTGAGAACTGGGTGCTCGCCGGCGAGCTGTTCACCGAGAAGCTGAACGACGCCGGATACAAGGCCAACGTGCAGTACGCACCCGCCTCGAACACCGTCGCCGAGCAGCAGAACCAGATCCAGGCGATGGTCACCGGTGGCGCGAAGGTCATCATCATCGGTGCGAAGGACGGCAAGCAGCTCGCCACGCAGGTCGAAGCCGCGCACGACGCCGGTGCCTACGTCATCGCCTACGACCGTCTGATCGAGAACACCGAGGCCGTCGACTACTACGTCGCCTTCGACAACTTCAAGGTCGGCCAGCTGCAGGGGCAGGCGCTGCTGGACGGCCTCGCGGCCAACGCCGGCCACGAGGCTCCGTACAACATCGAGCTCTTCTCCGGATCGCCCGACGACGCCAATTCGCGCGTGTTCTTCGATGGCGCGATGGACGTGCTGCAGCCGAAGATCGACGACGGCACGCTGAAGGTCCTCTCCGGCCAGACCGAGATCGCGCAGACCGCGACCGAGGGCTGGAAGGCCGAGAACGCGCAGCGTCGGATGGACTCCCTGCTCACCTCGACCTACAGCTCCGCCGAGCTCGACGGTGTGCTCTCGCCGAACGACACCCTGGCGCGCGCCATCATCACCTCGGTCGAGCAGGCAGGTAAGAAGGTGCCCGTGGTGACCGGTCAGGACTCCGAGGTCGAGTCGGTGAAGTCGATCATGGAGGGCATCCAGTACTCCACCATCAACAAGGACACCACCCTGCTCGTCGAGCAGGCCGTGAAGATGGTCGGTCAGCTCGGCGCCGGCGAGACGGTCGACGTCAACGACACCGAGCAGTACGACAACGGCGTGAAGGTGGTTCCGGCCTACCTGCTCGCTCCGGTCATCGTCACCAAGGACAACGCCGAAGAGGCGTACGCGAACGTTCCGAGCCTGCTCGAGATCGTGCAGTCCTACAAGTAATCTGCAACACCCCGCGGCGCGGCGCGTCTGGGGCCTCTCGATTCGTTCGGGACCCGGACGCGCCGCGTCGTCGTCTGCCCGGTCGGGGCTGCGGCAGCATCCGAGTTTCGGACGGATTGCAGATTTTCGGATGGATCGGGCGAAATCGTCCGAAAAACGGAAGTTGCTCCGAAATTCGGATGCCGGATGGTCGGATGCCGCCGGCGCGGATGCCGCCGGCGCGGATGCCTGCCGGCGCGGATGCCGGAGGTTCGGATGCCTGCCGGCGCGGATGCCTGTCGGCGCGGAGTCCGTCGAGGCGTCGTGACGTAACTTGGTGCCATGGGTGCTTCACCAAGACCGAGCGATGCCGCGCTGACCGCCTTCGGCATCGACCTCAGCGACGCGGCCGTCGCGCCGGAACGGCTGACGGGTGGCCGCGGCCTCACCTGGCGCGCCGGATCCATCGTCCTCCGCCCGTCAGGGGCCGACGACGAGACCGCGTGGAAGGCGGAGGCACTGGCTGTGCTCCCTCCTGGTGCAGGGTTTCGAACCGCGCGCCCGATCCGTTCGGACAAGCAGGCGTGGGCGGTCGACGGTTGGGAAGCGTGGGAGTGGCTCGCCGGTCAGCCCGACGAATCCCGCGTGGCGGAGATCGTGTTGGCCGGTGCAGCGTTTCATCAAGCGCTCGCACACCTACCGCGCCCGCACTTTCTCGACACGGCAGATGACCCGTGGGCACGTGCCGATCGGATCGCCTGGGAAGAACAGCCTGCACCCCCGAACGAGGCGCTGCGCCGCCTGCACGCCGCCTTTGCGCCCGTTGCCGAACCATCGCAGATGATTCACGGCGACCTCTTGGGCAATGTCATGTTCGAAGAGCACGAAGCTCCCGCGATCATCGACTGGGCTCCGTACTGGCGTCCTGCCGCGTGGGGCGGCGCGATCGCACTGGCCGACGCCGCGTGCTGGCACGGCCTCTCGGTGGAGCGGATGTGCTCTCTGGCAGGCGGACTGCCTGAGGGGCGACAGCTTCTCATCCGCGCTCTCTCCTTCCGTATCGCCACCGTGGAGCTGCTTGGACACTGGGGAGATGAGATGGCGGCACGGCATGAGCCGGTGATCGCCGCTGCGCTGAGGTGACACGCGCGGCGCGTCTGGGACCTCGATTCGCTCGGGACCCAGACGCGCCGCGTCGTCGTCTGCCCGGTTGGGCGCTGCGGCAGCATCCGAATTTCGGACGGATGGCCGATTTTCGGACGGATCGGGCGAAATCGTCCGAAAAGCGGAGGTCTCTCCGAAATTCGGATGCCGGATGGTCGGATGCCGGAGGGGCGGATGCCTGCCGGCGCGGACGCTGTCGGCGCGGATGCCTGTCGGCACGCTCACGGCCCGGCAGGCGACAGGCTCACGCGCAGGCCGGCGCCTATCCTGGTAAGGACATGGCACATCTTCTCGGGGCCGAAGGCCTCCACCTCGAATACCCCACCCGCGTCGTCTTCGACTCCATCACCCTCGGCATCGAGGAGGGCGACCGGATCGGCATCGTCGGTCGCAACGGTGACGGCAAGTCGAGCCTGCTCGCCATGCTCGCCGGCACCAAGGAACCGGATGCCGGACGCGTGACGTTCCGCGGCGGCACCCGCATCAGGGTGCTCGACCAGGCCGACACCCTGGATGACTCGCTGACGGTCAGCGCGGCCGTGGTCGGCGACGCCGCCGATCACGAGTGGGCGGGGGATGCCCGCATCCGTGATGTCATCGACGGGCTGCTGCGCGGCCTGCCCTGGGATGCGCCCGTCTCCTCCCTGAGCGGTGGCCAGCGCCGCCGCGTCTCGCTGGCGAAGCTGCTTGCCGGTGACTGGGACATCATCGCCCTGGACGAGCCCACCAACCACCTCGACGTCGAAGCCATCACGTGGCTTGCCGGGCACCTCAAGACCCGGTGGGCCAAGAACGCCGGCGCGCTGCTCGTCGTCACGCACGACAGATGGTTCCTCGACGAGGTCGTGACCACGACCTGGGAGGTGCACGACCGCATCGTCGAGCCGTTCGAGGGCGGCTACGCGGCGTACATCCTGCAGCGCGTCGAGCGCGACCGCATGGCCGCGGCCACCGAGGCCAAGCGGCAGAACCTTGCCCGCAAGGAGCTTGCCTGGCTGCGCCGGGGCGCCCCCGCCCGCACGAGCAAGCCGAAGTTCCGCATCGAGGCGGCCAACCAGCTGATCGAAGACGTGCCCGAGATCCGCGACAAGGTCTCGCTGCAGTCACTCGCGGTCTCGCGGCTCGGCAAAGATGTCGTCGACCTGTTGGATGCCGGGGTGAGCTACCCGTCGCGGGCGACAGGCTCAGACCCTTCGACAGGCTCAGACCCTTCGACAGGCTCAGACCCTTCGACAGGCTCAGGGACCCAGGTCGTGTTGCGAGACGTCGAGTGGCGCATCGCGCCGGGGGAGCGCACCGGCATCCTCGGCGTGAACGGTGCGGGCAAGTCGACGCTCCTCGGCCTCATCGCCGGCACCATCGCTCCCACCAGTGGCCGTGTCAAGCACGGCAAGACCGTGCAGGTGCGCACGCTCACCCAGCGCCTCGACGAGCTCGACGCCGTCTGGAACGACCCCGTACGCGTGGTCATCTCGCGGCTGCGCACGTCGTACACCCTGGGCACCGGCTCCAAGGCGCAGGACCTCACGCCCGGTCAGCTGCTCGAGCGGATGGGCTTCTCGTCCGCGCAGCTGTCCACACCGGTGAAAGACCTCTCCGGTGGCCAGCAGCGACGCCTTCAGCTGTTGCTCGTGCTGCTCGAGCAGCCCAACGTGCTGATTCTCGATGAGCCCACGAATGACATGGATACCGACATGCTCGCCGCCATCGAGGACCTCCTCGACTCGTGGCCGGGCACGCTGCTCGTCGTCAGTCATGACCGGTACTTCCTCGAACGCGTCACCGACCAGCAATTCGCGATCCTCGACCACCGACTGCGCCACCTGCCCGGTGGCGTCGACGAGTACCTGCGCCTGCGCGAGCTGCAGGAGAAGCAGGCCGATCAGCCCTCCGCGACCGTGGCGGCGACGGCATCCGCTCCCGGTCTCGACGGCGCAGCCCTGCGCACCGCGCAGAAGGAGGTCGCGGCGCTGGAGCGGCGGATCCAGAAGCTCACCCAGCAGGTGGATGCTGCCAAGCACGCCCTCGTCGACCATGACCAGTCCGACTATGCCGGGCTCGGCGAGAAGATGGCTGTGATCACCGCGCAGGAGGCCGAGATCGCCGCGCTCGAAGAGCAGTGGTTCGACCTCACCGAGCAGATCGGCTGAGACGTCGTACCGATCAGTCGAAGATCGGCTGAGTCAGCGCGTGCCAGGTGACCGGGCCGACGATGCCGTCTGCGGGCGGCGCGAACATCGTCTGGAAGTCGCGCACCGCCGCATCCGTCACCGGGCCGAAGGCGCCGTCGACCGTCAGGGATCCTGGCAGCAGCGTCTGCGCGGCCCGCACCGCGTCGCCGGAAGCGCCGAGGGACACCGTCTCGATCAGCGCAGGCCAGTCGAGTTGACCGACCGTGTCACCGATGAACGTGGCGCGCAGGGTCTGCTGAAAGGCCTGGATCGCCGCGCCGCTGAGCGGCCCGAACACGCCATCCGCGACGATGCCCGCGCCGCGATGGCGCAGCAGGTACTGCGCAGCGAGCACCCGCCAGTTGCTGGCCTGCGTCGATCCGACCTTGACCAGAGGCCAGCGCTGGAAGCCGGGGACGAGTGAGCTCAGGAACGACCAGGTCTCGTAGGCGGCGATGCCATCGATCGACAGCCCCCACGACGTCTGGAAGTGCTGAACGCGCTCGCGCGTGATCGGACCGAAGTCGCCGTCCACTATCAGCGGCTCGATGCCCGGTGATGGCACCAGTCCGAACTGTTGCACGGCGCGCACGGCATCGCCCGTCTGCCCCTGCGCGGTCTCGATGTGCAACACCACCCAGGTCTCCGGCCCGACGATCCCGTCGACACTCACACCCGCGCCGCCCTGGAACGCCGAGACCGCCGCGGTCGTGGCCGGGCCGTACACCCCGTCCGCCGCGACCGCGTGGCCGTGTGCCCGGAGAAGGTACTGGATGGCGCGGACGGGAGCCCAGTCCACTCCGCCGCCGATCGTGCTCCACGGTGCCACGTTCATGACTGCTCCTTCGATCGGTGTGACCGACCCCCACACGGCACACGATAGCCCTCGAGGCCGCCCGGCACAGCCCCATCTCCGGGCGCCCGCTCGCCCTCGCGGTCCCTGCGGCCTGATCTCGTGTCGAACTTGTATGGTCAGCCCGCCGCCGGGGGGCGAGCGCGGGGCCCTTCGGATCGGCGTCCGCCGAGTAGATGATCTAAAAAAACCTGGTCAACAACTATTTCAAGATCCCTGCAAGAGTCCGTCGGAGACTTTTGACTTGTATCTATTCTCGATACGAGTTGTGCCTCAAGATCGATACATGTCAGGCACCGATGCCCGACCACGAACCCCCGAATCGTGCCCCCGCACCCGCTCCCCGAAGAGGCCGCATGTCTGCGCTCACGCTGCCCCCGCTCGACCGTGCGTCGACGGCCCCCATCTGGTTCCAGATCATGCGCGCCATCGAGGTGCAGATCGCCGACGGCACGTGGGCGCCGGGTGACCGTCTGCCGAGTGAGAGCGAGCTGTGCGCGCACTTCTCCGCTTCTCGCACCTCGGTGCGCGAGGCGCTGTCGCGGCTCGAGAGCGCGGGCATCATCTCGCGCCAGCAGGGCAAGGGCGCCTTCGTCGAGCGCGCTCAGGGTCCATCCGCGTGGACCCTGCCGTCTGCTCCGAGCCTGCTCGGCGAGTACAGCGAAGACGGGCGCAGTGCGCTGCGATCCGAGATTCTCCGGGCCGGCATCGAACCGCTCCCGTCGTGGGCTGCCGCGGTCGTCGGTCGCACCTCGCCCGACGGCACCGGCTTCGTGCTTGAGCGAGTGCGCGCCGTCGGCTCCCGCACCGCGGTGCACGTGATCAACTACCTCCCCACCCGGTTCGCCGGGGTGCTGCCCGACCTCCGCGACCCGCGCGCGAGCCTGTACGCCGCCATCACCAACGTGGTCGGCGTTCGGATCGCACGGATGCACCGCACCATCGAGGCCGTCGCCGCCGACCGTGTGCTCGCCGGCCTGCTCGATGTCGAACCCGGGCATCCGATCGTCGTCGTCGAGGCCGTCGCCTACGACCAGCACGGCGAACCGATCGACATCTCGCGGGCCTCGGTGCGCACCGATCGGTTGCGCGTGAGCGTCGACACCGGCTTCGACGCCGGCGGCATCTCGAACGAGACCGCCTCTGGCCGCTACCCGACCGCCTCGCGTCCGACCGACGGACGCACCGAGACCCGACCGTCACGCTGACGCCCGACCTAAACGGAGACCACGACATGACCGACCCCCGCATCCTCGTCATCGGCGACAGCTACATGAGCGCCGACGTGTTCCTGCGCGCCTTCGAGCAGCGCGGACTCGCCGCCGACGCCGTGACCATGACGATCGCGGACCCCACCTGGGACACCTCGAAGATCCACGAGTTCGAGGGCGACCCGGCCGAAGTCGCCCTTGTGGCCCAGGGGTACGACGTCATCGCCTTCCACGCCGCCCCCCTCACCGCCCAGGTTCTCGCCGCCCTGCCCGAGCTGCGTCTGGCCGGTTGCGCTCGCGGCGGCCCCGTCAACGTCGACCTCGCCGCGGCGAAGGAACGCGGCGTGCGCGTCACCACCACCCCCGGCAAGAATGCCGACGCCGTGGCGGACCTCACCATCGGATTCCTCATCGCTCTCGTGCGCAACGTCCCCGCCTCGGTCCGCGACGTCGACGAGCGCGTCGCCGACGGACGCCCGCTCGCCGAGTCGACGTTCGAGGGCGCCCGCTGGTTCGGCCGGGAGGTCAAGGGCCTGCGGCTGGGGCTGATCGGCTACGGCAACGTCGCCCGTCTCGTCGCCGAGCGCGCTCGGGCACTCGGGGCCACGATCCTCGCCTACGACCCGTTCGTCGACCCGGCGTCGGTCACCGACGCCACCATCGTCGGCGACCTGGACACGCTGCTCGCCCAGAGCGACGTCGTCAGCGTGCACGCCAGGGCCACCGCCGAGAACCGGCACCTCATCGGCGCCGCGCAGATCGCCCTGATGCCCCGCGGCTCGTTCCTCATCAACACCGCCCGCGAGTCCCTGGTCGACGAGCAGGCGATGCTCGAGGCGCTGCGCAGCGGTCAGCTCGGCGGCGTCGCCCTCGACGTGAACGAGCCCGACGGTCCGTGGCGAGAGCTCGTCGCCGAGCCGAACCTGCTGCTCACCCCGCACCTGGCCGGCGCCACCTACGAGACGCTCGCCCGCGGCGCCGACATGCTCGCCTCCGAGATCCAGGCGTTCGTCGCCGGTGACCCCTTGCGGTGGGAACGATGAGCGACGTCTTCCTCGCCATCGACGCCGGCACCGGCTCGGCGCGCGCGCTCGCGTTCGACACCGAGGGGCGCCTGGTGACACAGGCGGCCCGCGAGTGGACGCACGTCGCCGTCCCCGGCCACCCGGGCGGCACGACCTTCGACACCAACCTCGGGTGGGCGGCGGTCGGCGGAGCCATCCGCGAGGTCGTGGCCACGCTGGGCGACCGTCGCGTCGCCGCCGTCGCCGCGTCGAGCATGCGCGAAGGTTTCGTGCTCTACGGGTCTGCGGGGGAGGAGCTGTGGGCCTGCCCCAACACCGACGGCCGCTCCCGCGCCGAGGCCGACGAACTGGTCGCACTCGGCATCGCCGAGGAGATCTACGCCACGGCCGGGGACTGGGTCTCCATCACCGCTCCCGCACGTCTGCGGTGGATCGCCCGCCACGAGCCGCACCTGCTCGCCCAGGCCCGGCACATCGGGATGATCAGCGACTGGGTAACCACGAAGCTGACCGGCGAGTTCGTGACCGACCCCACGTGCGGTTCCAGCTCGGCACTGTTCGACCTGCGCTCGCGCACCTGGTCGGCCCACCTCGCCGACCTCGTCGGCGTGGACCGCAGCATCCTGCCCCCGGTGGTCGAATGCGGCGAGATCGTCGGCGCGGTCACCGCTGCCGCTGCCGCGGCCACCGGCCTGCCCGTTGGCACCCCCGTCGTCACGGGCGGCGCGGACACCCAGCTGGCGCTGCACGGCATCGCCGCACGGGAAGGGGTGCCGACGATCGTCGCCGGCACGTTCTGGCAGACCACGGCCGTCGTCTCCGAGCCGCTCATCGACCCCGAGCGTCGCCTGCGCACCCTGTGCCACGTCGACCGGGACACCTGGATGGTTGAGGGCATCGGCTTCCTCTCCGGCCTGGCTATGCGCTGGTTCCGCGACGCGATGTGCCCGGATGCCGCCGCCACCGGTGCCCTCACCGGCCGGTCCGCGTTCAGCGTCATGGAGGAGTGGGCTGCCGGCGTCCCGGCCGGATCCCACGGCATCGTCGCCACCATGGCGAACGTCATGCAGGCCGACGCCTGGCATCAGGCCGCTCCGGCCTTCGTCGGCTTCGACATCAACGACGCCGCGCACTCCTCGCGCGGCGCGTTCATCAGAGCGATCGAGGAGGCCGCGGCCATCGTCGCCGGTGCCCACCTCGACATCCTCTCGGCGCTCACCGACGGGCGTGCCGTGGCAGAGGGAACCGTGACGTTCACAGGTGGGTCGAGCGCCGGCTCCCTGTGGCCCACCATCATCGCGGGCGTCACGGGCCTCGACACGCTCGTCACCCCCGCGCCGGAGGCGACCTCCTACGGCGCGGCGCGCCTCGCCGCCCGCGGTGTGGGCGCGGATCTCCCCCCGATGGGCGAGCCTGATCGCGTCGTGCGTGCCGACGCGGCCGAGCACGACGCCTACCGGCTGATCGCCGAACGCTGGCACCGCGTCTACCGCGACGTGCTCTCGATCTCCGGCACCGACCTGACCCCCCTGTTCACCCCGCCCGGCGCGGCCCGCGCCGCGCTCGCCCACCGCCCCACGACCGCCGACACCCTCGGCTGACCTCGACGAAAGAGAAACCCATGGCAGATCTCGAAGGCAACTCCGCCGCCAAGCAGTTCCACCCCGACGTACCCGCCGCCTCGTTCACCCACGCCATCCGCGGCGCGTCGAACCTCGACTGGGGCATGCAGAACCGTCTTGCCCGCATCCTCGACCCGCAGACCGGCCGCACCGTCATGCTCGCCTTCGACCACGGCTACTTCCAGGGTCCGACGTCGGGCCTGGAGCGGATCGACCTCAACATCGCCCCGCTGGCGGCACAGGCCGACGCCCTGATGTGCACGCGCGGTGCACTGCGCACCTCGATTCCGCCGGCGACGCAGGCCGGCCTCGTGCTGCGTGCATCGGGTGGCCCGTCGATCCTCAAGGACCTCTCCGACGAGTACACGGCCATGGCCATGCAGGACGCGGTGCGGGTCAACGCCGATGCCGTCGCCGTGCAGGTGTTCGTCGGCGGCGTGCACGAGTCGCGCAGCATCCGCAACCTCACCACCCTGGTCGACGAGGGTTACGCCGCCGGCATCCCCGTGCTCGGCGTCACCGCGGTCGGCAAGGAGCTCGTCCGCGACGCTCGCTACCTGGGCCTGGCCACCCGCATCATCGCCGAACTCGGCGCCCAGCTCGTGAAGACGTACTACTGCGACGAGGGCTTTGAGGATGTCGTCGCCGGATGCCCCGTGCCGGTGATCATGGCCGGTGGCAAGAAGCTGCCCGAACTGGACGCCCTGACGATGGCATCCCGCGCCGTGCGCGCGGGGGCGGCCGGTGTCGACATGGGGCGCAACATCTTCCAGAGCGCGAACCCCGCGGCGATGATGACCGCGGTGCGCGCCGTCGTGCACGACGACCTCGACCCCGCCGAGGCCTTCGAGCTGTTCCGCAGCGCCAGCGAGACGACGGTCTCGGCATGAGCTCCGAGGTGCTGCGCTCCGCCGATGCGGCGCTGCGCTTCGGCGACTGGGGTCCCGGATATCTCTCCCAGTCGGATGACGCCGCCTTCGGCGTCGTCGTCCTGCGACCTGGTGACGAGTTCGGCAACCACATCCACGAGCACCACACCGAGTCGTTCGTGGTGCTCGAGGGACGCGCCGAGTTCTGGATCGACCGGCAAGCGCCGGCGATCCTCTCCGCCGGCGACGTGCTGCATGCCGTACCGCACGAGGAGCACTTCGTGCGCAACCCCTTCGACGAGACCTTCCGCGCCGTGTTCGTGAAGACCCCCTGGGTCGACGGCGACAAGGTCGACAAGCCGTGGACGCCCGACGCGTCCGCATCCTGACCCTCACCCCCAACCCGCATCACAGTGAAAGGACACACCATGAGTGTGCAACGACGCTCCTCAACCCTCTTCTCCCGTCCCACCCGGCTGACCCTGGCGGTCTCCGCGACCACGGTCGCCGCCCTCACGCTCGCTGGCTGCGGCGGGGGCAGCGGTGAGACTTCCGACAGCGGAGAGAAGACCCTGAAGGTTCTCATCGCCGCGCCCCAGGAGGGGGCGGGCAAGATCCTCGAGGCCGACTTCGAGGCCGAGCACGACGGCGTAGACGTGCAGGTCGAGGTCGTGCCCTACGACCAGATCCAGACCAAGGCGATCCTCGACGCCCAGTCCGGAACCGGCAACTACGACGTCATCCAGTACTGGTACACCTCGGTCGGTGCCCTCGCCGAATCCGACGCCCTCGCCGACATCACCGACTGGGTCGAGGGTGACGATGAGATCGACGCGCCGGACTTCATCGAGGCGGTGTTCGCCCCGTACACGCAGTACGAAGGCGCCACCTACGGTCTGCCGATCGACGGTGACACGCACGTGCTCTTCTACAACAAGGCCATCTTCGAACGTAACGGCGTCGAGGTCCCGACCACCTGGGACGAGTACATCGAGGTGTCGAAGACCATCACTGAGGCGGAGAAGGCCGACGGTGTCTACGGCAACGCGCTGCTCGGTTCGAAGAACGCGTTCAACATCGGCTCGACGTTCTTCAACCGACTGGCGACCATGTCGCCCGACCCGATCGATCCGCAGATGCCGCAGCTGAACACGGATGCCGCCGTCGCGGCGGCTCAGTCGATGCTCGACGCCGCACCGTACGCCCTGCCCAGCCCGCTCGAGGTCGGCTTTGAACAGGCCCTCCCGCAGTTCCTGTCCGGCTCCGTCGGCATGATCGAGTTCTGGACCGACCTGGGCGTGTTCGCGCAGGACCCGGAGCAGTCGAAGATCGTCGACGGCTGGGGCGTCGCCCCGCTGCCCGTCGGCCCGGAGGGATCGGTCTCCGGCGCGCTGAACGCCGGCTGGGCGATGGGCATCAGCCCGAGCGCCAGCGACGAAGACCTCGCCAAGGAGTTCGTCGCGTTCGCCTCGTCGAAGGGCGTGAACGAGAAGCTCATCACGACCACCGGTTCGGGCGTCGACCCGATCCGCACCTCGACGCTGGACAGCGCCGCCTACCAGGAGTTCGCTCCTGAGGTCTCCGCCGTCGCCGCAGAGGTGCTGCCCAACGCGCAGTCCTGGCCGACCTCGCCCGAGGCGCCCGAGATGATCCAGTCGCTGAACGACAACCTCGCGCTCATGCTGCAGGGCAGCATCACCGCCGAAGAGGCCATGCAGCAGACCTGGGACCAGTGGCAGACGCTCGCTAAGTGAGCCCGGCGTCGTTCCCCACCCCCCTCTGAGAAAGGACCACCCATGTCGCAGCTCGTCACCGGGGACCGCGCCACACGGCGCGCTCCCTGGGCGGGTCGCGCGCTGCTCGCGCCGGCCATCATCGCCGTCGCGATCATCGCGATCTACCCGCTCGGGTACATCATCGCCGCCTCCTTCTCGGAGTCGTCGCTGGGCCGGCCCTTCTCGGACTGGGTCGGGTTCGACAACTTCACGGCATTGCTGGGGGACGGGGTCACCCTCCCGTCCCTCGGCAGGTCGCTCATCTTCGCCATCCCGTCCGCGCTCATCGCCCTGATCGCGGGGCTGGTGGTGGCCCTCTCGCTGGATGCCGCAGTCAAGGGCGGACGCATCATCCGTGTGCTCCTGCTGCTGCCGCTGATGACCCCGCCGGTCATGGCCGGCGTCATCTGGAAGCTCATGCTCGCCCCCACCGGCGGTCTGCTCAACAACATCGGTCAGACCCTCGCGCCGGGTTCGGAGCCCTTCCTCTTTCTCGGGTCGACGCCCGCGGCGATGATCTCGCTCATCGTCGTCGACGCCTGGCAGTGGACCCCGTTCTGCGTGCTGCTGGTGTTCGCGGCCCTGCAGACGCTCCCCACCGAGGTATACGAGGCATCGCAGGTCGACGGCGCGGGGGTGTGGCAGACCTTCTGGCGCATCACCTTCCCGCTGGTGCTGCCGAGCCTGGTCACCGTGCTGCTGCTCAAGCTCGTCGTCTCCTTCAAGGTCTTCGACCTGGTCTTCATAATGACCAGCGGCGGGCCCGGCTTCGACACCACTGTCAGCAGCTACGAGATCTACCGCACGGGTCTGCAGACGTTCGACGTCGGTGCCGCCGCGGCGCAGACCATCGCATTCCTCGTGCTCGTCACGATCATCATCGTCCCGCTGAACGCCGCCCGTCAGCGTTTGCACAAGGAGAGCTGAGTCATGTCTCAGACGTTCCCTGGTTCCTCGGTCGCTGACGACAGCGCCACCCGCACTCTCGTGCTCCCGCCCGCGCGTCGGCGCCGACGCGTGAAGGTCCGCACCGCGAACATCTCGCGCCCCGGTCGCCCGCCGGCGCTGGTCACGGTGCTGAAGTCCGCCGTGATCGTGATCGCCATCCTGCTCTCGCTCCTGCCGATCCTGTACATGGTGGGCATGTCGTTCAAGAGCCCCGACGACATCCTCTCCACCCGCATCCTTCCCTCCCGGCTGGCGTTCGAGAACTGGACAGCGGCGTTCGGGGAGTGGCCCATCCTCATCTACCTGCGCAACTCGCTCGGCGCGGCGCTGGTGGCGGTGATCGTCGCGCTGGCGATCTCGATCCCCGCGAACTATGCGATCGCCCGGCTCCGTGCCGGGGGCAAGCAGACGCTCGGTCTGATCGTCTCGGCATACGTCGCGCCGCCCATCGTCGCGATCATCCCGCTGTTCGTGCTCGTGCGCGCCGCCGGCCTCATGGACTCGGTGATCGGCCTCGGCATCATCGAGGGCCTGCTCCTCACCCCGGTCGCCGTCTGGCTGCTGGACGGCTTCTTCCGCGCGATCCCGTTCGAGATCGACGAGGCCGCGCAGATCGACGGCTGCGGGCCGATCCGCACCCTCGTGTCGGTCATCCTGCCGCTGACCGCCCCCGGAATCATCGCCGTCTCGATCATCGTGTTCATCCTCGTGTACAACGACTTCCTCATCCCGCTGCTGCTCACGCAGAGCGTCGCGTCACAGACGCTGCCGGTCGGCATCGCCCTCATGCAGGGCGGGCGCGAGGTGATGTTCGGGCAGATGGCCGCGGCGAGCCTCTCCGGCCTCATCCCGATCTACCTGCTGGCGCTGTTCCTGCAGAAGTGGCTCGTGGGCGGACTGACCCAGGGCAGCATCAAGTAGGGATAACCTTCTTCTCTCGCTGTCGTTGGGAGACGTACATGGAAGGACTCGAGGTCACCGTCCTGCTCGGACTGACGATCCTCGTGGGCACCCTGCTCGCACCGCGGGTGCGGCTGGCCCTGCCGCTCGTGCTGGTGGTGCTCGGACTGCTGCTCGGTTTCGTGCCGGCGCTGCGTGACGTGCAGTTGCCGCCCGAGACGGTGCTGCTGCTGTTCTTGCCGGTGATGCTTTTCTGGGAGAGCCTGACCACCTCGCTGCGGTCGATCCGTCGTGACTTCCGGTACATCCTGCCGATGAGCACCCTGCTCGTCGTCGCCTCGGCCTTCGCCGTCGCCGGAATAGGTGTGCTGTGCGGGATGCCGTGGGAGATCGCGCTCATCCTCGGCGCCGCCGTCGCCCCGCCGGATGCGACCGCTGTCGCGGCGCTGGGACGGATGCTGCCGCAGCGGATGTTCATGAAGCTCAAGGCCGAGAGCCTGAGCAACGACGGCACCGCCCTGGTGCTGTACGCGATCGCCGTGTCCATCGCGGTGGGGGGCCAGGTGACACCGCTGTCGGTCACCGGGGCGGTGCTGCTGTCGTACGGAGGCGGTATCGTCGTCGGCGTCGTGGTCGCAGGGGCCGCCTACCTGCTGCTGCGCCGCGTGAGCTCGACCATGGCGATCAACGTCACTCTGCTGCTGGTGCCGTTCACGGCGTTCCTCGTCGCCGAGATCGTCGAGGCCTCCGGTGTTCTGGCCGTGGTGGTGGCGGGCCTGATCATCGCCTACGTCTCACCCCGCGTGACGACCGCGTCCTCCCGGCGCCAGACCGACGCCGTCTGGCCGTTCGGGGTGTACCTGCTCAACGGGGCGCTGTTCATCCTCATCGGCCTTGAAGTGCAGTTCGTGCTGCATGAGATCTCCGCCGCTGCGATCGGACGACTGGCTCTCGTCTCGGTGGCCATCTGGGCGACCCTGCTCGCGGTGCGCTTCCTGTTCCAGCTGCTGAACACGCCTTTCCAAAGCCGGTCGACGACCATCCCGCGCGGGCTGCGCTCCCGCGCACGGGTGGTCTCGACCATGGCCGGCATGCGCGGAGCGGTCTCGCTCGCGATCGCGCTGTCGGTGCCGAGCACCGTCGGGTTCGTCGGCGGTGTCTCCGGTCGCGACGCGATCGTGTTCATCACCGGTGGCGTCATCCTGCTCAGCCTGCTCGTGCAGGGGCCGCTGCTGCCCGCGGTGCTGCGGTGGGCGCGGATGCCGGTCGACCACAGCCAGGACGAGGAGCTCGAACTGGCCGAGCGCGCCATCTCGGGTGCGTCTCTGGCGGTGATCGACGATCTGGCCGTCGAGCACGGCGTCGGCCAGGAGGTGCGCGACCGGGTGCGCGAAGAGGGTTACCTGCTTCTCGAGTACGCGAACGCCAGGGCGCTCGCCAGGGAACAGGCGCTGGTGGATGCCGAAGCCAAGGCCCTCGATGCCCTGCTCGATGAGCCCGACCCCCTGGCCGTCCCCGGCGAGCCGTCCCGCGTCGAGGCGCCGCTCGACGAGACGGGCGCGGCCGGATCCACCCCGGTCATCGACGGCGTCACCCTGCAGATGATCGCGACCTCCACCGACGTCGACCTGCTGCAGCGCTCGCCGCTGATCCGCCACGCCGAATTCACGAGGCTGAAGCTCGCGATGCTCGATCACAAGCGGGAGGTGCTGCTGGGTCTTCGTCGATCCGGGGCGGTCGACGACCTCATCGTCCGGCGGATCGCGGCCCGTCTCGACCTCGAGCAGGTGCGTCTGCAGGGCATCGAGGAGTTCGACTGAGACGGGCTCTCACCGCGCGTGACGTTCTGTGACGGAGCGATTCGGTGCGTGCTGCGGCGCGCACGTACCGTATCCGAGTCCCCCAAGAGAGGAAGCCCTTCACATGACCCGCCGCACCACCACTTCTGTCATCGCCGCGCTCGCCGCCGTACCGCTTTTCATCGCCCTCGCGGGGTGCGCTTCGGGTTCCACCGATGCGGGGTCGAACAGCAGCTCGACCGAGGATGAGACCGTCACGATCGGCGTCGTCGGCAAGAGCGACGAGCAGTGGCCCGCCTTCGTCGAGGCCGCCGCCGACGAGGGCATCACCGTCGAACTGGTCGATTTCGGTTCGTACGAGCAGCCCAACCCGGCGCTGGCCGCGGGTGAGCTCGACCTGAACCAGTTCCAGCACATCGTCTACCTCGCGCAGTACAACGACGCCTCGGGTGAGGACCTCACCCCGATCGGCTCCACCGCGATCTACCCGCTGGGCCTGTACTCGCAGAAGTTCGAGGATGTCGCCGACATCCCCGAGGGCGAGACCGTCGCCGTCCCGGATGACGCCTCCAACCAGGCGCGCGCCCTGCTCGTGCTGCAGTCCGCCGGGCTCATCGAGCTCAAGAGCGGCGGCACGATCTTCTCCGACCTGGCCGACGTCGACGAGGCGAAGTCCAAGGTCAAGGTCACCGCGCTCGAGGCCGCGCTCATCCCGAACGCTCTGCCCGACGTCGCCGCCGCGATCATCAACAACGACTTCGTGACCCAGGCCGGGCTGAGCTTCGAAGACGCCATCGCGCAGGACGACCCGGCCGACCCGAACGCGCTGCCCTACGTGAACATCTTCGCCGCGCGTGCGGAGGACAAGGACAACGAGACCTACCTCAAGCTCGTCGAGATCTTCCAGACCGACCCCGAGGTGCAGGCGGGCCTGCTCGCCTCGTCGGGTGACACCGCGGTGGCCCTGAAGACGCCGGCCGCCGACCTGCAGGCGTCGCTGAAGAAGGTGCTCGAAGACACCGCTGCACAGGGCTGACCCTCAGCCTTCCCGCACCCAGTGCGAGAGAATCGGGCGGTGCGTGTGAGCGCACCGCCCGATTCCCGCGCTCCACCACCCGGAGGACCCCATGCCCCTCGTGAGTCTGAACGGCGTCACGAAGTCGTACACGACGCCGGACGGCGGCACCGTCGTCGCGGTCGACGACGTCTCACTCGACATCGACGCCGGCGACGTCTACGGCATCATCGGCTACTCCGGTGCCGGAAAGTCCACCCTCGTCCGGCTCATCAACGCCCTCGAACCCGCCACGAGCGGATCGATCGTCGTGGACGGCGTCGACATCACCCGACTGCGTGAGCGCGAGTTGCGTCAGGTGCGCAGCGGCATCGGCATGATCTTCCAGCAGTTCAACCTGTTCTCCTCGAAGAACGTCAAGGCGAACATCGCCTACCCGCTCAAGCTCGCCGGCTGGTCCAAGGCCGACATCGACGAACGCGTCGCCGAGCTGCTCGCCTTCGTCGGCCTCAGCGACAAGGCGAAGGCCTACCCGGAGCAGCTCTCCGGCGGTCAGAAGCAGCGCGTCGGCATCGCCCGTGCCCTCGCCACCCGTCCCGCGATCCTCCTCGCCGACGAGGCGACCAGCGCCCTGGACCCGCAGACCACGCACGAGGTGCTCTCCCTGCTCAAGCGTGTCAACGAGGAGCAGGGCGTGACGATCGTCGTGATCACGCACGAGATGGACGTCATCCAGACCATCGCCACCAAGGTCGCCGTGATGGAGAACGGACGCGTGATCGAGAAGGGTGACGTGTTCAACGTCTTCTCCGACCCGCAGAACCCGGCATCGCAACGCTTCGTGGGCACCGTGATCAAGGGCATCCCGTCACCGGCCGAGCGCGCCTCGCTGCGGGAGCGCCACCGCGGGCGTCTGGTGACGTTCTCGTTCCGCGACGGCGACTCGTCGCAGGCGCAGGTGTTCGTCGACCTCGCGCAGGCCGGCCTCGACTTCGAGCTCGTCTACGGCGGCATCAACGACATCCGCGGCCGCGCGTTCGGTCACCTCACGCTCGCCATCCGCGGCACGGATGCCGCGATCGACGCCGCACTGGCATCCATCCGCAGCCACGCGTCGGTCACTGAGATCGACGCCACCGACGAGGAAGGGGCACGCTGATGGATCGCCTCAACGAGCTGTGGCCGGAGTTCTGGCAGGCTGCCCTCGAGACCCTCTACATGACCACCGTGGCGCTCGCGCTCAGCGGTGTGCTCGGCACGATCATCGGCATCGGCCTGTACGTCACGCGCGCCGGAGGGCTCATGCCCAACCGTGTGCTGAATGCCATCATCGGTTTCTTCGTGAACTTCTTCCGCCCGATCCCGTTCGTCATCTTCATCGCGGTGCTCATGCCCGTCACGCGGGCCGTGATCGGCATCGGCATCGGCGTGAACGCGGGAGCCTTCGCGATCGGTATCGCTGCCTCGTTCGCGATCGGACGCATTGTCGAACAGCACCTCGTCTCGGTCTCGCCCGGCGTGATCGAAGCGGCTCGTTCCATGGGCGCGGGGCCCTGGCGCATCCTCTTCACCGTCGCGATCCCCGAATCGCTCGGCCCGCTGATCCTCGGGTACACGTTCATCGTCGTCGCGCTGATCGACATGACCGCCATGGCGGGTCTCGTCGGCGGCGGTGGACTCGGTGCGTTCGCGCAGATCTACGGCTTCCGCCAGTTCGAGCCGGTCGTGATGTGGGCGGCGATCATCCTCATCGTCGCGTTCGTCCACCTCGTGCAGACGCTCGGAGCACGACTGGCCCGAAAGATCATGCGCCGGTAGGTGCCTCCTGCAGCGTGCGCCGCGTGACGAACGCGCGCGGCGCACCGCTGAGCGGGTCGATGAAGCGCAGCTCGCGAGCGAGCAGCTGCAGCGGCCGGGTGAAGTCGTCGGGCGCCTCGGGCAGCAGCTCGGGGTAGAAGCCGTCGTTGAGGATGCCGGCGCCGAGCGCCGCCAGGTGCACGCGCAGCTGGTGCATCTTGCCCGAGTGCGGGCGCAGCCGTGTGTGCAGCACGTGCTGATCGAATCCGATGAGCTCGATCAGCGTCTCGGAGTTCGGCTCGCGATCGGCATCCACCCGCACGCACACGTGCGCGCGCAGCTTCTCGATGTGGTTGCGGTAGACGCGGGGGAACGCGCGGCCGCCAAGCGTCGGGGATGCCGCATCCCAGCCCTCCGGCAGTGCCGAGACGGCCTCGTACACCTTCTCGACCTGGCGGTTCTCGAACAGCAGCTGGTACGCGCCGCGGGTCTGCGGGCGCACCGAGAACATGAGCAGGCCCGCCGTCGCCCGATCGAGCCGGTGGATCGGGGTGAGCTCGGGGATGCCGAGTCTGTTGCGCAGCCGCACGAGCGCAGAGTTCTGCAGGTACTTGCCGCCGGGGGTGGTGGGCAGGAAGTGCGGCTTGTCGGCGACGACGAGGTCGTCGTCCTGATGCAGCACGTCGATCTCGAACGGGATCTCCCGCTCCACGGGCGGCTCGCGGTAGTACCAGACGAATTCGTGGGCGCCCAGCGGCGTCTCGCGGGTGAGCGGCGTGCCGTCGCGGCCGACGATCTCACCCCGATCGAACCGGGTCAGCAGCCGTTCGGGATCGAGGTGGAAGAAGCGCTCTGCCATGTACGCGCCGATGGTCGGCCACGCACCCGTCATCGGCACGTGCAGGCGGGTCGCGCCCACCCCATCGCGCACGGGCAGGGGAGAGGGCATGCCCATCAGTGCGACCTCATGCGTCGAAGCTCAGACTCAGCTTGCGCAGCAACGCCGCTAGCCGGTCGCGATCACCGCGGGGGAGTGCGCGCAGCAGATCGGCTTCGGCATCGACCAGGCGGGTGATCGCCGCATCCACGCGCAGCCGGCCGTCGTCGGTGAGGGTCACGAGCACGCTGCGCCCGTCATCCGGGTCGGCCTCGCGCACCACGAGTCCGCGTTCGACGAGCCGGTCGATGCGGTTGGTCATCGTGCCGCTGGAGACGAGGGTCTGCTGCAGCAACTGCTTCGGGCTCAGCTGGAAGGGCGAGCCGGCGCGGCGCAGGGCCGACAGGACGTCCCACTCCCACGACTCGAGGTCACTGCGATGGAAGACCTCGCGGCGGGCCCGGTCGAGATGGCGCGAGAGGCGGTCCATCCGGGAGAGCACCTCGAGGGGCGAGAAGTCCAGGTCGGGGCGCTGGGTGTTCCACGCGCCGACGATCCGGTCGACCTCATCCGCCTCGCTCACCCCTCCATTATCCGTCCTGCGGCGCCGCACCACGTCCGGGCAGGATCTCCTCCCACACGCCACGCAGGTGTGCGCGGGAGGACTGCTCGGCGGCCGCGGCATCGCCCTCGGCGACCGCGGCCGCGACCGTGGCGTGCTGTTCGAGAGTGCCGGGGGCGGGCGTCTTCGGATGCATCCCGAAGTGCGTGCGACCGGCGAGCACCTCTCGCACGGGCTGTTCCAGAGCGCTCAGCAGGGGGTTTCCCGAGGCGGTGAGCACGAGGGAGTGAAAGGCGAGGTCGGCCTCCAGATAGGGAGCGGTGTCTGCCTGGCCCTGGGTGCCGAGCTCGGTCATCACGTCCGAGAGGCGGATGAGCTCCGCCCGCTGCTCGGGCGTCGCGCGCTGCGCGGCGAGGGCGGCGGCGATCGGCTCCACGGCCACCCGCAGTTCCATCAGCGCTTCCAGGTGCTGCTGGCGCGCGGGGCCGGCGAGGGTCCACCGGATCACCTTCGGGTCAAGCTCGTCCCAGCGCTCGCGGGGCTGCACCGTGATGCCGACCCGACGGCGAGAGGCGAGCATCCCCATGCTCTCGAGCACCCGCACTGCCTCGCGGACGACGGTCCGTGACGCGCCGTACGACTCCTCGAGGTGCGCGAGCGTGAGGACTGTTCCCTCAGTGAGGTCGCCAGAGGCGATGCGGTGACCGAGTGCGTCCAAGACGTCGCCGTGCAGGCCTTTGGGGATCATCATTCCTCCTCGAACGCAGATCGGGCCCCGCGTTCGAGATTCATACTACGATTGACCCTGGTCGCATTAAGTAGTACTTTTACGCCGTATCCATCCCTTTTCAACGGAGAAATCAATGGAAGATTGGACTCAGACCCTCGGCACGGGGCCGCTGCTCGCGATCGCCGCCGCAGCGGTGCTGCTCATCCTGTTCTTGGTCATCAAGGTGCGCCTGCACGCCTTCCTCGTGCTCATCGTGGTGTCGCTGCTCACCGCCATCGCCACGGGCCTGCCGCTGGACGCGATCGTCGGCGAAGTGCTCGTCACGAGCTTCGGCGGCACGCTCGGGTCGGTGGCGTTGCTCATCGGACTGGGCGCCATCATCGGTCGGCTGGTCGAATCCAGCGGCGGCGCCCGGGTGATCGCCGAGAAGATGGTCTCGATCTTCGGAGAGAAGCGCGCGGCCTTCGCCCTTGGCGTCACCTCGCTCATCCTCGGCTTCCCGATCTTCTTCGACGCGGGTCTGATCGTCATGCTGCCGATCATCTTCGCTGTGGCCCGCCGCATCGGCGGCAAGAACCTGCTGCTGTACGGCTTCAGCGGCGCGGCGGCCTTCTCGGTCATGCACGTCTTCCTGCCGCCGCACCCTGGCCCGGTCGCTGCCTCCGAGCTCTTCGGTGCCAACCTCGGCGTGGTCATGCTCATCGGTCTGGTCATCGCATTCCCCACCTGGTACCTCTCCGGTTACCTGTGGGGCAAGTTCGTCAACTCGCGCCACCCGATGATCGTGCCCGCGCTGTTCGGCACCACGGACGACGATCAGCCGGTCAACCCGCCCCGCGTCAGCACTGTCATCTCGATCCTGCTGCTGCCGCTCGTGCTGATCTTCCTCAACACCGGCCTGAACGCCCTGGGCAGCGTCGGTGCCGTGGATCCCGAGGCCACCTGGGTGCAGGCACTCATGCTGATCGGCACCTCGCCGGTTGCGCTGCTCATCACGGCACTGGTCGCCCTGCTCGTGCTTGGCAAGTTCCGCGGCGAGAACGGCACCGCCCTCGAGAAGCTCGTCGACGGAACCCTCGGCTCCGTGGCATCGGTCATCCTCATCACGGGCGCCGGTGGCATGTTCGGCGGCGTGCTGCGCGCCTCCGGCATCGGCGACGCGCTCTCGACGACACTCGGCGACCTGGGGCTGCCGATCATCTTCGCCGCCTACCTCATCGCGGTCGCGCTGCGTGTCGCGCAGGGATCGGCGACCGTCGCGCTTGTCACGACGGCGGGCCTGCTGGCCCCGGCCGTCACCAGCGGTGGCTTCGGCGTGATCGACGTCGCTGCGATCACCCTCGCCGCCGCTGCCGGATCGGTGTTCGCCAGCCACGTCAACGACTCCGGCTTCTGGCTGGTCGGGCGTCTGATGGGCATGGATGTGAAGACCACGCTGAAGACGTGGACCGTGCAGCAGGCCATCGAATCGGTCGTCGGTTTCGCGCTCGTCCTCGTGGTCTACGCTCTGTTCTGATCATGAGCACCGCACGCGATATCGTCATCGGCGTCGACATGGGCACGACCGCGACCAAGGCGGTGGCCTACTCCGTCACCGGCGAGCTGGTGGCCTCGGCCTCGCACGGGTACCCGCTCGAGGAGCCGTTCCCCGGTCACGCCGTGCAGGATCCCGACCTCATCCTCGGCGCCGTGTACGAATCCGTGCGTGAGGTCGTCGCCGAGATCGGCACTGACCGGGTCGCCGGCCTGTCGTTCTCGGCGGCCATGCACAGCCTGATGGCGCTGGATGCTCAGCTCGAGCCGATCACGCCCGTGGTGACCTGGGCCGACACCCGTGGTGCGGTGCAGGCCGAGCGCATCCGCGCCTCGGGGGGCGGGCTCGAACTGCACCGCCGCACCGGCACCCCCGTGCATCCGATGTCTCCGCTGGTCAAGCTCGTCTGGTTCCGGGAACAGGAGCCGCGCATCCGCCAGAACGCCGCCATCTGGGCGAACGCGAAAGACTGGGTGCTGCTGCGCCTGTGCGGTGCGCTCGTCACCGATCACTCGCTCGGGTCAAGCTCAGGGCTGATGGACATCCATCGCCTCCGGTGGGACGACGAGGCGCTCGCGCTCGCCGGCATCCGCGCCGAGCAGCTGCCGGAACTCGTGCCGACCACGACCGTGCTCGACGGGCTGACCGAAGAGGGGGCGGCCGCCACCGGGCTGCCGATGAACACCCCGGTCGTCGTCGGCGCCGGCGACGGACCCCTCGCCAACCTCGGCGTCGGGGCCGTGCGACCCGGTGTCGCCGCCTGCTCGATCGGCACCAGCGGCGCGCTGCGCGTCGCGGTCGACCGCCCTGCCGTCGACCCGCGCGGGGGCGTCTTCTGTTATGCGCTCACCGAGGACCGCTGGGTCATCGGCGGCGCCATCAACAACGGCGGCGTCACCCTCGACTGGGTGCGGGGTGAGATCGCCGAGCCGGACACACCGATCCAGACGCTGCTCGACGAGGCCGCCGAGGTACCGGCCGGCTCGGGCGGGCTGCTGATGTTGCCCTATCTGCTCTCCGAGCGCGCTCCGCACTGGAGCAGCATCGCCAGCGGTGCGTACATCGGCCTGACCAGGGCGCACCGACGTGAGCACCTGGTGCGCGCAGCGGTCGAGGGCGTGGCGATGCAACTCGCCCTCGTGCTGCAGTCGATGCGGGCCGCCGGTCTCGAGATCGACGAGATCCGGGCCACGGGCGGGGTGATCCAGCATCCGCTCTGGCAGCAGACACTCGCCGAGACGTTCGGAGCCCCGATCGGGCTGCTCGCCGGCCAAGAAGGCTCCGGGTTCGGCGCGGCGCTGCTGGGCATGCAGGCCCTCGGACTCATCGACTCGATCGACGTCGCCGCGAGTATGCAGCCGGTCGAGCGCGTGGTGCGTCCCCGACCGGCGCAGGCTGCCGTCTACTCCTCGCTGCTGCCGGTCTTCGACGAACTGTACGACGCGCTGTTGCCCACGTATCAGCGGCTGCGACGGCTGGCGCCTTCGCTACCCGTCGACCTTCCCACAGGCGGCTGAACGGGCGACACGGCGAGTGTCATGAACAGGCTGTTCGGGTCGGGCAGGTACGAGCCGAACGGGTCGCAGTCGACAAAGCCGGCACGGGCGTAGAGCCGGTGCGCTGACTGGAAGAACCTGTCGTTGCCGGTCTCCAGAGAGATGCGCCGGATGCCGCGCGCCGCGGCATCCCTGATCAGAAATCCCAGCATCCGCTCACCCAGACCCTCGCCGCGCCGGTCGGGGGCGGTGCGCATCGACTTGAGCTCCTCGTGGCCGGGCTCGATCGGGGCGAGCGCACCGGTGGCGATCGGCTGACCGTCATCGACCATCGCGAACAACCGCATCTCCGGCGCGAGCAGACGGTCCAAGGGGAGGGCGTGCTGGCTCTCCGGGGGAGCGGTGCCGGCCATGTCGGCGTGATGGTCGGCGAGGAACGCGGCCAGCGCCGGGGTCGCCGTGCGGACGCGCTCGATCTCGAGGGGCATGGCGACAGGATCGCAGACGCATGTTTCCAGGGGATGACGGTCACCTTCCGGCTCGCCCTGTCATCGCACACGGCTCGCACGACAGTGCGGCGCCGCGAACATGGCAGACTTGTCTCGCGGCCCCGGTGGCCGTGGTCCGCCGTGGTGTAATGGCAGCACGACAGCCTTTGGAGCTGTGAGGTCTAGGTTCGAGTCCTGGCGGCGGAGCATGACGGAGAACAACCTCGCCATCATCGTCCTCGCCGCAGGACAGGGCACCCGCATGAAGTCGCGCCTGCCCAAGGTGCTGCACGAGATCAGCGGACGCCCGCTGGTCGGCCACGTGCTCACCACGGCGACCGCGCTCGGCGCCGACATCGTCGAGGTCGTGGTGCGGCACGAGCGAGACCAGGTGGTCGCCGCGCTCGCCGAGAGCTACCCGGCCGCGCGGATCGTCGACCAGGACGAGATCCCCGGGACCGGTCGTGCCGTACAGGTCGCGCTGGACGAACTGCCGGACGAGTTCGGTGGCGATGTGCTCGTGCTCTCCGGCGACGTGCCACTGCTCGAGACCAGCACCCTGCGTGCCCTGATCGACGCGCATCACGCCGCGCACGCCGCAGCGACCCTGCTCAGCGCGCACCTGGCCGACCCGACGGGCTACGGCCGTGTCATCCGCGACGCCGAGGGCGGCGTCGCGCGCATCGTCGAGCAGAAGGATGCCACGCCGGATGAGGCCGCCGTCACCGAGATCAACGCCGGTGTGTACGTCTTCCGCGCGCCGCTGCTGCGCACGTTCCTCGCACGCGTCGACCAGAACAACGCGCAGGGTGAGATGTACCTGACCGATGTGATCGGTCTGCTGCGCGAGGCGAACCAGCCGGTCGCGGCCGAGGTCGCCGACGATGTCGCCGCCACCTTCGGTGTGAATGACCGTGCGCAGCTGGCCGAGGCGGGCCGAGTGCTCAACGCGCGCATCGTTCGGCACTGGCAGCGCGAAGGCGTCACGATCGTCGACCCCGCCACCACGTGGATCGACGACGACGCCACCCTCGCGCCCGATGTCACTGTGCTGCCGAACACGCAGATCCTGCGGGCGACCACGATCGCCGCCGGTGCCACGATCGGCCCCGACACCACCCTCGTCGACTGCGAGGTGGGGGAGGATGCCGTCGTGCGCCGCACCGACGCGAACCTCGCCGTCATCGGCGCGAACGCGACCGTCGGCCCGTTCTCGTACCTGCGTGCAGGCACCGTGCTCGGCGAGGGCGGCAAGATCGGCGCCTACGTCGAGACCAAGAACGCGCAGATCGGTGAGGGCAGCAAGGTTCCGCACCTGTCGTACGTCGGAGACGCGACGATCGGGCGCGGCGTCAACCTGGGCGCCAGCACGATCACGGCCAACTACGACGATGTGAACAAGCACCGCACCGAGATCGGCGACGAGGTGCACACCGGGTCGCACACGGTGCTCGTCGCGCCCGTTAGGCTGGGTGCTGGAGCGAAGACCGGTGCCGGTGCCGTCGTCCGTAAGGACGTCCCCGCCGGAGCCCTGGCCATGAGCGTCGCCCCTCAGCGCAACATCGAGGGGTGGGTCGAGAAGAACAGAGCAGGCACGGGTGCCGCAGACGCGGCAACCCGGGCACGATCGGCGGAATAGGCGGACCGATGGGGCGCAAGAAGAAGACGGTGGAACTGGACCGGGACAACGACATCGCTCCCGGCCTGATCGCGAAGACGAAGAAGCGGCTTGTCGTCGCCGGCGGTCGCTCGCACCCCGAGTTGACCAGGCAGATCGCCGAAGCCCTCGGCACCGAGATCGCCCCGGTCGAGCACCGCACGTTCGCCTCGGGTGAGATCTACGCCCGCTTCGAGGTGTCGATTCGCGGGTGCGACCTGTTCATCGTGCAGTCCTTCGGCGCGCCCGTGAACGAGTGGCTGATGGAGACGCTGATCATGCTGGATGCCGCCAAGCGCGCCTCCGCCAAGCGCATCACGGTCGTCGCCCCCTACTACCCCTACTCCCGCCAGGACAAGAAGGGGCGCGGCCGCGAGCCGATCAGTGCCCGCCTTGTGGCCGACATGCTCAAGACCGCGGGCGCCGACCGCGTGATGAGCGTCGACCTGCACGCAGCGCAGATCCAGGGCTTCTTCGACGGCCCGGTCGACCACCTGTTCGCCAAGCCCGTGCTGCTGGACTACTTCGAGCGCACGCTCAGCCCCGAGGACCGCGAGATCCTCACCGTCGTCTCGCCCGACATGGGACGCGTGCGCGTGGCTGACACGTGGTCGGACAGCCTCGGCGCACCGCTGGCGATCATCCACAAGCGTCGCGACCCGAAGGTCGCCAACCAGGTGTCCGTGCACGAGATCGTCGGCACCGTCGAGGGGCGCACCTGCCTGCTCGTCGACGACATGATCGACACCGGTGGCACGATCGTGAAGGCCGCGCAGGCACTCAAGGCCAACGGGGCGCACCGCGTCATCGTCGCGGCCACGCACGCGATCTTCAGCGACCGGGCATCCGAGCGCCTGCAGGACGACTCGATCGACGAGGTCGTCATCACCGACACCATCCCGCTGTCCGCATCGCGGCAGTGGGACAACCTCACGATCCTCCCGATCGCGCCGCTGCTGGCCACCGGCATCCGCCAGGTCTTCGAGGACGGCTCGGTGACGAGCATGTTCGGCGGCGACGCGTAGCCGACGCGAAGACTCTTCATAGGAATGTCGCCCATCCTGGGTGACATGAACAAGATCGCAGCCCTGCGCACCGGAACCGCCTTCGTCGGCATCGCCGGCGCGCTCGTCCTCGCCGGATGCTCCGGCACGGCCGACGCCGAGACGTCCACCGACGAGAGCACCACATCGAGTTCGTCGGGTTCGTCGACCACCGCGGGCGAGTACACCGACGGCACATACACCGCCGAGGGGTCGTACCAGACGCCCGAGACGGTCGAGACGATCAGTGTCACCCTCACTCTCGAAGACGGCACCGTCACCGCTGTCGAGGTGACCGGTGACCCGCAGGCGCGCGAGAGCGAGCAGTACCAGGGCCAGTTCATCTCCGGCATCGCCGACGAGGTGGTCGGCGTGAGCATCGACGAACTCAGCGTCGACCGGGTCGCCGGCTCATCGCTGACCAGCGGCGGCTTCAACAAGGCGGTGGAGAGCATCAAGGAACAGGCGGCCGCATGACCACGTGGAGCTTCGACGCGATCGGCACCCGCTGGGAGATCGAGACCGCGGCGGAGCTCCCTGCCGTCCACCGCGTGGGCGTGCAGGCCCGTATCGCAGCCTTCGACGCGGAGTGGTCGCGCTTCCGCGGCGACTCCGTGATCTCCCGCCTCGGTGCGGGCGGCGGCCGTGTGCCCGCCCCTGCCGACACCGTGGCGATGCTCGACGCGTACCGTGAGCTCTCGGACGCGACCGACGGTGCCGTCAACCCGCTCATCGGGCAGGGGCTGGCGGCGCTGGGCTACAACGCCGCGCTCACGCTGCACCACGGCTCGTCCGAGCCGGCGCCGGAGGACTGGCAGGAGATGCTGCGCTGGTCAGCATCCGATCTCTCCCTCACCACCCCGGCGACGATCGACGTGGGAGCCCTGGGCAAGGGGCGGCTCGTCGACCTCGTCCACGCCACCCTCGCCGGCATCAGGGGGCCGGTGATCGTCGACGCCAGCGGCGACATGCTCGTGCGCGGCGGAGGCATCCGGGTCGCCCTGGAACACCCCTACGATGCGACCCGCGCGATCGGCGTGGTGCGCATCGAAGACGAGGCGTTGTGCGCGTCGGCGACCAACCGCCGCGCCTGGGGGAGCGGGCTGCATCATGTGCTCGACGCCCGCACCGGCGAGCCCGTCCGCACCTGGGCCGCCACGTGGGCGATCGCCCCGGACGCCATGCGGGCCGACGCCATCGCCACGGCGCTGTTCTTCGACGGCGGCCCCGACCTCGCCGAGGCCTGGGGTGTGCAGTGGGTGCGCATGTCGACCGACGGACGTGTGCAGCGCTCCACAGACTTCTCCGGGGAGCTCTTCACCCGGGGATGGGGAAGAGTAGAGGGGTGCTGACTTCTCTCACGGCGCTGCGGCAGCGGGTGCTCGCTCTGCTCGGCGCGATCTCCATGTACCGGCTCGTGCTGTTCTCTCTGGCCACCCTGGCGCTGATCGCGGCGGGACTCTCGTTCGCCGACCTGGTCGCGCCGACCGCGGTCGAGCTGCTCGCCACCTTCGTCGTGCTCGCCGTGGTGATCTCTGTCGTCGATGCGGCGGCGCAGCGCATCTTGCGGCTGCCGTGGCGCATCGAATCCTCGCTGGTGACGGCGCTGATCCTGCTGTTCGTGCTGCAGCCGAGCGTCGAACTGCGGGGCCTCGCGGCGGTGGCGCTGGCCGGTGTCGTCGCCAGCCTGTCGAAGTACCTCATCGCGTGGCGTGGCCGGCACATCCTCAACCCCGCCGCCTTCGGCGCGGCGGTGGTGACGATCGTCGGCTCCTTCCTACCGGTCGACGCGGTCGGCACGTACTCATCGTGGTGGATCGGCACCCCCGCGATGGCCGTGCCTGTGGCCGTGCTCGGGCTGTTCGTGCTGTGGCGCACCGAGAAGGTACGGATCGTGCTTGTCTTCCTGCTGCTCGCGGTGGGGGTGAGCGTGGTGCGGCAGGCGGTGCAGGCGCAGGCGGTGGGTCTCGACTTCGCCGTGACGGATGCCGTCTGGCTCGCACTCGCGCAGTCGCCGTATCTCTTCCTCGGCGCCTTCATGCTCTCTGAGCCCCTCACGCTGCCCCCGCGCCGCTGGCAGCAGTTCAGCGTCGCGGCGCTCGTGGGCGTGCTGGCCGGCTGGCCGATCGCGATCGGCGGGCTGTTCACGCTCGGTCAGGAGCGCGCACTGCTGCTCGGCAACCTGCTGGCTTTCGCGTTCGCCGTGCGCGGCTCCGTTCGTCTCGTGCTCGAGAAGCGGCAGTTCGTCACGCCGACCGCGCAGGAGCTGACCTTCCGCACCAAGAGCCGCCTGCGGTTCGTCGCGGGCCAATACCTGGAACTCGACGTGCCGCACCACCGGCCCGATGCCCGCGGCACGCGGCGCGAGTTCAGCATCGTCTCGGCGCCCGCTGATCTGCCGACCCTGCGCATCGCTTACAAGGACGGCGATCAGAAGCATCCGTCAAGCTACAAGCGCGCCCTTGCCGCCGCCCAGCCGGGCACGGTGCTCGCGGTCACCGGTATCTGGGGGGACTTCGTGCTGCCCCGCGGTGACTCGCCGGTGCTCATGGTCGCGGCCGGCATCGGCGTGACACCGTTCGTGTCACAGCTGCGGCAGCTGCACGCGACCGGCGTCGAGCGCGACGTCGTGCTCGTCTACGTGGCGGCGGATGCTGCGGAGCTGGCCTTCCGCGATGAGCTCGCCGAGACCTGCGCGCGGGTGATCGTGTTCACTCGCGACAAGCCCGCCGACCTGCCCGCGCACTGGACGTGGGCGCAGGGCGCGCGGCTGGATGCGCAGTCGCTCGAGCATCACGTCGCTGACGTCAGCGCCCGGCATGCGTTCATCTCCGGCCCGCCGCGCCTGATCGCCGACCTGGCGCCCGCGCTGCAGAAGGCCAGGTCACTGACCACCGACGCCTTCGCCGGGTACTGACCGGGCGAAGGGCGCTCACCAGGCGAAGGCGGCTCACTCGGCGCGGTCGGCCGTCGGTGAGGAGGGCAGTGTCACGATGAAGGTCGTGTCGCCCGGTTCGCTCTCCACCCGGATGCTGCCGCCATGCCCCTCGACGATCGCCTTCACGATCGCCAGCCCGAGGCCGGTGCCGCCGGTCTGACGCGCGCGGGAGCTGTCGCCACGGGCGAAGCGGGCGAACAGTTCGTCGCGCACCTGCGGGTCGATCCCGGGGCCGTCGTCGTGCACGCGCAACTCGGCGCCGCCGTTCACGCGTGCCACGCTCAGGGTGATGCGGGTGCCGGGCGGGGTGTGCGTGCGGGCGTTGGCGAGCAGGTTCGTCACGACCTGGTGCAGGCGGCCGGAGTCGCCGAGCACGATCACCGGGTCTGCCGGCACCTGCAGGTTCCATTCGTGGTCCGGCGCGGTGGGGCGGGCATCGGCCACGCCTTCGACGGCGAGCTGGGTGAGGTCGACCGTGCCGTGCACGAGCTCGCGTCCCTCATCCAGCCGGGCCAGCAGCAGCAGGTCTTCGACGAGGCTGGTCATGCGCAGCGACTGGGCCTGGATGCGGTCGAGCGCCGTGCGTGTCTGCTCGACGGTCGCCGGTGACGGCGCCTGCTCCGGCTCGGCGGGGAGAGCACGCAGCGACAGCTCGGAGTATCCCCGGATGGAGGCCAGGGGTGTGCGCAGTTCGTGGCTGGCATCGGCGACGAAGCGCCGCATCCGCTCTTCGTTCTGCTGGCGCGCGGACAGCGAGGAGTCGACGTGATCGAGCAGCGTGTTCAGCGCCGCACCCACCCGGCCGATCTCTGTGCGCGGGTCGGCTTCCGACTCGGGCACGCGCTCGGTGATGGACACCTCGCCCCGGTCGAGCGGCTGGCTCGAGACCCGGGTGGCGGTGGCGGCGGCCACGCGGAGCGGGCGGAGGCTCACGCTGATCGTCAGTGCGGTGGTCACCGCGAGCAGCATGAGGCCGCCCAGCGTCGCCAGCGCGATCACCGTGAACAGCTGCGTCATGGTGCCCTGGATCTCGGCGCGGGAGAGGCCGGTCACGACGAGGGTGCCGTCGCTGAGCTGGTCGACCGTCACGCGGTACGAGCCCGACTCGCCGACGTTCACCGTGCTGTAGTGCACGGGGCCGCGGTCGGGGGAGGCGGTGTCGACGCCCGAGAGCGCCTCGAAGAGCTGCGCGCTGGTCAGGCTTGTCGCACCGTCATCGGTGACGATGACACCGCTGGGGTCGCCGGATGCGGGCACCACGGCGAGGAAGACATCGTCGCGCACCGGGCCGGGGCCGACATTGCCCAGCGTGTACTCGGCCGTGAGCGGCACGTTCAGCAGATTGGCCTGCACGGCGTACTGCTGCACCCGCTGGGTCAACTGGTCGGCGGTGGCGTCGAGCTGACGTTCCAGCTGGTCTTCGAGCGTGTTGCCCAGCGTGGCGCTGGTGATCATGGCGACGATGACGAGGATCAGCGAGACGAACCCGATGACGGCGGCCATGAGCCGCGCTTGCAGGGTGAGGGGGCGGCGCACCATGGCCCCTTACTGCGGGGCCTTGATCATGTAGCCGACGCCGCGCACGGTGTGCAGCAGGGGCGTGCGGCCGGCGTCGATCTTCTTGCGCAGGTACGAGATGTACAGCTCGACGACCGACGACTTGCCGCCGAAGTCGTAGCTCCAGACCCGGTCGAGGATCTGCGGCTTGGACAGCACGCGGCGCTCGTTGCGCATGAGGTAGCGCAGCAGTTCGAACTCGGTGGCGGTGAGCTCGATCTCCTCGCCGTCGCGGACGACCTCATGGCTGTCCTCGTTCAGCGACAGGTCGGCGACGCGCAGGATCGCCTGCTCATCGTCCGTGCGCACCTGACCGGAGCGGCGGATGACCGCACGAAGGCGGGCGATGACCTCTTCGAGGCTGAACGGCTTGGTGACATAGTCGTCGCCGCCGGCGGTCAGTCCGGCGATGCGGTCGCTGACGGCATCCTTCGCGGTGAGGAAGACGACCGGCACCGTGTTGCCCGACTCGCGCAGCCGGCGCAGCACGCCCATGCCGTCGAGGTCGGGCATCATCACGTCGAGCACGAGCGCGTCGGGTTCGAACTCGCGTGCCACCTGCAGCGCTTCCAGACCGGAGCCGGCGGTGCGCACCTCCCAGCCCTCCATGCGGAGGGCCATCGCGAGCAGGTCGGTGAGCATCGGCTCGTCATCGACGGCGAGGATGCGCAGAGGGGATCCGTCAGGGCGGCGAAGTTCGGGGTGCTCGAGGCTCATGCGTACATCATCCCCGGCATCCCTTGGCGTTTCCCAAGCACTTCCTATGTACCATCTGTGACCCCCGCCCCACCCGCCCCCTCCCCGCAAACCACCGCCGGGTTTGGGGCGTCATCTCGCGTTTGGGGCGCCCTACGGCTGCCCCGAACGCGAGAATCCGCCCCAAACCCGGCAGGAAAGGGGGGAGAGAAGGGGAGGGTTAGTGGGTGTCCTCGGCTTCGATCTCGGTGCGGTCGCCGGACCACAGGGTGTGGAACGTGCCCGGCTTGTCGATGCGCTTGTAGGTGTGCGCGCCGAAGAAGTCACGCTGACCCTGGATCAGCGACGCCGGCAGGCGGTCGGCACGGATGCCGTCGTAGTACGCCAGCGACGACGAGAAGGCGGGGGCGGGGATGCCGGACTCGGCGGCCGTCGAGACCACGCGACGCCACGCGGCCTGACCGCGGGTGAGTGCGTCGACGAAGTACGGCGCGGTCATCAGCACGGGCAGGTCGGGGTTCTCGACGTACGCGTCGGCGATGCGGTTGAGGAACTGCGCGCGGATGATGCAGCCCGCACGCCAGATCTTCGCGATCGCCGCGAGGTCGATGTTCCAGCCGTACTCGACAGCGCCCGCGCGGATCTCGTCGAAGCCCTGCGAGTAGGCGACGATCTTCGACGCGTACAGGGCGCGGCGGACGTCTTCGATGAAGCCGTCCACGTCGGTGACGGTGAACTCCTCGTCCGGGCCGGGAAGGATGCGGGCGACCTCGCGCTGCTCGGGGTGCGACGAGAGCGAGCGGGCGAATGTGGCCTCGGCGATGCCCGAGACCGGCACACCGAGCGACAGGGCGGTCTGCACGGTCCATGCACCGGTGCCCTTGGCGCCCGCCTGGTCCAGGATGACGTCGACGAGCGGCTTGCCGGTGGAGGCGTCGATCTGACGCAGCACCTCGGCGGTGATCTCGATGAGGTACGACTCCAGTTCGCCCTTGTTCCATTCGGCGAAGATGTCGGCGATCTCGGCCGGCGTCTTGCCGGTGCCGCGGCGGATGAGGTCATACGCCTCGGCGATCAGCTGCATATCGGCGTACTCGATGCCGTTGTGCACCATCTTCACGAAGTGGCCGGCACCGTCGTGGCCGACGTGAGTGACGCAGGGCTCGCCATCCTCGGGCGCGACCGCGGCGATCGAGCGGAGGATCGGGCCGAGCGTGACCCACGACTCGTCCGAGCCGCCGGGCATGATCGAGGGGCCGTGGAGGGCGCCCTCCTCGCCACCGGAGATGCCGGCGCCGACGAAGTTGATGCCCGTCTCGCGCACGGCCTTCTCGCGGCGGATGGTGTCGGGGAAGTACGCGTTGCCGCCGTCGACGATGATGTCGCCGGGTTCAAAGACCTCGAGCAGCGAGTCGATCACGGCGTCGGTCGGGCCGCCGGCCTTGACCATGATGATCGCGGTGCGCGGCTTCTGGAGCGAGTCCGCGAACTCCTGGTAGGTGTGGGCGGGGACGAATCCGGCCTCGGGGTGCTCGTCGAGCAGCGTCTGAGTCTTCTCATAGCTGCGGTTGAAGATCGCCACGGTGTTGCCCTCGCGGCTGGCGAGGTTGCGGGCGAGGTTCGAGCCCATGACGGCGAGTCCGACGACTCCGATGTTCGCTGATGCTTCGGGCACAGAAGGCTCCTCGATCGTGAGAGTGGATGCTCTCAGCGTATCGCTGTGCGCCGGGTCGGTGCTCGGATGTGTCGCGCGCGGCGCGGAGCCGCGCGCTGCGCCCTGGGCGGATCAGTCCTTGCGGTAGCTGGAGCGACCCATGGCGAACATCGCGCCGAACGACGTGATCACGCCGCAGACCGCCATGGCGCCGATCAGCCAGAGGATTGCGTGCGAGAGGAATGCGCCATCGATCATGGTCACCAGCCTAGCGGCACTTCGGGTACCATTGAGGAGTTCCTCGGCGAGGGATGACGCGCGTGCGCGGGCATCCGTTATCGACGCGGTGATGTGAGCCCGGTGGCTTCTCGTCTCGTGTCCGTGTCCGAGACGCCGATCCACGACCACCGCGCGGCCCACCACCGCGTGTCCTGAAGGAGAACCTCACATGTCTGAAGACACCAAGGTCCACGCCGAGCTGCGCACCAACTTCGGCAAGGGCTTCGCCCGCCGTCTGCGCGCTGCCGGCAAGATCCCCGCCGTCATCTACGGTCACGGCACCGAGCCCGTGCACGTGGCCCTCCCCGGTCACCAGGTCTCGCTGATCATCCGTCGCGCCAACGCGCTGCTCGAGCTCGACATCGAGGGCAAGGGCCAGCTCGCGCTCGTCAAGGACGTGCAGAAGGACCCGGTGCACCAGGTCATCGAGCACATCGACCTGCTCGTCGTGAAGAAGGGCGAGAAGGTCGCGATCGATCTTCCCGTCGTCGTCACCGGTGAGCCGGCTCCCGGCACCATCGCCAACCTCGACGCCACGACCCTCTCGGTCGAGGCCGAGGCCACCCACATCCCCGAGAACGTCGAGGTGTCGGTCGAGGGCCTCGAGGACGGCGCACACGTCACCGCTGCTGACGTGAAGCTGCCCAAGGGCGTCACGCTGCTCGCCGACCCCGAGGTGCTCGTCGTGGCCGTCTCGATCCCCGCCGTCGAGGTGGAGGAGACCGAGGAGGCCGCCGAGGCTGCCGAGGAAGCCGCCGAGGAGACCGCCGCGGAGTGATCCGCTGACAGTTCTAGGAGGGAGGGGGCGCGAGCACATCGCGTCCCCTTCGTCATATCCGCGCAACGCACATCAGGAGAGGCGAGATGGCATCCACATGGCTGGTGGTGGGGCTCGGCAACCCGGGGCCGCGCTACGAGGCGACCAGGCACAACATCGGACAGATAGTGCTCGACGAACTGGCGCGCCGGCGCGGTGAACGCTTCCGGGAGCACAAGGGCGGAGCGCGGGTCGTCGAGACCTGGCTGCGCCCCGGTGCGGACAAGCTCGTGCTGGCCAAGCCGAACAGCTTCATGAACGTCTCCGGCACCCCGGTCGCGGCGTTGGCGAAGTTCTACTCGGTTCCACCGGAGCGGGTGATCATCGTGCACGACGAACTCGACATCCCCTACGACAGCATCCGGCTCAAGGTCGGGGGTGGGCACGGCGGACACAACGGCGTCCGCGACGTGGCACGCGCGCTCGCGACACCGGAGTTCCCCCGCGTCCGTGCCGGCATCGGTCGCCCGCCCGGACGTCAGGACCCGGCCGACTGGGTGCTCGCGCCCTTCGGGTCCGCCGAGCGAGAGACCCTGCCGATCTTCGTCTCAGATGTGGCGGATGCCGTGGAGCAGCTGGTCGGCGAGGGGCTCACCGCCGCGCAGCAGACGCACCATTCGCGCGGTTGACTTCGCGGCGAGAGCCGAGTCTCAGATACCGCCGAAGGTGGACATCGCCCCGGCGCTGGCGCCGATCGTGAGCAGGAAGATGAGCACGAGCCAGTAGATCACCGGGCCCAGTGCCGCGACCACCACAGCGGCGATGCCCAGGCCGCGTCCACGCCGCTTCACGATCGCGATGATGCCGGCGACGAGAGCGAAGATGCCCAGCACGGTGCCGACCCAGAACGAGATCTCCGCCCAGAGCACCTGATCGCGCACGGGGGCGAGGATTGCCAGTGACCCCGCGTCGATCGTGCCGTCGGTGACGGCATCCGGTACGGCGAAACCGATCTGGTACGCCATGATGCCCGCGACGATCGGGGTGATGACGGCGGCGATGAGGCCCGCGATCAGCGCCAGCAGTCCGAGGGAGGACGAGGCCGGGGCCTGCGCGCTCGGCACCTCGTATCCGCTGCCGGTCTGCGCCTGATAGCCACCCACCGGCACCGGATAGGCGCCGGGAGGCGCCTGGTAGCCCGAAGGTGCCTGGTAGCCCGGCTGATACGTCGGGGCGCCGTGAGGCGCCGGATACCCGGGAGCGGGCGGCGGGGCCTGGTAGGCGGGTGGCACCTGCGGGGCGGACGGCGGCTGAATCGGATCGCTCACGAGGACATCCTTGCAGGTGACGGCCTCAGACGCGCCGCAGCAGGCCGACCTTGTCGTAGACGTCGCTGAGTGTGGCGTCGGCGACCTCATCGGCCTTAGCGGCATTCGCAGCAAGAATCCGGTCGAGTTCGGCCGGATCGTCGAGCAACGCGAGCACCCGCTCCCGCACCGGACCGAACTCCTCGACGACGACCTCGGCGAGCCCCTTCTTGAAGTCGCCGTAGCCGCGGCCGGCGTACTCCGACTCGAGCTGCTCGATCGAGCGACCGGTGAGTGCGCTGTAGATCGTGAGCAGGTTCGAGACGCCCGGCTTCTCCTCGCGGTCGAAGCGCACAGAGCCCTCGGCGTCGGTGACGGCCCGCATGATCTTCTTCGCGGTCTTCGACGGCTCATCCAGCAGCCACAGCACGCCGGCGTCGCTCTCGGACGACTTCGACATCTTCGACGTCGGGTTCTGCAGATCGTAGATGCGGGCGGTGTCCTTCTGGATCACGGGCTTCGGCACGGTGAAGGTCTGGCCGTAGCGCGAGTTGAAGCGCTCGGCGAGATCACGGGTGAGCTCGACGTGCTGCTTCTGGTCGTCGCCGACAGGGACGACCTCGGTCTGGTACAGCAGGATGTCGGCTGCCATGAGCACGGGGTAGGTGAACAGGCCGACGCTGGTGGCGTCGCTGCCGTAGCGCTGCGACTTGTCCTTGAACTGGGTCATGCGCCCTGCCTCACCGAAACCGGTGATGGTGCTGAGGATCCAGGCGAGTTCGGCGTGCGCGCGCACGTGCGACTGCACGTACAGGGTCGAGCGTGACGGCTCGATGCCCGCGGCGATGTACTGCGCCGCCGTGCGGCGGGTCTTCTCTCGCAGGGCGGCCGGGTCGTTGGGCTGGGTCAGCGCATGCAGGTCGACGACCGAGAAGAAGGCGTCGTAAGAGTCCTGCAGGTCACGCCACTGCAGCAGAGCCCCGATGTAGTTGCCGGCCTGAAGCGAGTCGGCGGAGGGCTGCATTCCTGAGTAGAGGCGTGGTTTGGTCACCCGTCAATCCTATGGGGCGACTCAGAGCGCTGCTCTCACCGTCGCCCCCAGCGGCCCTAGGGTGGAGCCATGGTGGGCAGACGCGACGCGCTCTACGTGGAGATCCACATCAGCGCTCCGTTGGAGGTCGTGTGGCAGCTCACGCAGAGTCCCGAGGCGCATGTGCGCTGGGATGCGCGATTCACCTCGATCACCCCCACCTCCCTGCGTGAAGACGGTGCGCAGGAGTTCGACTACGCGCTCGGGCTCGGCATCCACACCATCCGCGGCACGGGGATCTCTGTGGGGACGAAGGAGGGTCGCGGGGGCGAGCGCACCTCGGCGCTGCTGTTCGACACCGCAGATGCCCTTTCGCCGCTGGGCGCCGGGCGCGGGTATTGGCGCTACGTGCCCACGCCCGATGGGGTGCGCTTCTTCACCGGGTACGACTACGCGCCAGGCTGGGGGCGACTGGGTCGTCTGCTGGACCCGCTGATTACTCGCCGGTTCGTGTGGTGGTTGACCGCGTGGAGTTTCGATCGGCTGCGCCTGTGGGCCGAGCAGGGGATTCCCCCGGAACGCACCCGCTGGTGGCGCGCGCTCCTGCCGGGATCCGGGCCTCGCGCGAGTGCTCGACGTTGCCTGTCCCGACCGCCGGGACGCGCTGGCACCGACGTCATGGCCGATGCGCCTGAGTCGCTGTCGGGGCTCGCCGCATGAGCGCGACAGACGAGGGCGTCTTCCGTCGCGCGATGGGGGCGGACTTCGATCGCCTGCATCCGCAGCTTCAGCGGCGTTTCGGGGTCGGCGTCGGTGCGGGGTACGGATGCATCGGGCGCGGCGTCATGTCGGAGGTCCGCCGGGGGCCGTGGTGGACGCTGCCGTTCCTCATGCTGGGCGCCGCGCGCAACATCATGTTCCCCGAACGCGGCAGGGACATCCCGTTCATCATCGACAACCACCCGTACGTCGACAGCCTCGGACGCGAGACGGTCACGTTCGTGCGCACCATGACCATTCGACCGGGCAGACGTCGACGCTTCGATGCCACGATGATCTACAGCGAAGCGCGGGGCCGCATCGTCGACTACCTCGGCACGCATCAGCATCTGGCTGTCGACCTCGCCCTGTCAGTGACCGACGACGGTGGGCTGCGGCTGACCTCGGGCGAGCAGCGCTTCTACGAGGGCCCGGTGGCTTTCCGCTTCCCGATGCTGCTCAGCGGCACCGCCCATCTCACCGAGCGGTTCGACGATGACAAGCAGTGCTTCGTCATCGACCTCGAAGTGCGCAACCGACTGTTCGGTCTGCTCTTCGGGTATCGAGGCGAGTTCGTCTGCGAGTTCCCTGCCCTCACGGATGCACCCGCCGCGACCAAGCCGTATCGCGAAGAGCCCCGCGAATGACCGCGATCGGGGAGGTCTTCCTGGTCGCGCTGGGGGACGAGGCGCTGCGCCTGTCGGCGCCGCATCTGGCGAGTCTGAGTGAGCGCGTTTCCCGTCAGACCGCGACGGGAGTGTTCTATCGCGCCGGGTGCCGCGCGGGGCGATGGGCTGCGCTGGCACGCCCGATGGTCGGTGCGTCGGCCGTGGTGACCTGCTACGACACCGACGTGCCCTTCCAGGTCGAGCTCTCAGCGACGACGGATGCCGCGGGGCGCCCCGTGCTGCACACGACGCGCCGGTTCCGGTTCGCTGGGGGAGAGCAGACGCTGCTCGACGCCGTCTCTCCGACCGGGCGTCAGGGCGAGCTGCGCAGCCTGCTCGGGGCACGAAAGCGCGTCGAGGTGATCATGCATGGCACCGTGACGGAAGATGGTGCCCTCGCGCTCACCTCGCGCAGCATCGCAATCCGGCTCGGCCGTCTGCGCGTGCCGCTGCCGCGCGGCCTGCGACCCGAGATTCAGGTGCGAGATGGGTGGGATGCTGAGCACGCCCGCCGCACGATCGACATGACAGCGAGGCATCCGCTCGCAGGGACACTCCTGGAGTATCGCGGCTGGTTCGTGCCGCGACCAGGCCGCACGACCGCTGCCGGCGCGGCTCAGTACGAGTAGTCGACGATCACCGGGGCGTGGTCGCTCCATCGCTCGGCGTAGGTCTCGGCGCGGGCGACCGTGTAACCGCCGGCCCGTTCGGCCAGTGCGGGCGTGGCCAGGTGGTAGTCGATGCGCCAGCCGCTGTCGTTGTCGAACGCCTTGCCCCGCATCGACCACCACGTGTAGGGACCCTCGACGTCGCCGTGGTGTCGGCGGCCGATGTCGACCCAGCCCAGACCCGGGCCTGTGGTGCCGTCCACGCCAGTCACCTCGGCGCCCGCCGCGCCGAGGAAACGGTCGAAGTACGCACGCTCGCGGGGCAGGAAGCCGGCCTTGGTGCGGTTGCCGCGCCAGTTCTTGATGTCGAGCTCGCGGTGCCCGACATTCAGGTCACCGGTGACGAGCGCGAGCGCACCTGCCGAACCGAGCTCGGCCATCCGCTCGCTCATCGCGTCGAGGAAGCGCCACTTCTCGTCCTGCTTCGGGGTGTCGGCCTCGCCGCTGTGCACGTAAGCGCTGACGATGGTCAGCGGTGTGCCGCCGAGGGTGAAGTCCGCCTCGATCCAACGGCCCTTCGAGTCGAAGTCATCGGGTCCGAGTGCCGTACGGCTCGCGAGCGCCGGCTCGCGGCTCACCACAGCGACCCCCGCGCGCCCCTTTGCCGTCGCCTCGTCGTGCACGATCGACCAGCCGGGGAACGCCGCCTCGAGATGCTCGTCCTGCCCGCGGACCTCCTGCACGGTGACGACATCGACACCCGAGGCGTCGAGCCAGGTGCTCATCCCGTTGCGCACCGCCGCACGGATGCCGTTGACATTGACAGAAGCGACACGAAGCTGAGGCATGCTCCCAGCCTACGGGCGACCTCCGACATCGCCCGACGCGCCGCCGGCGGCATCCGCAGCGGCATCCGGGGGAGCGCTCGGCGCAGCAGGGGTGGCGGCGGTGTGCTTCGCCTGCAGCGCGGAGACCGCCTGCGCGGCATGCAGCACCCCTCGTTTAGCGGCCGATCGCCGGTACCACGGAGCCTTGTCCAGCTCGTCCTGGGCGTGCCGCAGCCGCACTTGGGCATCCATCAGCAGTGCCCGCTCAGCAGCCTGCCGCGCGGCCGTCTCATCGGCCTGCTCGAGGGGCTGATCATTGTCCGAGGCCGTCACGGCGATCCACGACGACGCCATCAGCACGACGATCGCCAGCCACCGGCACCACAGCAGCAGACCCACGATCACGGTGAACGAGGCCAGCAGGGGGTTGCTCGGGGCGCGAGAGAGCAGCAGCCCGGCGCCCAGCTGCAGCACGACCATCGCGCCGCCGCCGAGCAGCGCGCCCGGCCAGATGTATCGCCAGCGCAGGGAGGTGCCGGTGAGGAAGCGCACCAGCAGCGCCAGCGCGCCGGCATCCAGCACGAAGGCGACGAAGATCGAGATCGCGCGCACCGAGATCTGGAACAACAGCGACCCTGTGTTCCACTTCAGCAGGTGGAACAACTGCTCCACCGCCCAGACACCCGCCCAGCTGAGCACCGCGCCGAGCAGCATCGCCCCGCCGAAGATGACCGCGGCGAACAGGTCGCGCAGCTTCAGCAGCCAGTAGCTGCGGGCGTCGAACGGGAGTCCGAAGATGTCGCGCACTGCGCGGCGGGTGAAGGTGACGGCGCTGATCGCGGTCCAGAGCGCGACGCCGACGGCGATCGCACCGGTGATCCCGAGCACCCCGGTCGACTCCTTGGCGACCTGGGTCACCTGCTCACGGCTGAACAGCCCTGATTCACCAATGAGCCCAGGGATGTACGTGTTCATCACGTCGACGAGCGCGTCGATCGCGCGGGTGCTCGCGCCCAGCCACAATCCCGCGCCTGCGAAGACGATGTACAGGAGTGCGAACAGGGCGAACAGCACGTAGTAGCTCATGCCCGCCGAGAGCAGGAATCCGTTGTTGTACGAGAAATTGCGCCACACGCGCACGGGGAATGTCGCCAGGGTACGGTCGCGCCACAGCGACGCCCGCTCGATGCGCCCTTCCAGCCGCATACGCAGCGATCGCCCCTCCGTCACGCCACCCACCCTATCCGGGTGAGGGGAGACGTCGGGGCGATCGGAGGGGCGCCGGATGCCGTTCAGCGGCGACCGGCGAGGACGGCCTGCTTGACCTCGGCGATGGCCTTGGTGACCTCGATGCCGCGCGGGCATGCCTCGGTGCAGTTGAAGGTCGTGCGGCAGCGCCATACGCCTTCCTTGTCGTTGAGGATGTCGAGGCGCACGTCGGCGGCATCGTCGCGCGAGTCGAAGATGAAGCGGTGCGCGTTCACGATCGCGGCCGGTCCGAAGTACTGTCCGTCGGTCCAGAAGACGGGGCACGACGAGGTGCACGCAGCACACAGGATGCACTTGGTGGTGTCGTCGAAGACCTCGCGGTCGACGATCGACTGGATGCGCTCCTTGCCCTTCTCCGGCTTGGAGTTCGCGATGAGGAAGGGCTGCACCTCGCGGTAGGAGGCGAAGAACGGCTCCATGTCGACGATGAGGTCCTTCTCCAGCGGCAGACCCTTGATGGCCTCGACGTAGATCGGCTTCGAGATGTCGAGGTCCTTGATCAGCGTCTTGCAGGCCAGGCGGTTGCGGCCGTTGATGCGCATGGCATCCGAACCGCAGATGCCGTGCGCGCACGAGCGGCGGAAGCTCAGCGAGCCGTCGACCTCCCACTTGATCTTGTGCAGCGCGTCGAGCACACGGTCGGTGGCGTACAGCTCGACGTCGTAGTCGACCCAGCGCGGCTCGCTGTCGACCTCGGGGTCGAAGCGGCGGATGTTGAAGGTGACGAGGAAGGACTGCACCCCGCTGTCTGCGGCCGCATCGACGGCCTCTGCCTCAGCGGCGAACTCCGGATCCACGAGCGCAGTGGACATCAGTACTTCCTCTCCATCGGCTGGTAGTTGGTCACGACGACGGGCTTCCAGTCGAGCTTGATGTGATCCGCGGCATCCGACGAGTGCGGGTCGCCGACCAGGTAGGCCATCGTGTGCTGCATGAAGTTCTCGTCGTCACGCTTGGGGTAGTCATCGCGCATGTGGCCGCCGCGGCTCTCCTTGCGGTTCTGCGCGGCATAGACGACGACCTCGGCGATGTCGAGCAGGAAGCCCAGCTCGACGGCCTCGAGCAGGTCGGTGTTGAACCGCTGACCCTTGTCGTCGACGTGCACGTTCTTGTAGCGCTCGCGGAGCTCCTCGATCACACCGAGCACGTGCTGCAGCGAATCCTCGGTGCGGAACACCTGCGCGCCCTTGTCCATCTCGTCCTGCAGCTTCTTGCGCAGCACGGCGATCCGCTCGGTGCCCTGGTTGTTGCGCAGGCCCTCGACCATGTCGCGCACGAACGCGGCGGGGTTCTCGGGCAGCGGCACGAACTCGGCGGTCTTGACGTACTCGACCGCGTTGCGGCCGGCGCGCTTGCCGAAGACGTTGATGTCGAGCAGCGAGTTGGTGCCCAGACGGTTGGCGCCGTGCACCGAGACGCAGGCGCACTCGCCCGCGGCGTACAGGCCGGGAACGACAGTGGTGTTGTCGGCGAGCACCTCACCGGCGTTGTTGGTCGGGATGCCACCCATCGCGTAGTGCGCGGTCGGCATCACCGGCACGGGCTCGACGACGGGGTCGACGCCCAGGTAGGTGCGGGCGAACTCGGTGATGTCGGGCAGCTTGGTCTCGAGAACCTCGGCGCCCAGGTGCGTGCAGTCCAGCAGCACGTAGTCCTTGTGCGGACCGGCGCCGCGGCCCTCCGCGACCTCCTGCACCATGCAGCGGGCGACGATGTCACGCGGAGCGAGGTCCTTGATGGTGGGGGCGTAGCGCTCCATGAAGCGCTCGCCCGAGGCGTTGCGCAGGATGGCGCCCTCACCGCGGGCGCCCTCGGTGAGCAGGATGCCGAGGCCGGCGAGGCCGGTCGGGTGGAACTGGAAGAACTCCAGGTCCTCCAGCGGCAGCCCCTTTCGCCACACGATGCCGACGCCATCACCGGTGAGGGTGTGGGCGTTGGAGGTGGTCTTGAAGATCTTGCCGAAGCCACCGGTGGCGAAGATGACGGCCTTGGAGTGGAAGACGTGCAGTTCGCCGGTGGCGAGGTCGTAGGCCACGACGCCAGCGACCTGGGTGTTGCCCTCGTCGTCCTTCACGGTGATGAGGTCGAGCACGTAGTACTCGTTGAAGAAGTTGATGCCGAGCTTGACGCAGTTCTGGAACAGCGTCTGCAGGATCATGTGGCCCGTGCGGTCGGCGGCGTAGCACGCGCGGCGCACCGGCGTCTTGCCGTGCTCTGCGGTGTGGCCGCCGAACCGACGCTGGTCGATCTTGCCGTCCGGGGTGCGGTTGAACGGCAGACCCATGTTCTCGAGATCGATGACGGCGTCGATCGCCTCTTTGGCGAGGATCTCGGCGGCATCCTGGTCAACCAAGTAGTCACCACCCTTGACCGTGTCGAACGTGTGCCACTCCCAGCTGTCCTCTTCGACGTTGGCCAGTGCGGCAGCCATACCGCCCTGGGCTGCACCGGTGTGCGAGCGGGTGGGGTAGAGCTTGGTGATCACGGCGGTGCGGGCGCCGGGGCCCGCCTCGATCGCGGCGCGCATTCCGGCGCCGCCGGCACCGACGATGACGATGTCGAACTCGTGGTAGTGGATGCCGTCGCGGACGACGGACTCGTGGGTCTGCGTGGTCACTTCTCTTGCTCTCTTCTCAGTCCTCGATGGCGGTGCCCGCGCAGCTCAGCTGCACACCTCGTCCAGTGCGCCACCCGGCTCGAAGCCGAGGCAGGGGTCGAAGGTGAACACCACGAGGGTGCCGAGGACGATCAGCAGGGCCGCGGCGAGGCCGATCGCCCAGACCAGCGCCTTGCGGGCGCGGGGGTTGATGACGTAGTCGTTGACGATCGTGCGCATGCCGTTGGCGCCGTGGATCAGGGCGAGCCACAGCATCAGCACGTCCCACCACTGCCAGAACGGGGTGGCGAACTTGCCGGCGATGAAGGCGAAGTCGAGGGCGTGGATGCCGTCGCCGACCAGCAGATTGCTGATCAGGTGGCCGAAGATCAGCACGACGAGGACGACCCCCGATACGCGCATGAAGACCCAACCCCACTTCTCGAGGTTGACGCCGCTGCGGCGACGGGCGGGTGCGAGTGTCTCAGCGGACATCAGTGGCCTCCTCCGAATCCGGCGAATGCGAGCGAGAGGTGGCGGAACGTGAAGCCGCCGACGAGCACGACCCAGACGCCGATGACCACCCAGAACAGCTGACGCTGGTACTTCGCGCCCTTCGACCAGAAGTCGACGAGGATGATGCGCAGGCCGTTCATGGCGTGGTAGACGATGCCGGCGACCAGGACGACCTCACCGAACGCCATGATCGGGTTCTTGTAAGTGCCGATGACCGCGTTGTACGCCTCGGGGGAGACCCGGATGAGTGCCGTGTCGAGCACGTGCACCAGCAGGAAGAAGAAGATCGCGACGCCGGTGATGCGATGAAGCACCCACGACCACATTCCTTCGTTCCCGCGGTAAAGGGTTCCGCGCGGTGTCTTCGAAGTCGTCTCCGAAATCGACGGTGTCAAGCGGGTGCTCGTGGACACGTCGTCCTCCCTGATCGATGCGATGACATGGGCACACCTCAGGGCACGCCCATTCCCCAACCATCCTATTCCTGTCTGAACGCTGGGAGCGACGAAGGCGACCCTTAGCAGTCCGGGTCACGTCGCCGGGTGCCATTACCCTGGCTGCATGGCTCACGTGATTCCGGACTTCTACGCCGTCATCCCCGCCGGAGGTATCGGAAGCCGGCTCTGGCCGCTCTCCCGAGCCGATGCGCCCAAGTTCCTGCACGATCTCACCGGGTCGGGGCACTCGCTGCTGCGCGACACCTGGGATCGCCTTGAGCCGCTCGCCGGCCCCGACCGCATCGCTGTGGTCACCGGCCGCGCGCACCGCGCCGCCGTCGAGGGCGAGCTGCCAGGGATCGCCGACGCGAACGTCTTCCTCGAGTCCGAACCGCGGGAGTCAGCTGCCGCGATCGGGCTGGCCGCCGCGATCCTGCATCGCCGCGACCCCGAGGTCATCATCGGCTCGTTCAGCGCCGACCACGTCATCCGCGGCACGCAGGTGTTCGAGTGGGCGGTCCAGCAGGCCGTGCAGGTCGCTCGCCAGGGATACATCGTCACCATCGGCATCCCGCCCACCGAACCGTCGGTCGGCTTCGGCTACATCAAGAAGGCCGATGAGATTGTCGTCGACGGGGCGCCGGAGGCGGCGCTGGTGGAGCGCTTCGTCGAGAAGCCCGACCTCGACACGGCGAAGGAGTATCTCGCCGACCGCAGCTACCTGTGGAACGCCGGCATGTTCATCGCCAAGGCGAGTGTGCTGCTCGAAGAGCTCGCCGCGAACGAGCCCGAGCTGCATGCGGGGCTCGTCGAGCTTGCCGCAGCCTGGGACGACCGTGATCTGCGCGGGCCGGCCGTCGACCGCATCTGGCCCCGGCTGAAGAAGATCGCCATCGACTACGCGGTCGCGGAACCCGCGGCCGAACGCGGCCGGCTCGCGGTGATCCCTGGGCACTTCGACTGGGATGACGTCGGTGACTTCGCTTCGCTCACCAAGCTCATCACCCACGGCCGCAAGAACGACCTTGCGGTGCTCGGGCCGAAGGCGCGCGTGCTGACGGATGCCGCCAGCGGCATCCTGGTCAGCCAGACCTCACGCGTGATCAGCCTGGTCGGGGTGAAGGACATCGTCGTCGTGGACACCGAGGACGCGCTGCTGGTGACGACCGTTGAGCATGCGCAGCGCGTGAAGGGCGTGGTGGAGTCGTTGAAGGTGACCGGGCGCGGGGACGTGCTCTGACGCGACATGCTCTGATGAGCACGCTAGCGTGCTCATCTGTTGCGATGATTTCAGGTTGGTAACCATTCCCAGGTGCCCCCGGAAGCGGCGTGCAAACTGGCCGCAACACTGGGTAACTTTGATCGATCCGCGATGGCCGCGGGTTCGTTGAGGGAGGCATGAGTTGACCATCTCCACCACCAAGAAGCTTCTCGGGGCGACTGTCGCCGCGGGCGTGATCTTCGCACTTGCCGGCTGCGGCCAGGCCCCGACCGAGTCGGGTGGAAACGGAGGCGGCGAAGCAGCCCCCGACTTCCTGCCCTGCATCGTCTCCGATATGGGCGGCTTCGACGACAAGTCGTTCAACCAGCTCTCGTTCGAGGGTGCGACCGCTGCCGCTGAGGAGCTCGGTGTCGAGCTCAAACCCGTGCAGTCCAACGCCGAGACCGAGTACGGCCCCAACATCACCAACCTCGTCGACGAGGGCTGCAACGCCATCGTCTCGGTCGGCTTCGCCCTCTCGGCGGCCACCGTGGAGGCCGCGACCGCGAACCCCGACGTCGACTTCATCCTCGTCGACGACGCGGCTGACAACGACTTCAACGGCGAGAAGGATGCCGAGAACGTCAAGCCGCTGCTGTACGACACCGCCCAGGCCGCGTTCCTGGCCGGTTACCTGTCGGCCGGCTACTCGGAGACCGGCAAGGTCGGCACCTTCGGTGGCATGGAGTTCCCGACCGTGACGATCTTCATGGACGGCTTCCTCCAGGGCGTGAACCACTACAACGAGGTCAAGGGCACCGACGTCCAGGTCGTGGGCTGGGACGGCAAGACCGGCTCGTTCACGGGTGGCTTCGAGGCCAACCAGGACGCCAAGCAGGTGGCCGTGAACATCCTCGACCAGGGTGTCGACGTGATCTTCCCGGTTGGTGGCCCGATCTACCAGTCCGCACAGCAGGCCATCAAGGAGTCGGGTGAGGACATCGCCCTCATCGGCGCCGACGCCGACCTGTTCGTGACCGACCCGAGCACCGCCGACATCGTGCTCACCTCGGTGCTCAAGGCCATGGACCTCTCGGTCGAGCAGGCCGTGCTCTCCAGCGGCAACGACGAGTTCGACCCCGAGGCCTACGTCGGAACCCTCGAGAACGAGGGCGTCGGCATCGCCGAGCTGCACAACTTCGCTGACAAGGTCGACGCCGGCCTGCAGGAAGAGGTCAAGCAGCTGCAGCAGGACATCATCGACGGCAAGGTGACCGTCACCTCGTACCTGAGCGAGTGACACCCTGAAACGGGGAGGCCGGCTGACGTCGGCCTCCCCGTTTTTCCTGCCGGGCGACCCTCCCGGCCCGACCGGTCTGCTGAATAGGATCGACAACATGAAGCTTGAACTGCGCGACATCACAAAGAGGTTCGGCGCGCTGACGGCCAACGACCACATCAATCTCACCGTCGAAGCAGGTGAGATCCACTGCCTTCTCGGCGAGAACGGTGCCGGCAAGTCGACGCTGATGAACGTCCTCTACGGCCTCTACCAGGCCGACGAGGGCGAGATCCTGCTCGATGACGTCGTGCAGCATTTCGCCGGCCCCGGCGACGCGATGAACGCCGGCATCGGCATGGTGCACCAGCACTTCATGCTGATCCCCGTCTTCACGGTCGCCGAGAACGTCATGCTCGGCCATGAGGAGACCACCTTCGGCGGTCGCCTCGACCTGAACGCCGCTCGCGCGAAGGTGCGCGAGATCTCGGAGCGGTTCGGTTTCGACGTCGACCCGGATGCCGTGATCGAAGACCTTCCCGTCGGCGTGCAGCAGCGCGTCGAGATCATCAAGGCACTCTCCCGCGACGCCAAAGTGCTCGTCTTCGACGAGCCCACCGCCGTGCTCACCCCGCAGGAGACGGACGAGCTGATGGCCACGATGCGCCAGCTCAAGTCGCAGGGCACGTCGATCGTGTTCATCACTCACAAGCTGCGCGAGGTGCGCGAGGTCGCCGACCGGATCACCGTCATCCGGCTGGGCAAGGTCGTCGGTGAAGCATCCCCGACCGCCTCCAACGAGGAACTCGCCTCGCTCATGGTCGGCCGTGCCGTCGAACTGACCGTGCACAAGGACGCCCCGCAGCTGCAGGAGAACGGCCTCGTCGTCTCCGGCCTCACCGTCGTCGACCGCGTCGGCACCGTGCTCGTCGACGACGCCACCTTCGAGGTGCGCGGCGGTGAGGTGCTCGCCATCGCCGGTGTGCAGGGCAACGGCCAGACGGAGCTTACCGAGGCGATCATCGGCCTGCAGGATCACGTGCGCGGCAGCATCCGCCTCGACGGGCAGGAGCTCGTCGGCCGCACCGTGCGTCAGATCCTCGATGCCGGCGTCGGCTACGTGCCGGAAGACCGCAGTGTCGATGGGCTCGTGAAGGAGTTCTCGATCGCCGAGAACCTCATGCTCGACCGCTCCCACGGGGAGCCCTTCGTCTCAGCAGGCACGATCCGCCGCAACGCACTCGACGCGTTCGCCCGCGAGAAGATCGCCGAGTTCGACGTGCGCACGCAGGGCCCGAGCCAGCCGGCCGGTCGCCTGTCGGGCGGTAACCAGCAGAAGGTCGTCCTCGCGCGCGAGCTCAGCCGCGACCTGGCACTCTTCGTCGCCGCCCAGCCCACCCGCGGCGTCGACGTCGGCTCGATCGAGTTCATCCACAAGCGCATCGTCGAGACGCGCGATAGCGGTGTTCCGGTGATCGTGATCTCCAGCGAGCTCGACGAGGTCGCCGCCCTCGCCGATCGCATCCTTGTCATGTACCGCGGACGTATCGTTGGCATCGTCCCGGGCAACACCTCACGCGACGAGCTCGGTCTGATGATGGCCGGTATGGTCACGAACGGAGAGAGCGCATGAGCGCCGCACAGACCCAGACCCCGGCGACCCAGACGAACGACGTCCCGGCGCCGTCGAAGTGGCGTGAGGCGTGGATGCGCGTCGCGACGGGCAACGCGATCATCGTCGTGCTCGCCGTCTTCATCGCCGTGGTCGTCGGCTCGATCATGATCGCCGCCACGAACAAAGAGGTGCAGGAGGCCGCCGGATACTTCTTCTCGCGGCCGATGGACACGATCGCCGCCGCCTGGGAGGCCGTCACCGGCGCCTATGCCGCGCTTTTCCGCGGGTCGATCTACAACTACAACGCGGACACCTTCGCGAAGGGCATCCGTCCCCTCACCGAGACGTTGAAGTTCGCGACGCCGCTGATCGCGGCCGGCCTCGGCGTCGGCCTGGCGTTCCGCGCCGGTCTGTTCAACATCGGTGGTCAGGGCCAGATGCTCATGGCGGCCGCTGCCGGCGGATACGTGGCCACGCAGCTCGACATGCCGTTCCCGCTGCACCTCATCGCCGCGATCATCGCGGGCATGACGGCGGCGGCCCTGTGGGCGGGTATCGCCGGCTTCCTCAAGGCGCGCACCGGCGCGCACGAGGTGATCACGACGATCATGCTCAACCACATCGCCTTCTACCTGCTGGCCTGGATGCTTGCCACCCAGGGGCTGCTGCAGGCCGACGGGTCGAACAACCCCAAGACGGCGCCGATGCCCGAATCGGCACAGCTGCCGCAGCTGCTCGGCCCGCAGTACAAGCTGCATGCCGGCTTCCTGCTGGCCCTCGCCGCCGTCGCGTTCACGTGGTGGCTGCTGGAGCGGTCCTCGCTCGGCTTCCGCTTCCGTGCCGTGGGTGAGAACCCGGATGCCGCTCGCGTAGCCGGCATCAACGTCGGACGCATGTACTTCGTGGTCATGCTCATCGCCGGCGCCCTGGTGGGTATCGCCGGCATCAGCCAGATCCTCGGAACCGAGGTCAGCGGCTTCGGCGGTGCGATCGACGCCGGCATCGGCTTCGACGCCATCACGGTCGCGCTGCTCGGTCGCTCCTCGCCGCTGGGCATCCTCGCCGCAGGTCTCCTGTTCGGCGCGTTCAAGACCGGTGGCTTCACGATGCAGTCCTCGCAGGGCATCCCGATCGAGATCGTGCTGGTCGTGCAATCGCTCATCGTGCTGTTCATCGCCGCGCCGCCGCTGGTGCGCGCCATGTTCGGTCTGCCGCAGCCGGGGCGCAAGCCTCGCAACACGGCGCGGACCGCGAAGCGTGCGCAGAAGCGCGCAGAGAAGAAGGAGGTGTCGGCATGAGCGCCGCTGTCTCGACCGCCGACGCGCAGATCGACGCGCCCCGCACGGTCACGGTCGTGTCGTGGAAGGTGCCGATCATCTTCGGCATCTTCACCGTGCTCATCGCGCTGCTCCCGCTGCTGGCGCCGCGTGAGGGCGCCACGACGTTCCGCCTCACCTCGGGCGCGGCCTTCTTCGCCATCCCCGACGTCGTTCTGCCCGCCAACGCGACGGCGTGGGTCGCAGTGCTGATCATGGCCGCGGCGACGGCGTACGCCGTCTGGCTGGTGCGCTCGCGCCGACACACCCCGCTCTGGCTGATCGTGGTGTACGTCGCCGCGCTGCTGCTCGGGTTCTTGGCCTGGGCCGCTGCGGGCGAGACGCTGCCGATGATCGGCCTGCTCGGCGGCGCGCTGGCGCTGGCGACCCCGCTGATCTTCGGAGCCCTGGGCGGCGTGATCGGCGAGCGTGCAGGTGTGGTGAACATCGCCATCGAGGCACAGCTGCTGGCGGGAGCCTTCAGCGCCGCGGTCGCATCTTCGCTGGCAGGCAGCCCGTGGGCGGGTCTGATCGCCGCGATGGTCGCCGGCACGCTGGTCGCCCTCGTGCTCGGCCTCTTCACCATCACCTACTACGTGGAGCAGGTCATCGTCGGCGTCGTGCTGAACGTGCTGGTGATCGGTCTGACGACCTTCCTGTTCCGCCAGGTGCTCGCCCCGAACACAGAGACGCTGAACAGCCCCGCGACGTTCAACACCATCGCGATCCCGCTGCTGAGCGAGATCCCGGTGATCGGACCGATCCTGTTCCGCCAGTCGTTCATCGTCTACCTGATGTACGTCGTGGTCGCGCTGGTCTGGTTCGGGCTGTACCGCACCCGGTGGGGTCTGCGTCTGCGCGCCGTGGGCGAGCACCCGCAGGCCGCGGACACCGTCGGCATCAAGGTGCAGGCCACGCGCTACCGTGCGCTTCTGCTGGCCGGCGCGGTCGCGGGTATGGGCGGCGCGTTCTACACGCTCGTCTCGGTGCCGCGGTTCAACCAGGAGATGACCGCCGGGGCGGGCTTCATCGCCCTGGCCGCCGTGATCTTCGGCCAGTGGGACCCGATCAAGGCGACGCTCGCGGCGTTGCTGTTCGGTTTCGCGACCAACCTGCAGGGTGTGCTGTCGGTCATCGGGTCTCCGGTGCCCAGCCAGTTCATGCTGATGCTGCCGTACGTCGTGACGATCTTCGCCGTGGCCGGACTTGTTGGACGCTCGCGGGCGCCCGCGGCCGACGGCGTGCCGTACATCAAGTCTTAGGAGGGCCGATGACCGATATCGACTGGGACGAGCTGCGTCAGGTCGCGACCGAGGCGATGACGAAGGCGTACGCGCCGTACTCGCGCTACAAGGTGGGAGCTGCCGCGCTCGTCAGCGATGGCCGCATCGTCGCCGGATGCAACGTCGAGAACGCCTCCTACGGTGTCACTCTCTGCGCGGAGTGCGCGCTGGTCGGTGACCTGCACATGTCCGGTGGCGGACAGCTGGTGGCATTCGTCTGCGTCAACAACGACGGCCAGACGATCATGCCTTGCGGGCGCTGCCGTCAGCTGCTGTACGAACACGCCATGCCCGAGATGCTGCTGGAGACCGTCTCCGGCATCCGCACGATCGATGAGGTGCTGCCCGACGCGTTCGGGCCGCGCGACCTGGAAGACGCCCGTTGAGCCTGCGACAGGTTCAGGGCCAGAGGAGTATCTGAGATGACCGCCGAACCCACCCGGATCGAACCCTTCGACGCCGTCGACGTCATCCGCGCGAAGCGCGATGGCGGAGCGGTGCCGGAGCCCGCTCTGCGATGGATGGTCGACGCCTACACGCGCGGCTACGTCTCCGACGCCCAGATGGCCTCGTTCGCGATGGCGATCTTCCAGCGTGGCATGGAGCGTGACGAGATCCGCGTGCTGACCGACGCCATGATCGCCTCGGGCGAGCGGATGGACTTCTCTGGCCTGGGCAAGAAGACCGTCGACAAGCACTCCACCGGGGGCGTGGGTGACAAGATCACGCTGCCGCTGGCGCCGCTGGTGGCGGTCTTCGGTGTGGCGGTGCCGCAGCTCTCCGGTCGTGGCCTCGGGCACACCGGGGGCACCCTCGACAAGCTCGAGTCGATTCCCGGGTGGCGTGCGGCCCTGTCGAACGAGGAGATGTTCGCGCAGATGCAGGGCGATGTCGGCGCGGTCATCTGCGCTGCGGGCTCGGGCCTTGCCCCTGCAGACAAGAAGCTCTACGCGCTGCGCGATGTCACCGGAACGGTCGAGGCGATTCCGCTGATCGCGTCGAGCATCATGTCGAAGAAGATCGCCGAGGGAACCGACGCACTGGTGCTCGACGTGAAGGTCGGCAACGGCGCGTTCATGCAGGACATCGACCGTGCGCGCGAGCTCGCCCGCACCATGGTCGCGCTCGGCACCGACTCCGGGGTCGCGACGACCGCGCTGCTCACCGACATGAACGTGCCGTTGGGCCTGGCGATCGGCAACGCCAATGAGGTACGTGAGTCGGTCGAGATCCTCGCCGGTGGCGGACCCGCCGACGTGCGTGAGCTGACGATCGCTCTCGCTCGCGAGATGCTCGCGCTGTCGGGGCAGCCGGATGCCGATGTCGAGGCCGCCCTCGACGACGGACGCGCCATGGACCGCTGGAACGCGATGATCCGGGCACAGGACGGCGACCCGACCGCGCCGCTGCCGGTCGCGAAGGAGACCCATGTGGTCACGGCGCCCGCGGATGGCGTGATCACTCGGATGGATGCGCTGCCGTTCGGCATCGCCGCCTGGCGTCTGGGCGCCGGACGTGCGCGCGCGCAGGATCCGGTGATCTTCGCCGCCGGCATCGACCTTGCTGTCAAGCCGGGCGACGAGGTGCGTGCCGGACAGCCGCTGTTCACGCTGTCGGCTGACGACGACGCCCGCTTCGCGCGTGCGCTGGAGGCGCTGGAGGGCGCCTGGGAGATCGGCGACACCGCCGTGCCGGCGGGTCCCATCGTGCGCGAGCGCATCACCGCCTGAACGATCGGAGGAGCATCATGGCCAAGAACGACGTGACGGTGCAGGGGCGCTCTGTGCGCGACCTTCCCAAGGTGTCGCTGCACGACCACCTCGACGGCGGTGTGCGGCCCGGCACGATCATCGAGCTGGCCGACGAGTTCGGCATCGCCGCTCCGGCATCCGATGCGGCGGGGCTGCGCCGCTGGTTCGCCGACCAGTGCGGCTCTGGCTCGCTGGTGGAGTACCTGAAGACCTTCGCACTGACCACCGCCGTGATGCAGAGCGAGGGCGCGCTGACCCGCATCGCCCGGGAGTTCGTCGAAGACCTCGCCGCCGACGGTGTCGTGTACGGCGAGATGCGCTGGGCCCCCGAGCAGCATCTGACCGCGGGCCTCAGCCCAGAGCAGGCCGTACGGGCCGTGCAGCGCGGAATCGAAGAGGGCGTCGATGCGGCGGATGCTGCGGGGCGCAGCATCCGAGTCGGACAGCTGATCAGCGGCATGCGCCACACCGACCACACGCTCGAGATGGCGAAGCTCGCCGTCGCGATGCGCGGCGAGGGCGTCGTCGGTTTCGACATCGCCGGCCCCGAAGACGGATTCCCCGCCTCGGCGCACCGAGCGGCGTTCGATTACCTGGCTGAGCAGTTCTTCCCCGTGACCGTGCATGCCGGTGAGGCCGCCGGGCTCGATTCCATCCGCTCCGCACTGCTCGACGGCCGCGCGCTGCGCCTCGGGCACGGTGTGCGGCTCGCCGAGGATCTGCTGATCGTCGACCGCAACGGCGATGACGTGCAGGTGCAGCTCGGTCCCGTCGCCCGCTGGGTGCGCGACCGCGAGATCGCGCTGGAGCTGTCGCCCTCATCGAACCTGCAGACCGGGGCGATCGAGGCGTGGGGCACGGGTCTCGGCGATCACCCCTTCGACCTGCTGTACCAGCTGGGATTCTCGGTGACGGTCAACGTCGATAACCGCACGATGAGTGACACGTCGCTCACGAAGGAGCTCTCGCAGCTCGCCGCGACGTTCGACTACACCCTCGACGACCTCGAGGCGTTCCAGTTCAACGCCGCCGCGGCTGCGTTCCTCCCCGTGGAGGAGCGCGAGGAGCTCGTCGAGATCATCGCCGAGGGCTTCGACCGCTAACCCCTCCTTTCTCCCGTCCGTCCCCGCCCCTGGGCGCCCCACCCCGGTACCCCGACAACCCTCTGCCGGGTTTGGGGCGGATCCCTGCGTTTGGGGCGGCACCAGGGCGCCCCAAACGCGAGACCGCGCCCCAAACCCGGCGCAATCCGGCCCGGAAGACGGCGCGGGGCCGGGTGGGACGTTCGCTGCGCACAGGGAGGTGGGGCGGGGGAGTTGTGCACACGGGCCGGGAAACAGCAGCGGCAGATGCCCGCGGGCGCGGCATCCTGTGCGGATGCGCTTCATACCGACCCTGCTCACGACCGATGACCTCGGCACCGTGCGGCGTCGCGCGTCGGGGTACCACTCCGCGGCAGCCGCCGGCGCCCTCGTCCGGGTGCGTCCCGGGGTCTTTGCCGACGAAGGCGAGTGGAGCAGAGCACGGCCGGAGGGGCGCGTGATCGCGCGCGCACGGGCGCTGACCCTGACGTCCGCGGAAACGCCCGTGATCTCGCACGAGTCCGCAGCTGCGATGCACGGACTGCCGCTGTTCCGTCCGCATCCCACCCATCTGCACATCAGCCTGGGGGAGGGTCGTCCTGGTCGCGCCCTCGCGACGATCCGTCACCGTGCGCGCCTGCGCGACGACGAGGTCATCGAGATCGATGGCTCGCGCGTCACGTCCCTCGCGCGCACCGTTGCCGATGTTGCGCGAACCGCCGACTTCGAGCAGGCCGTCGTGATTGCGGATGCCGCGCTGCGCCATGTCGGTGGGGCGCGGCCCGGGCCGGAGCACCCTGCGCGTGCGGAGGAGTTCCGTCGCGAGGTGCTGACCATCGCCTCGCGGTCGGCGCACGGCTTTTCGCGCGCACGACGGGTGATGCGTTTCGCCGATGGGCGGGCGCATCTGCCGGGTGAGAGCATCAGCCGCATCCGCTTGATCGAGCTCGGCTTCCGGCGCATCGTGCTGCAAGAACGTGTCTCTGCGCCCGATGGTCGGGACTACTGGGTCGACTTCGCGGTCGGCGGTGGCGAAGAGGCATGGCTGGGGGAGTTCGACGGCGGTATCAAGTACACCGATCCGGACATACTCCGAGGCCGGGCACCGCGGCAGGTGATCGACGAGGAGAAGCAGCGGGAGGACTGGATCCGCGGCATCCGGCAGTGCGCCTTCGTGCGCTGGGGCTGGTCCGACATCGCCAGCCCGGATGCCCTCGCCGCCCGGCTCCGCGCCTTCGGCATCCGCCCTCCGGCGTGACCCCACCCAACCACCCAACCCACGCCAGGTTTGGGGCGCAT